>CACPCG010000001.1 GCA_902632305.1 uncultured Gammaproteobacteria bacterium
AAATCTAGAGTTTTATTTTTTATGTTGAGATTACCTACACCATTTACTTTCAACAATAAAGTTTCGATGTTGATGTCATTTATGTACATTTGATTGTCATTAATAATTGCTGTTGCTGTGAGAGACTTAATGCTAGTAAAGATATCATTAGTAATCTGCTTATAATTTAAATCCTTGATTAATAGATATGATCTTATAAGAGACTCATCAAGGTTAAAACCATAAAATTTCATATTTACAATCTCAACATTATTAACATCAATTATTCCATCTAAAATACTTTCTTTATTTATATTCAACTTAAGTTGCTGAATTTTAGTTATAATTTGACTATTATCTGATAAGTCTGAAATAACTATGTCATTAATAATTAAACTAGCTTCAGGATCAATGGTGATAACAAGATCACCAGTATAACTAAAATTATAATTAATTTTTTCAGATACATATTGTGAGATATTTTCTTTATAATCATCAATGTCTAAAAAGTATTTGGTATAAATAAAAGTTCCGATAAAAGAAACTGTGAGAAATAATATTATGTAGATTACAAATCTCATAGACTTATCTAACGAATGAAATCTCCGGATTTTCCTCCGGTTTTTTTTAATAATTTTATACCTGATATTGTCATTGATTTATCAATGTACTTACACATGTCATAGACAGTCAATAAGGCTACCTCTGTAGCAAAAAGTGATTCAATTTCAACTCCTGTTTTGCCTTCAGAAACTACGGTTGTTCTACATCTTAATTTGCCAGGGCTTAAAGTGAGATCAATTTCAATATTTTCAATCGATAACGGATGTGTGAGCGGGATGATAGATGATGTCTTCTTAGCGGCCATTATACCAGCAAGTTTAGCTGCAGCGATTACATTTCCTTTTTTATTTGTATTTTTCTCAATTTCATTGACCGCCTCTTTTGATAGTGATATAAAACCCTCGGAAATCGCAACTCTTATCGTGATTTTCTTTTGGGTTATATCTGAGACACTTATTGAGTCCAATTGTTTGTTACTTTTTTCACTCATACTTTGAATTATAGTCTATAATTTTACATTACGAATAAAAATCTATACCACAATTATGAAAATAATGCTCGCTACAAAAAACGAGGGTAAAATAAGAGAGATACAAAGAATTTTGTCTAATACTTCTATAAACCTCATTTCTCATAATGATACAGAAATTCCAGAAGTCGAAGAAACGGGCTCCTCTTTTGTTGAAAATGCAATTATTAAAGCTAGAAGCGCTTCTCTTGTAACAGGATTGCCCTCACTAGCGGACGACTCTGGCATTGAAGTATCCTTTCTAAAAGCTAAGCCAGGGGTTAAATCAGCGCGCTACGCAGGAGAAAATGCTACTAATGAAATGAACAACATTAAGTTATTAAATGCTCTCAAAGGTATCCCTATGGAAAAGAGATCTGCCTGTTACAGATGTGTTATTGTGTTTATGAGATTTCCAGATGATCCCTTTCCGGTTATCTGCTCAGGTTCATGGCATGGTTTCATTGCAGAAAAACCATTAGGTAGTAATGGTTTTGGGTACGATCCTATTTTTTATTTGCCTGAGTATAAAAAGACATCTGCAGAATTAACTGATAAAGAGAAGAATTCAATAAGCCACAGAGCTCAAGCATTGAAAGGAATTGAAAAATACCTTATTAGACAACATAATAATTAGGATGTTATATATTTCTAGATTCAGGTTTATATTTCTCGTACCTCTTCTTACGCTAAGTGGTTGTGCGACTAATCCCGTAACCGGAAATCCAGATTTTGTTACCATAACTGAGCAACAAGAAATTTCTATTGGTGCTACTTACCATCAAAGAATTTTAGAGGAACAAAAAATACTCGAAGATAAAGAACTCAATGACTATGTTCAAAAATTAGGTAATGAAATTGCTAGAAAGAGTCATAGGCCTAATCTTAAGTGGACTTTCACTATAATTGACTCACCTATTTTTAATGCTTTTGCAACGCCTGGTGGTTATGTTTATATGTACCGTGGAATGTTAAATTATTTCAATTCTGAAGCAGAATTAGTTGGCGTCCTCGGTCATGAAATAGGTCATATAACAGCTAGACATGCAGTCAGAGGAATGAGCACTGCCCAAGTAACTAATTTATTATTGGGTATTATTCAGGCTAATGTTCCGGGTAGCCAATTGACTAGTAATGCATTTAGTCTTCTTAACGTTGCTATAAACAGAGGATATGGGAGAAGTTTTGAGCTCGAAGCTGATCAACTTGGTGCGGAATATTTGCTTACAAATGAGTACGACCCAACAGCAATGACATCTTTCCTTGAAATTATGAAACAGTCTGATGAATTAGAAAAAGTAATAGCGAAAAGTGAAAATCGAGAACCTAATATTGGATATCATGGTATTTTCTCGACTCACCCTGATAGTAAGAAACGAATTAACGCATTGAAGGACAATAGTGAAAATATTAAAAAATTGAAGACAAATAAAGAAAAATTTCTCAAACTTCTTGATGGAACTAACTATGGAACAAGTCCAGAGGAGGGTTATCTAAAAGACTCAACTTTCTATCATCCAGTTTTTCAAATACGCTTTGATGTAGATGATGGTTGGGTATTTAAGAATCTTCCCGATAGATTAGAATTAAGGAAAGACAAAGATTTAATTATCATGATGGCAGATGATTTACTAAAAGATGATCTTGATAACGGACTGACTCCAAAAGAGTATTTAAGTAAGGGCATAAGACAAAGTGGATTCCTCAACAATAATGAGCTTCTTGAAGAGAGTGTATTTTCGCACAATGGACTAAGTGGATATACTCATCTATATAAGAACACGACACCTGTAGATACTTACTATAAAAGATACATTATTATTTTTGATACAAAAACAGACGCCATAAAACCAAAAGCATGGATAGCAAACATAACCATGGACAACTTAGATAATGATATGTCAGCTAAAAATATGTTGATTTCCTTTAAGAAAATGACGCAAGAGGAGATAGATAACTCAAAAGGATTGAAAATTAAAGTAATCAGATTTAGAGATGGAATGACTTATGAAACACTTGCAAAATCATCTCCGCTAGGAAAGTTTGCAAAAGAAAAATTACAACTACTTAACGGTCATTATCCAAATAAAAATCCCGAAATAGGAGATTTAATTAAAATTGTTGAATGACAATTATGATAAGTCATACATAATCGATGCAACTGGAATCGTGCTTAAATATTGGTTTACGATACCGCCTATTAAAACACAAAAATTTTTATCAATTTCGGCTTTAGTAGGTTTCTCAAATTTTGTAAAGAGTTTTTTAATAAATCATAAACCAAAGCGAGTCTGTTTTGCATTCGATGAATCACTAGGTACCTGCTTCCGTAATAATATTTACAGTAAATATAAACAGAACAGACCTATGGCCCCTGATGAATTAAAGGTTCAGTTCAAACTATGCAGGGAACTACTAGATATTCTAGGATTACAAAATTTTGCTAGCACAGAATATGAAGCAGATGATTTACTTTTTACAATTTCAAGAACTAATTTCAAGAATAAAATTCGAAACGTTGTCATTACTAATGATAAAGATTTATTTCAAATCATAAACAAAAAAGATATATGGTGGAATTTAAAAACTAAGAAACTAACATACGATGATATCTATAACTTATTGGGTTTTTCTCCAAAATATTTTGCGGAATTTCAAGGCTTAATGGGGGATTCAACAGATTGTATACCTGGTGCCCCAGGTATTGGGTCTAAAACTGCAAAAAAACTGATTTCTCATTACAAAACATTGGATGAAATTTATGACAACATATCGCAAATACCAGAGGTGTTTGGCTCAAAATATGCAAGAGTTTCAAAAATTCTGTTAGAGAATAAAAAAATTATCTACACATCAAAAAAACTTGCTAAACTTGTATCTGTACATAATCATGAAATAAGTGACAAAAGAAATTTGTCAGATATACCTGCGCTGAAAGATTTTTTTGAGTATATCGGTCTCAAGAAATTCTCAGCTGATTCTTGGTTAGGACTTTAATTGGTAAATATATGAAGAAGAATATTTTCTATGCACAATCAGGTGGTGTTACACCAGTGATAAATGCCACAGCAAGTGGCATCTATGATAATTATAAAAAAAATAAGAAATCTTTTGGGAAATTACTTATTGGAAAAAATGGAATTGCAGGAGCAATAAATGAGGAATTAATCGATTTGAATAAAGAATCCAAAAAAGAGATTTCAAAACTAATTCATACACCAGGTGGTGCCTTCGGTTCATGTAGAATAAAACTGTCTGATTATAAAAACAATAAAAATGAATATGAAAAAATTCTCAATGTGTTTAAAAAACATAATATTGGATACTTTCTTTATAATGGTGGAGGAGACTCGCAAGATACGACCCTTAAGATTTCAAAATTCTTTAATCAGCAAGGGTTTAAAATTCAGTGTATTGGATTGCCTAAAACAATTGATAACGATTTGGAGGAAACATATTCTTGTCCTGGTTTTGGTACAGTGGCTAAATATATTGCGACATCGACTCTGGAAGCATCGCTTGATGTGGCATCAATGTCAAAATCATCTACAAAAGTCTTTATTCTAGAAGTTATGGGTAGGCATGCAGGGTGGCTAGCGGCATCTTCAGGAGTAATAAAAAACTTGAATAACAGTGCTCCTCATTTAATTCTATTTCCTGAAATTAAATTTAATCAGAGTGATTTTCTCAATAGAACTCAACAAGCGATTAAAGAAAATGGGTTTTGTGTTGTTGTTGCTTCTGAGGGAATAAGAGACTACAAAAATAGATTTATATCAGCGAGTGCCCAAAAGGATAGTTTCGGTCATGCTCACTTAGGAGGTGTGGCTCCTATACTAGCTAAATTAATAACAGACAAGTTGAAATATAAGGTACACTGGGCTGTTGCAGACTACCTACAGAGAGCATCAAGACATTTGGGTTCATCAAGTGATGTACGACAAGCTTATGAGGTTGGATTTCAGTCAATTAATTTGTTATTGAGCGGTGCCTCAGATGTGATGGTAACTGTTAAATCTAAAGCTAGAAATGGCAAATGGTTGACAGGATCAGTTAATTTAGCGAGGGTTGCAAATAAGGAGAGAATTCTCCCAAATAATTTTATAACAAAAGATGGTTATAATATTACAAGCATATGTAAAAAATATATTTTAAGTCTTATTGATGGTGAAGACTATCCTCCTTTTAAGAACGGTTTACCCGACTATGCGAAACTTAAATTAAATATTCTAGAAAAAAAATTAAAATAGTGATTTAAAATCGGTATGATGCCGCTCTGAATTTGTCACCAAATCCTCAATTAAATTTATAAACTTATCCGATCCGTTTAAGCATGGAATAAATTCAAACTTCTCACCTTTGGAGTCTAAGAACAACTCACGAGACTCTTCACCAATCTCCTCAATAGTCTCTAGACAATCAGATGAGAAACCTGGGCAGAATATATGGATATTTTTAATACTTTCAGCGGGTAAACTCTCTAATCTCTCAGCTAAATAGGGTTTGATCCATTCTGCTCTCCCAAATCTTGACTGAAAGGCAACCTCGTACATGGACTCAGATAAGTTTAGTTTTCTGGCAATCAACCGAGAGGTCTTATAACACTGGTCTTGGTATGGTTCATCATCGCCAATGTAAGAGAGAGGGATTCCATGATATGAGAGCACTAATTTATCTGGTGATCCGCTGCTTTTCTTGAAAGTCTCTATGTGTTCACAACAAGCGTCGATATACAAGTCATGATCATGAAAATCTTTCACAAAATGAATATTAAGTTTATCTAATTTTAGTTTTGTTAAAATTTTGTCAAGGTGTCTTGCTATCGATCTTGTGGTAGTGGTTGAGTACTGTGGAAACATGGGAATAATAACTATCTCTTTAAATCCACTTTTAGAAAATTGTATTATTTTTGACTCCATTGACGGATGTCCATATCTCATTGCAACATCAACTGTATATTGATTATTAATTTGATTTTCAAATCTCTCTCTGAGTTTACCGGCTTGTAGGAAAGTGTTATATAAAAGCGGCGAACCCCACTCTGTCCAAACTTTTTTGTACAACTCGGCGCTTTTTGCTGGTCTGGTCTGGAGAATTATCAGATTTAATAGAGGTAACCAGAAAAACCTAGGTAATCTAATTACATCTTTATCAGACAAAAATTCTCTCAAGTAAATACGGACATCTTTTGTTGTTGGTGATTTTGGTGTTCCTAAATTTACCAACAAGACTCCTTTCTTTTCTGTAGAATTCATAGGTCTTTATTACACTAAGTTGATTTAAATCTTTCAAGGAGAGGGCTATTTTTAGATATGTGAGAAATTAGAAACTCCATTTGGTCAGCTAAGATTGTTCTGCCTCGTAAAATTAAATATTCAACTCTAGAGGGGCTAAATGGAACTGCTATGAGCATCATTTTGGCATCTTCGGGAGTTTTGCCTCCTTTCAAATTATTACATCTTCTGCAGGCCGTAGCCACGTTAGTCCAAATATCCTCTCCCCCTAGCGATAAAGGAATAATATGATCTCTAGAAAGATATTTATTGGAAAATACCTCACCACAATATAAGCACGTATTCGCATCCCTCATAAATAAAGTCATGTTATTCAAACATGGTGTAAAGGATGAATAATCTAACTTATGAGAACTCTTGGTCGCAACTATGGAATTAATGTCAAGTGAGCTTCTGAGGCCTGTAAGGCGGTTTATACCTCCTTTTATGTGAAGGGTAGATGATCCACATTCATATGCAATTTGTTCAAGATGATATAACTTCACTGCTGTTTGGTAATTAATCCAGCCTGTGGGGTGCCCTGCTGCATTCAAGCGAAGTATCTGCCTAGTCTTTATCATCGAACTATTATATCTCAGATAGTCTTTTTGTTGATAATTTAAACAAAATAATTTTACACTGCAAAAATAGGTGTAATTGGGGTTGTTTTCAGCCAAATTTACCTAGATCGATTCAAAGAAACCTCAGATTTATTACAAAATCCTCGGTTTATTAACAATGAGAGTCGTTCTCAAATAAACATAGTTTTGCTGGTCATCGATAATGAAAATATTATCATAAAGAACGTATATTATTGATTTTTATAATTTTTTCATATTGATTATAAAACATACAATCTGCTGTACCACTTTTAGTAAAATGAAAAATAACTAGTATTTAGGATTTTTCCACAATTTTATCCACAGATTCTGTGGATAAAAATTTTTTTACGATGCCTCAACCAAGATGGTTGTTAAATGTATAATAAATCATGGAAATTATCGTAAAAGTTGCAGTCAATTACCCCCTGTATACCACTTTTGATTATGTAGCGAAAACTCATCATAAATCGATAGTTATTGGCTCACGGGTTAAAGTGTCTTTTGGTAATAAAGACGTTATTGGCATAGTCATAGATAAAGAAAAAAAGACGGGGAAAGTGGAATCTAAATTTAGATTGAAAAATATTAAGGAGGTTATTGACGATTCTCCAGTTATAAATGATGAGATTTTGAATTTATGCCAGTGGGCGAGTAATTATTATCAGTACCCTCTTGGTCAAATTATATTTAGCACACTACCAACACAAATAAAACGTGGGATAAAAAAAGACCGAATAAATATTTATAATAAAAATGATACAAAATATTTTGCAAGAAAAGAAATTATGCTCAATCATGAGCAAGAAAAAATATATAAAAATATTAAACAAAAAATAAATGATTATTCGAGTATATTAATCAGCGGAATAACTGGTAGTGGGAAAACAGAATTATATATAAAAATCTCAGATGAAATTATCAAAAAAAAAGGACAAATACTTATTATTGTTCCAGAAATAAATTTAACACCTCAAACAATTGATAGATTTCAGGAGTATATCAAATCAACAATCTATTCATATCACTCTTCATTGACAGATAAAGAGAAAATGACCGTTTGGAAACTTTCATCGACAAATCAGTTGGACATAGTTATCGGCACTAGGTCATCAATATTTCTTCCATTTGACAATTTAAAACTCATTGTAGTTGATGAGGAGCATGATAGTTCACTGAAACAACAAGAAAAATTTAAATATCATGCAAGAGATCTAGCAATCATCAGAGCCAAAAAACTCAATATTCCTATCATAATTGGGAGTGCGACTCCATCATTTGAGAGTATTTATAATTCTATAATCGATAAATCAATAAAATATAAGCTTACCAAAAGATATTTTAAAACAGAACTACCAAAGATAGTACTCATAGATTTAAATAAAGATACACCAAACAATGGTATCTCAGGATATCTTGCGAAATCTATTAAACAACAACTTAAGCTTAAAAAACAAGTTATTCTTTTCATTGGACGAAGAGGTTTTAGCCATGCTTTAACTTGTAAAAACTGTAAATGGATTTCTAAATGTAAAAGATGCATCTCCTTTATGACGTACCATAAGACTCAAAAAAATCTGAAATGTCATCATTGTGGATCTATAGAAAAGATTTCTCCAAATCCTGGTGACTGTCAATCATGTGATCTAGTTCCGCTTGGTTATGGCACACAGAGAATTGAAGATGGGATTAAAAAGCTATTTCCAACAGCGAATGTCTCAAGAATCGATAGTGACTCCGTAACTAATATCAAAAAACTAAAGCAATTTATAAACCAGATGAAAAACAAAGAAATAGACATTTTGATAGGAACGCAGATGATTGCAAAAGGGCATGATTTTCCAAATGTATCACTAGTTGGAATAATTGATGTTGACTCAGGTCTGTACAGTACGGATTTTAGAGGCTTAGAGAGAACAGCACAGCTCATTACACAAGTTTCGGGGAGATCCGGAAGAAAATCTACTAGAGGTCATGTTATTTTACAAACAAGAAACCCTGATCATCCATTACTTAAGACGCTGCTAAAAGGCGGGTACGAGGAATTTTCCAGAGAAAACTTAAAAGAAAGACAGGCGAGCTGTTTGCCACCATATAGTCACATTTCACTTGTTAAATCATCTTCAATTCACAAAAATAAATCACTCAATCTATTAAATAATATAAGAAAGAAGTTTTCTGGTGACGATAGAGTTTTTGTATTTGGTCCAGCAGAATCTCCTATTGGAAGAAGAGGAAATGTTTATCATCATCAAATAATGTTTGGCTCAAAAAATCGTTCGATTCTTAACAATAAAACTAGGCAAATAAGAGAATACATTGAAGAGAAAAAACCTTACAATGTTAGGTGGTCTATTGATATTGATCCTATAGATTTTTATTAGATGTAACATGAAAGATTCAATTAAAAAAGATATTGCGGAAGCCTTAATAAAATTATTCAACATAAATGATAATAATTTAATCGAGGTGAATAAAAATGTTAATAAGCATGTCTCATCTGATTACTATACCAATGTTGCAATGAGATTAGCTAAACCACTTAAAAAAAATCCTATACAAATCGCCGAGGAAATTACGAAAAACTTAAAGGCAAAGAACAACTATATTGTAGATATTGCCAAACCAGGTTATATAAATTTCTCGATAAAAATTTTACAAAAAAATAATATAGTGACAGAAATATTAAATACAAATAACCTTTTGGCAGGTTGTGATGTCAAGAAACCAAAGAAATTTCTGGTAGAATTTGTATCTGCAAATCCTACTGGCCCACTACATGTTGGTCACGGTCGAGGTGCTGTATACGGAAATATTATCTCAAAATTCCTCAAAATTCAGGGTCATACTGTTGTAAAAGAGTATTACGTGAATAATTTTGGTAATCAAATCAATAATTTGGTCCTAAGCGTATTCTCACACCTAGATAAATCGCTAAAATTTGATGAGTCAGAACTATACAAAGGTAAATATATTGAAGAGATTTCAAAAAATATTTCTCTTTTATTAGAACAAGAGAATTTGAGAAATAATCTAGGTGATTTACTTAAAGATAATAAACACCGGAAAATATTAGATAGGTGTAAAACAGCAATAATTAAGCACGTCATTGATGATATAAAGAATACATTAAATAAATTAGATATCGAATTCGATAACTGGTTTTATGAATCAACATTATTTGAAGATAATCTTGTTGATGAAATTATTCAGAAACTTAAAGATTCAAAACAAACACAGAAAACTGACGGCGCTCTCATGTTCTTGTCAGATGAGCCAAGAGTTCTCATTAAAACTAATGGAGAATACACATATTTTGCATCTGATTTAGCCTATCATGATCAGAAAATGAAATTATATGATCATATAATCAATGTTTGGGGGGCAGATCATCATGGATATGTTCCAAGAATAAATAGTGGGTTGAAAGCTCTTGGTCATGATATTAACAAATTAGATATACATTTAATCCAATTTGCTAATTTATATAGAGGTAAAGATAAAATATCTATGTCAACTAGGAAAGGTGAGTTTGTGAAGCTAGATACTCTCGCAGATGAAATAGGAGTTGATGCAATTAATTACTTCTATCTTACAAAAAATAAAGATCAGCATTTAGATTTTGATTTAGATATTGCTATTTCTACAAACAAAAATAATCCTGTTTATTACATACAATATGCGCATGCTAGAATTGAGAAAATACTCAATCAATTGCCAGAATATAATAAAAATTCTTTTAATCCAAATGATTTAAAGGAAACAAGTGAAATCGAATTGATAACACTATTAATGGATTTTAAAGATATGTCGTATAAGTCTATTACATCACTTAAACCAAACATTATGACAAATTATTTATATGACCTTGCTCAACAATTTCATAGTTACTATACGAATGTCAAAATTATAGAAGAGAGGATTATCTACAGTAGAGTGTATCTCATTGCTGCCATCCAAAGAGTTATACGTTGTGGTCTAGAAACTTTAAATATTAACGCACCAACGGAGATGTGATGAAACAGAATAAAATCGCTATTATTTATGATTTTGATGGGACACTGACACCGAAGACCATGCAAGAGTATACTCTCCTTCCAAGAATGGGCATCAAATCAAAAAATTTTTGGGATGATATTGTCAAAGAAACTCGAGAAACCGGGGCAGAATCTATGATGGTCTATATGCGGCATCTCCTAGATTATGCAGAAGAGAAAAATATTGCAATCTCTAAAAAAGAATTTTATAAAATGGCAAAAAACATAGAATATTATAATGGAGTTCAGACATGGTTTGATAGAGTGAACAAGTATGTAAAAAAAATATCAAAATCGAAGGTAATCATAGAACATTATATAATATCAGCTGGTCACCTAGAAATTCTTGAAGGAATATCAATAAAGAAATATATAAAAAAAATTTTTGCCTCAGAATATTATTTTGATAAAAATGATAATGCAGTTTTCCCAAAGATAGTAGTCACTGATACTACTAAAACTCAATACATTTTTAGGATTAACAAAGGTAAAATAAATTTATCAGAATCGATTAATGAGCACATGGAAGAAAAACAGAGGCCTATCCCATTTGATAATATGATTTATATCGGAGATGGGCTCACTGATGTACCAAGTATGGCATTGATTAAAAAAGAAGGAGGTCACTCTATTGCGGTTTTTCAGAAAAATCAAGAACAGATAAGAATAAGTAAAAGTCTATTAAAGGCTAATCGTGTAGATTTTATTGCGCCAGCTAACTTTAGCGATAAATCTGAACTTTATAAAAATATGCTTATACTTATTGATTATGTGGTGGCAAAAATTAAATATAACCTTCATTTAAAAAAATGACTTATTTCTCATCAATTAATGCAAGACCATGATTTCTATCTAGATACTTATATTCTATTTTTGCTACATCAAAATCATTTTTGAGGCAATCCACAACAATATTAACATCAAAAGATTTGCAACTATAAACATCTAATTGAAAAATACCGGGATCTTGTTCATCCCAAATATGTAAAACTATATGGCTAGTTTCAATTAAGGCCATACATGTTATTCCTCGGTTTCCAGGTTGATCAATGTAAGCTATATTAGGTCCTTGTAATAAATTCATATCAATACTCTTAATGAGTTTCTTCATCCATGCAAGAACTAGAGATAACTGAGGTTCACTTGGACAATTATTGACTTCGGCTCTTAGTAAAAGGTGTTTATGATCAAGATTCATAATATTTAATAAAAAAAGAATGATTCAAAGTATTGTAGTAAAATAACATATAAAAACGAGATTAATACCTAAAATGTACATAAAAGAATACAATAATGATACTGAGAGCTCTTTTTCAATCAAATGTAATAAAAAACTATATAGCAATAAATCTAAGTATCAAAAAATTGAAATTTTTTCATCTGATTACTATGGGAATATTCTTTTAATAGACGATTGTTTTATGTTAACTGAAAAAAATTCAGATCAATATCATGATGGCTGTATTGATTTATTAACTAAAAAAAAATATAAAAATATTTTGATGATTGGTGGTGGAGATTTTGGGATTACACATACTATCTCAAAAAAAATCATATTTGATAAACTCACCTTAGTAGAAATAGATAGAGAAGTAATAAACGTTTGTCAAAAATATTTTCCAAGGTTCTTTAAGATTAAGAAAAGCATCAGGGCAAAAATAGAAATAAATATTTGTGATGGATATGATTGGATATGCAACTATAAAAGTCCAAAGTATGATTTAATTATAGTAGACTGCACAGACCCAGACTCCCCATCAGCAAAATTGTACTCTTTAGAATTCTATAAAAATATTGCGAATTTACTGACAAGAGGAGGTTTATTTATCCAGCAAAGTGGGTCACCACTGATACATCAGAAAAGCCTGATAAAACCAATGACAAAAAAACTTAAAATGAGTCAATTCACCAGTATCGAAACAACTATTTTTCCTATGCCTATTTATCCTTCAGGCACATGGTCCTTTACTCATTGCAAGAAGGCATAAAGTATGCCCTCTTGCTTGTTACTTATCTATTTTTTAGGATAAACAGATGGTGCTGAATCCATAGATTTACTAAATTCAGGATAAGCATCCAATCCACATTCTGCCATATCTACTCCCTCTTCTTCATCCTCAGCAGACACTCTTAAACCAAAGAACATTTTTATAACTGTCCAAATGATAAAACTCAGAGTGAATGTCCAAAGGAATATTACAAGAGTTCCATAAATCTGTGCACCTAAAGAACCCCCAGTTAGTGAAACTGCAATTAAACCCCAAACACCACACGTACCATGAGCAGATATCGCTCCAACAGGGTCATCAATTTTCATTTTATCAAGTGTGACAATTGAAAATACCACTATTAAGCCGCCAATAATTCCAATGATTGTTGCTAATCCTGGGGTTGGAGCTAGTGGTTCAGCTGTTATAGAGACTAATCCACCGATAGCACCATTTAGTGCCATAGTTAAGTCAGATTTACCAAACATAAGTTTAGATAAAATTAGAGCGCCCATAACTCCGCCAGCAGCTGCAAGGTTGGTATTTACTAATATAAGTGACACCGCATTAGCTTCTGCAACGTTTGAAATCATAAGCTCTGATCCACCATTGAAACCAAACCAACCTAACCACAGAATAAATGTTCCAAGTGTGGCCAACGGTAGATTTGCACCTGGCATAGCATTTACTTTATCACCTTCGTATTTGCCTGATCTTGCTCCACAGACTAAGACACCAGCTATTGCTGCTGCTGCACCACAAAGATGGACTACACCAGATCCTGCGAAGTCTGAGAAACCTGCCTCGTCTAAGAAACCGCCGCCCCACTTCCAATAACCTTGTACTGGATATATTATGCTGGTCATAAAAACACAAAATAACAAAAACGGCCATAATTTCATTCTTTCAGCTACAGCTCCAGAAATGATTGAGCATGCAGTTGCAACAAACACAACCTGAAAGAAATGATCGGAAAGTCCTGAGTAATAGATATCACCACTACTAGCAATTACTGCTTCTGCGGTGTTATCTTCACCTAAAAAGAAACTCAAATCTGGAATAATTCCAGATCCTCCTGTTGGGTACATGAGATTATATCCTACAATCATGTACATGATGACAGCTATTGAGTAAAGAGATATATTTTTGGTTAGAATTTCCGCGGTATTTTTAGCTCTGACAAGACCAGATTCTAGCATAGTAAAACCTGCTGCCATCCACATTACAAATGCACCCATCACAAGAAAATAAAATGTATCAAGGGCATATGCCAATTCAATGACTTTTTCTTCCATTGTAAGTTCTCCTAATTAATTAATTAATTAACTAAAGAACCTCACTTCCCTTTTCGCCAGTACGAACACGAATCGCTTCTTGAAGATCCAGAACAAATATTTTTCCATCTCCAATTTTACCAGTACTCGCAGTCGAAAGAATTGTGTCGACTGTTTTATCAACAAGACTATCATCAACAGCAATATCAAGTTTAATTTTCGGTAAAAAATCAACTACATATTCTGCACCACGATAAAGCTCAGTGTGGCCCTTTTGCCTACCAAAACCTTTTACCTCTGTTGCAGTAATACCTTGCACTCCTATAGATGATAAGGCTTCTCTTACTTCATCTAATTTAAAAGGTTTTATTATCGCTATAATCATTTTCATTGATAAAAGTCCTCCTCTGTTTCATATTGTAACTCATAAATAAACTAGAAACTATATCCTAGAGTAAATAGTGCAAATGTTGTATCTTTGTTTGATGCACTTCCAGTAATATCATCACTGTTTTTAGCAACCTCTAATCCAACATCTACTCCTTCAATTTTTTTAGTAAAACTTAACGTGTGTACTTCACCTTGTAGCTTTGATCCTCCCCATGCACCAAATGAGTAGGTCAAAGGTAAACCTGTTAACTCTGTAAGATCATAAGTAGCAGATGTGAAAGAATAATTATGATCTTTTGTATTACCAACTACACCTTTTTTGTATTCTCCAACTGCTGCATCTATGGCTAAGTTTCCCATAGCAATACCGAAGTTAACTTCTTCGTAGTCATCATCAAAGTTGTCACTATAGTAATAACCTGTAACACCAAGATACATGTCAGCTGGCCCCATTGAAAAGTTTAAACCAGCATAGATATCATATTCCATACCTTTGTCTACATCCGCCCACCAAGTACCTGCGTAAAAGTTTCCCGCTTCAAGATCAGCTCCAAAACTAACTGATGACTCAGCTTGATAAACACCTCTATACCAGTATTCAGACATGTAGCCGATGTTGTAACTAACAGAATTCTCAGTTTCTTCTGCAACTGCTGATTCAGATGAGAATGCTGTTGATGTAACAAATACTATAAGAAGTAATATATTTAAAAGTTTTTTCTTCATTTTTCATCTCCTAATTAAAATAACATTAAAATTACAATCTTTGAGTTGGACGATTATCAATAGAAAATCATACAGCTAATTATATAGATGCATAAAGCATGCCAACAAAACCACAATGCTGAGAAAATGTTGTTTGGATATATAGTTGGATTTTAACGTGAAATACTAATAAAATGATTACATTAGATATTGAATGCACTCCGAAAGTGCACAGGAACCTATGGATAGCAAAAAAATAATAAGTTTAGTTGAAAAAATAGAATCCCTTCTTCCCTCTGGTGAAACAAAAATCTCTCAAGATATTAGAGAAAACCTTAAAAATCTGCTAGAAGATCATCTTCATAAACTTGACTTGGTAACGAGAGAAGAGTTTGATGTTCAAAAAGAGGTGCTACTAAAGACGAGAAAAAAAATTGAAGAACTAGAAAAAAAACTTAGTAAATAGGCAATATAGATATCAAATTTTCATCAATGATAATACTAATTAACGTTCTTACTGAAGATATCTGACATTCTAGTCTTAACATCCGGAATCATAACATTCGACTCAAACCTTTCTATTTCTGATTTCATTTCTTCGATGTTATTTGTATCAGAAACCTGGATAAGCCCAGCCATAGCCATCATCGCATGCGGTGCGCATTGATATAAGTAAAGACCATTTACATCAAATTGTATAATGGTACTTTTTTCATATTTAGTATTAAATGGCAGACTACCATTAGGAGCAGCGACAGTTTCTGCGTTATGTCCTGCATCCACCATCTCAAAATTAATACTATCGCACAAATCTATTTTAATGAAACTCGGCTCAAAAACCATAGCGCCTGAACTATTTTCATTTAGCATTTTTACTTCATGTGTTGTAAATTCACCCTCCATCGTGTCACAAACAGACTCTCTATCAGCAACAATGGTCTCCTCTTGTTTGATAGATGGATTACTTGCTAAATTGACTTTCCCAGCAGGTGCTGTTCTAGTTATTTCACTCTCTTTATTATGTGACATGTATTGCTCGCTTGGATGAAATGAATACGAGGCAAAAATATTTGATAATATTCCAATGACTACTGCTATAAAAATAATAATTATAGATACAATTGTAAAAATTTTAAAAAATTGTTGATCTGTCATATTCCGTCTTATTCTGACTTATGTTATTAATTAAAATAACAAACTAGATTATACTGTAAGATAAAAAAAATTCATTAAATATTTGCGCCTGTAGCTCAGTTGGATAGAGCATTAGCTTCCGAAGCTAAAGGTCAGAAGTTCAAATCTTCTCAGGCGCTGTTAAATCTCTCAGCTGCTATAATGGTGTTTTCGATAAGCGCGCAAACTGTCATTGGGCCAACACCTCCAGGAACTGGTGTTATTGCTGACGCTCTCTTGGAAGCGGATTCAAAATCCACATCTCCACATAATTTACCTTCGATATTGTGAATTCCAACATCAATGACCACTGCACCCTCAGGGATTTGACTTCCACTGATAAATCTAGGGACACCTGCAGCAACAATAACTACATCTGCATCAGCTAATTTAGAGTCGAGATCTTTGGTTTTTGAGTGACACATTGTCACCGTCGCATTTTGCTGTTGACATAAAATTGATACGGGTTTACCAACAATATTTGACCTACCAATCACAGTAACATTTTTTCCAGAAAGATCTACATTCTTAGATTCTAGCATTAGCATTATTCCTTTTGGGGTACACGATACAAGAGTGTCCTCACCAAGAAATAGTTTTCCTACATTGAAAGGTGTAAAGCCGTCCACGTCTTTGTCAGGATTGATGTTGTTTAAAACTTTAGCGACGGATATATGTTTCGGTAGTGGCAACTGAACTATCACGCCATGAATACTTTTATCAGAATTAATCTCAGATATCCTATTAAGGATTTCATCTTCTGAAACATTATCGTCAAATCTTTGAACTTCAGAAATTATCCCAGCTTTACCTGCAAACTTCTCTTTTTGTGCAACATAACTCGCAGAAGCTTTCATTTCTCCAACTAGAATAACAACTAATTTAGGAATGATGTTTGATTGTTTTAATTTTTCCACTCTACTTTTCAAGTCTGTTGTTAGAATATTCTCAGCAACTTCTTTTCCACTAATTATTTCCGCGCTCATATTTCCCCCTTAATTTGATCTTTCTTTTTCAATTAACATATTAATTACATCTTTTAACTCGGCAAATGAACTTACATATGAGCCACTTGTCATATATTTCCCATTAACAATCAGTGTGGGCACTGAAGTAATTTGGTATTTTTTTCTCAGTCTCTCTGCTTTATTCATTCTAATCTCTGTGCCATATGAATCAAACAGTTCTTCAAATTTTTTACTGCTGTATCCCTCATTAGATATGAATTGGCTAAGACTATCTCTAGTATCTAGTCTTTGTGAATTTATATGAATTTCCTCAAATAGTTTTTCATGTAGGTCATCATCAAGATTCATTTGTCTAAGAGCATAATAGGCCCTAGCGTGATTTTCCCAAGTATCTCTAAGCGCTACAGGTACCTTTATTAACACGGTATCTTTTTGGAGTTCAGACTCTAGCTCATTTATAGTTGGCTCAATGTTAAAACAATGAGGACATCCGTACCAAAAAAATTCATAGACGACAATCTTATCGCTCTCAGTTTGCTTTTGATTTGAAATTTGTACGTATTTAGGACTAGAAAATGTATGTGAAGTTACAAATGAAAAGATTACCAAAAAAACAGATAAATACTTGACGAAATTCATTTTCAATACAGACCCTCAATATAACTAGCTACGGATTTCATTTCCTCATCAGACATTCTCTCAGCAATATTACGCATCATTTTATTATAATCATTTGACCGATCACTACTTTGGAAATTTTTTAATTGCTGGTAGATGTATTCTGAATGCTGTCCAGATAACGATGGTATTCCAGCAAGACTATTACCCTGCCCATTGGGTCCATGACAAGCGATACATGCCTGAATCTTATATTCCATGTTTCCTCCACGATATAGGCTTTGTCCGATATTTAGGTATTCATCATCTGTAAGACCAATTGTTTTATCTAGAGATGCATAATAAGCAGAAATATCCTCGATATCCTCATCTGTGAGAGTTAAGGCAATACCATACATGACAGCATTGTTTCTTAGTCCATCAGCTCCTTTTTGAAATTCGTATAACTGAGTTTCTAGATATTTGGCGTGTTGACCGGCTAGTTTTGGCCATACTGGATTGACGCTTATACCATCCGCTCCATGACAAGCAACGCAAGAAGCACTTTTTTCTTTCCCTTTTAAGATATCTCCTGCAAAACTTATCTGAGATAAGCATACAAAATATACTATTATTATAAAACGAGGTAATTTCATCATAATCCCAATGTAATTATATATGAAACATGTTTTTCTTCAAATGTGTACTGACAAAATTACTAATGTGCTTTGTCCCAATTTTCGCCAATTCCAATATCAACTATAAGAGGAACATCCAATTTTAGAGAGGATGACATTAATTTATCAATTGTTTTCGTAGCAGATTCCACGAGAGATTTATCGACTTCAAAGACTAATTCATCATGAACTTGCATCAACATGCTTACCTTACCTTTCTCTTTTTCTATCCAATCATTGATATTTATCATTGCAACTTTAAGTATGTCTGCGGCCGTTCCCTGGATTGGTGCATTAATTGCTGTTCTTTCAGCGGCACTTCTAATTTGAAAGTTACTGTGAGTAATATTTGGCAGAAATACTTTTCTACCCGATAAAGTTGAAACATATCCATCTTTTTTAGCTTGATTTTTTATCTCATCCATAAAATCTCTAACACCGGAATATCTTGAAAAATACTTATCTATAAAATCCTTAGCAGATTTTGTATCAATTCTAAGTTGCTTTGCTAAACCAAATGATGAGATTCCATAAATGAGTCCAAAATTAATCGTCTTAGCAACTCTCCTTTCATCGTCCGATACTGTCTTCTCGTTATGATTAAAAACTTCTCTCGCTGTAGCTGAGTGAATGTCCTCGCCCTTAGAAAAACTCTCTAATAGAGCAGGGTCTTGAGATAGATGAGCCATGACTCTTAATTCAATTTGGGAGTAATCAGCGGATAATATCTTGTTACCTGGTTCAGCTATAAATGCTTTTCTTATCTCCCTACCATTATCTGTTCGAATAGGAATATTCTGAAGATTAGGATTTGACGACGACAATCTGCCAGTAATTGTGACTGTCTGATTATATGAGGTATGTAATCTTCGTGAATCTTCATTGACTATGTCACCCAATTTATCTGTATAAGTGTTTTTTAGTTTTGAGAGATTTCTATAATCAAGGACTAACTTGGGTAGCTCATGATGCTCGGATAAATCTAACATCACATCCTCGCTCGTTGAGGGTTGACCTTTTGGTGTTTTTTTTAAAATGGGCAGTTTCAGTTTATCATAAAAAATTTCTTGTAACTGTTTCGGGGAACTTATGTTAAATTCCTGTTCTGCCAATTTATAGATTTTTTTCTGAAGTTTTACTATTTTATCTGACAAAGAGTCGCTCAGTTTTTTAAGTTTAGATTTGTCAATTTTTACACCCATAAATTCCATTGAGGACAAAATCTTTACAAGTGGTAACTCTATCTTCCTGTAAAGGTTATCTAATTCTTTAGATTTATTTATTTCATTATTGAAGTATTTATATAATTGAAACGTAATATCAGCATCCTCGCATGCGTAGAAGAATACTTTTTCAGCACTCAATTCTGATAGAAGTTTCTGTTTTGCACCTGATCCAGCAATATCCTCATATTTAGTTGTTTTATAATTTAGATACTTTTCTGATAATGAATCCATGTCGTGTTTTCCTGAGGAGTTATATATATAGGACATTATCATCGTATCTTCAATTTTACAGTCAATTGTAACATTGTATTTTTTTAGAACATTCATATCATACTTTATGTTTTGTCCAATCAAAGTAAGATTTTTGTGTTTAAAAAGAGTTTTTAAGTTATCCATTAGGTAGTTCTCTTTAATTTCTGTATCGAGTTCACTATGTGTTAAAGGTATGTAGTACGCTTCATTACTACTAAAACAAAAAGATACCCCTATAATCTCCGCAACCATAGGATCTAATGAGGTAGTCTCAGTATCAAAAGAAAATATTTTATTTTTATTTATTTTTTTGATAAGTGCATCTAATTCTTTACACTTAGTGATTGTGAAATATTTTTTATCTCTTTTACTAGTTGTTAAGGGTCTATCTATATCAAGGTCTTTAGATATTTTTTTTAAATCATATTCTTCTATAATATTTCCTAATGACGATAAATCTAAAGGGCTAATCGCAAAACTTTCAATATTATTATCTACATGTATATCTTCTTTTAGAGTGATAAGCTCTTGAGCAAGCTCCATCGATGAGAAAGATGATTTAATATTTATCGCCATCTTCCCTTTAAGTTCATCGACATTTTTTATTATATTTGGCAAATCTTTATATTTATCAAGAAGGCTTACTGCTGTTTTTGGTCCTATTTTTGGTACACCAGGTATGTTATCGGATGTATCACCTATTAATGTTAGGTAATCTTTAATTTGAACTGGTTCAACACCAAATTTTCTTTTTACTCCACTCGGATTCAATTCAATACCATCAAAACTATTCAAGAGTGTGACATTACTGTCCACCAGTTGCGCTAAGTCTTTGTCACCGGAAGAGATTAATGTCTTTATCTTGCCTGAATGTAAACGTACGAGAGAGGCTATTACATCATCAGCTTCAACTCCTGGTTCTTGAATCATGTTTAATCCTAGACTTTTGACATACTGTATTATCGGTTGAACTTGATCTGCTAATTCTCTAGGCATAGATTTACGATTACTTTTATATTCGGGGTATAATTTATGTCTAAAATTTTTGCCACGAGCGTCAAAGACAACACAAAAGTATTTCGGTGTATAATCATTTAATATTTTATTAATCATATTAGCTACACCATGAATTGCTCCGGTATGTGAACCAGATTTATTTTGAAGGTGTGGTAATGCATAAAACGCCCTATATAGATAGGACGAACCATCAACAATAATGAATATTTCTTTTTTTTTATTGCTCAAAAATTTTTAACCTATAGAATGTTATTTATTAAAACATAACAATAAATAAACCTTATAATGTCAGTATATACAAAAATATCAAAAGATGCTTTAACAGAACATCTCAAGAACTATTCTGTTGGCGAATTTGTTTCTGTAGATGGTATCTCTGATGGTATTGAAAATACTAACTATTTACTGCATACCTCATCTGGTGAATACATTTTTACAATTTTTGAGAATATAACAGGTGAACAAACCAGGGAATATCTAAAATTCATGAATTATCTACAGTCTAGAGAGTTTAGATGCGCGCATGTTGAACTCACTGTAAATTCGGATTTGCTCGTTCTCATTAAAGATAAACCATCTGCTATAATCCAAAAATTGTCTGGCAGGTCTATCACTGACACAAACACAAACTATTGCAACCAGGTAGGTAAACTATTGGCTGATTTTCATCTGAAAAGTCAAAGTTATAGTGCAACTTTAAGAAACACCAGAGGATTAAGTTGGCGTGAAAAAACTGGTGATAAATTAAAAAATGTTGTAGAGGTACATCAGACTGGATTAATTGAATCAGCTCTTAATCTTGAGAGAGAAATGCAAATTCATGATATACCAGCGGGTAAGATACACGCAGATTTATTTAGAGATAATGTTCTTTTTTTAGAGGGCAAGGTATCAGGCATGATTGATTTTTATTATTCATGCGAGGGACCACTAATTTATGACATGGCAGTTGTAGTGAATGATTGGTGTGTAAGAAGCGACGGAAAGGTCGATGCCGAAAAATTTAAAAGTTTTATAGCGGGATATGAATCGTTGAGGCCATTAAATCAAGATGAAAAAAAATTATTTTCTTACGCACTTGTTTCGGCATCTTTGAGATTCTTTCTATCACGTCTTCATGATTTACATTTTCCGAAAATTGGAGAAATGACTCATATTAAAGATCCTGATGTTTTTGAAAAAATACTTACTGATAGATTAAATAATGTTAAAGAAGAAATATTTTAGTAGATAATATGAGAATAATTAATCTATTTATGAAAAATCTTTGCAATGGATTATCATATCTAATGATTTTTATGTTATCTCTGCTTTTTATAATTATCATAACTAGATATTTTTTTTCATATGGCAATGTTGCCCTGCAAGAATTAGTAATGTACTGTCATGCAATAATATTTATGCTTGGCATATGTTATACACTTCATGATAATTCTCATGTATCTATCGATATAATAGTTAAAAGAATCTCCAAAAAAAAACAAGATGTAGTCAATTCATTTTTTAACATAATTTTTCTATTACCCATATCACTATTCCTAATTTTTGTCAGTAAAGATATGGTAATAAGGTCATGGAGTATCATGGAGGGGTCAAGTGAGGCTGGAGGTTTAAATTATGTCTTTGTACTAAAGTCAATTATACCTATTACAGGGTTTTTAATTTTTATTATATCTGTCCTAATATTAGTAAATGACATAAAAAAATTTTCTAAATGACTATCGAAATTTTACTAATTTTATTTATCCTCTTTACTTTTATTTTTTTATTAAGTGGATATCCAGTTGCCTTTGTCCTAGCAGGTGTGGCTTTGTTATTTGCTACAATAGGTTCATTTTTAAATTTATTTGATCAATCTTTTTTAATAGCTGTTCCTAATAGAATTTATGGAATCATGACTAATCAAAACCTTTTGGCAGTCCCTCTCTTCATCTTTATGGGACTAGTTCTTGAAAAAACAAAAATAGCAGAAAATTTATTAATATCAATGAATTCGGTTTATAGACAATCTAATGGTGGGTACGCAATATCAGTTGTAATAGTTGGCGCGATAATGGGGGCAAGTACTGGAATTGTTGGAGCAAGTGTCGTTACACTTGGCTTATTATCCCTCCCCGTAATGATAAAAAATAACTATCCAGCTAGTCTTACATGTGGAGTTATATGTGCTTCAGGAACGCTAGGTCAGATTATCCCACCATCTTTGGTGTTAATATTATTAGCAGATGTGCTCTCATCAGCATATCAAGAAGCTCAGTTGAAAATGGGGATTTTCTCACCCGAAACAATTACCATAGCAGAACTTTTCGCAGGAGCAATCGCGCCTGGTTTATTACTGCCAATACTCTACATCTTTTATATAAAATTTTTCTACAAAGGAAAAAAAGAAGCAAATGAGAAATCAGATGAGAGTAAACAACAAAATCACTTAAATTTATTCACCTCACTTTTTCCACCTATAATATTAATTTTTATTGTCTTAGGGTCAATTATATTTGGAATTACAACTCCATCAGAAGCGGCGGCATTGGGAGTTATGGGCGCAATGCTGATTGCAGTACTACAAAAAAAAATCAATATGAGTATAGTGTTTAGTTGTTCAAGAGAGAGTGTAAAACTAACTAGTATAATATTTGCAATATTAATAGGAGCAACTTTTTTCTCGTTAGTTTTTCGAGGTTTAGGAGGAGAGGAGATTGTTCAGAGTTTTCTTATAGGAGATTCATCTAATGCAATGAAAACCCTCATTCTTATTCTTTTCGTAATGTTTATTCTTGGGTTTATCTTAGATTTTATTGAAATTATTTTTATAATTATCCCAATATTTGGGCCAATTCTATTTATTTTAGGCTTTGACCCTGTGTGGATAGGTATTCTAATTGCAATGGTTTTACAGACATCATTTCTAACTCCACCCTTTGGGTTTTCAATTTTTTATTTACGAGGTGTTACTCCCGTATCAATAAGCACTGCAGAGATTTATAAAGGTGTAATGCCGTTTATTTTAATTCAAGTTTCTTTATTAATTCTAATAATTATATTCCCAGGAATTGCCACTACAATTCCAAAGTTAATTTTTTAATTATTACCTAATGTTTAAATAAGATTTATTTGATATCTCTGTCCATGAATTTATATTGTCCCGAAATTCTGTAAATGATAAGTAAATCTCTTTTGTTATTTCATCATGACTAGAAATATCACTCAGTATAGAATCAGATATTTCTCTTAGTGTCTTTAACACATCGTCAGGAAATTTCTTTATTTCAATATTTGTCGATTTCAAAAAATTTAAAGCAATGTTATTTTTTGCTGTGTAGTCAGCCAACATGTCTATATTTACGGCTTTGCAAGCCGTATCGACAATTACTTTTAAATCTTCAGGTAAGCTTTGATAGGCATCCTTATTTATGATGCACTCTATGCTTGGTCCAGGCTCATGCCAACCAGGATAATAATAATACTTGGCTACTTTGTATAACCCAAATGCTCTGTCATTATAGGGGCCAACCCATTCTGTTGCATCAATAGCTCCTGTCTGCAAAGCAGTGAAAATCTCCGCACCAGGTAAAGTTACAGGAATACCCCCAGCTTTGGCTAGTACCTCACCGCCTAATCCAGGTATTCTCATTTTTAGACCACGCAAATCATTAATGCTATTTATCTCTTTATTAAACCAGCCACCCATTTGAACTCCAGTATTTCCAGCTGGTCGAGGGATAAGATTAAATCTCGAATAAAGTTTTTCCCAAAGTCTAATTCCATCATCATAATACAACCATGCATTCATCTCCTGAGGTGTCAAACCAAATGGTACGGAAGAAAAAAACTGACAAGCCGGACTTTTACCCTTCCAATAATATGCTCCTGAATGTCCAAGTTCAGCCCCTCCCTGAGAGACAAAATCAAACACTTCAAGCGGTGGCACTATCTCATTTGCGCCAAAAACTCTCACAGTTATCCTATTGTTAGATAGTTTTGTGATTAAGTTTGCTAAATTTTCTGCTCCTACTCCTAATCCAGGAAAGTTCTTAGGCCATGAAGTGACCATTTTCCATTGACGCCTATCTAAGGCATATGATTTTTTAGACACGACCGTACCGGCAATAAGTCCAAGTAAGGTGTTTAGAAAGTTTCTTCTTTTCATGTATGTTTTCTAATTTAAAAATTCAAGTTGAGAGTATGTTAAAACTAGCCATTTTTGCCCATAATTCTCGAAGTTAATTCTTAATTTTAAATCTTCATTTTTACCAGTATACTCCAGTATTATTCCTTGCCCAAACTTCATATGCCTCACTTTTTGCCCAACTCTTATATATGGCACAGTTTGGTTAAAGGAAAAATCAACATCCTGGTCTTGATTTAATGCCTCATTATAATTCTCTTGATTATGAGAATTGAATTTAATACTTTGCTTCTTACTTGAATTTTTAACCGGCTGAAGCATATCATCAGGAATTTCGTCAATAAATCTCGAAGGTATAAAGAAACTTGAAGAGCCATGCATAAACCTACTATTAGAGTAACTTAAATAAAGTTTTCTCATTGCTCTTGTGATTGCGACATAACAAAGCCTTCTCTCTTCCTCCAAAAAACCTGGTGTAACGTTTCGATTCTCATTTGGAAATATACCTTCCTCTAATCCAGTGACAAACACAACAGGGAACTCTAAACCCTTAGACATATGGATAGTCATTAATTGCACAGGATCCTCATTAACCTTAGATTGATACTCACCAGCTTCAAGAGATGCATTATCTAGAAAATCCTGTATTAAATTTTCACTATCTGAGTTATTTATCGTGAATCTCTCAACTGTTGATATTAACTCATCAATATTTTCTTGCTTAGATAACGACTCTTCTGTTTTCTTAGATTCAAAATGTGTTGAGAAACCTGATAACTTGACAATTATAGATATAATATCTTTTAAACTCTCATTGCTTAATGATTCCTTTATATTATTGATTATACTTTTATATGACATTATTGAGGACACAGCTCTTGTACTAAGCGCAGTAATGGATTCTAAATTATTTATTGATTCCCACATAGATTTATTATTTGTCTTTGCATAAAGACGAAGTGTACTTAGAGTTTTTTCCCCGAGACCTCTTGGTGGATTATTAATAGTTCTCTCGAAAGATGTATCATCGCTTTCATTAACAGCTATTCGTAAGTAAGCAATGACATCTTTGATTTCTGCTCTTTCAAAAAACCTAAACCCACCAAATATCTTATAAGGGATAGACCTAGAATTTAGCTCCTCTTCTAATCGCCTTGATAGGAAATTTGACCTATAAAGTATGGCAATTTCTGATCTCTTAAAATCAGAGAGAGTTAATTCTTTTATTTTTTCAGCAATGAAGCCAGTCTCATCATCATCATTATATGCCTCATAAAGGTAAACAGGTTCTCCTTTAACTGATTCTGACCAAAGATTTTTCCCCATCCTGTTTGTATTATTTGATATTAATTCATTTGCAACAGACAAAATAGAATTAGTAGAGCGATAGTTTTGTTCTAGTTTGAAAACTTCAACATTAGAAAATTGATCTGTAAAATATTTTATATTTTTACTTCTTGCACCCCTCCACCCATAAATAGCTTGATCATCATCACCAACAGCATATAACGATCCATCTTTACCATTTAATAATTTGAGAAGCTCGAACTGCAAAGCATTTGTATCTTGAAATTCATCCACCATAATATTTTTGAATCTTGTTGAGTAGTAATGGAGTATTTGTTGATTTTTTAATAACATTTCATAGGTCAGTAAAATCAAATCAGCAAAATCAACAGAATTTGTTTGCCTACATGCCAAATCATAATCCTTATATATTTCAATATAAACATTATCATCATAATCACATTTATCATATCTCAGTCCTTTGTCTTTCTGTGAATTAATGAAACTTTGAAGATGTTTTGGTTCATACAAATTTTCATCTAGGTTTTTTTGTTTTATAATTCTCTTAATCATCCTTAATTGATCTTGTGAATCTAAGATAGAGAAAAAATCTTTTATACCAGCTTCTTTCCAATGTATTTTTAGTATTCGTCTACAGATACCATGAAATGTTCCAAACCATAAACCTTGAGAGGACATACGTAACACCTTTTCTAATCTTTGCTTCATTTCATTAGAGGCTTTATTTGTAAATGTTAGTGCGAGAATATTACTTGGTTGTATTTTGAAATCCAATATTAATCTCTCTACTCTGTGAATCAAAACTCTTGTTTTACCGCTTCCAGCACCAGCAAGAATAAGTTTATTACCGAGAGAACAATTAACAGCCTTGACTTGCTGCTCATTAAGGTTAGAAGAGTTTTTATCAACTTCCATGTAATGTCTTCTTTGGTTTAAAACGGAGGATATAAAAAGATAATATTATACTAATAATATAATAGTAAAATTCATGCTGTTTTTGCAGCATTAGGTAGTAATTACCATAAATTATCAAGACAATGCTAAGAATAAATAATAACCAAAAATTACGTATACTATTTCTAAGAATTATCTCTTCAATATCTCTAAGTTTATTTATGTTCTTTTCTAAATTTAGTTGATCATTGTCAATAAGATTGGTTAACCTTCTTAGTGATGATGGCAGCTCTGGTAAAATATCCATAAGCTCGGAAGAACTTTTTTGTATCTTTTTTAGTACAGCTGACACACCTTTCTGTTTTCTCATCCATTTCTCGAGTATTGGCTTTGATGTTTTCCATAAATCAAGTTCTGGAGAAAATTCTCTCCCTAAACCTTCGGTGTACAGAAGAGTTTTTTGCATTAGAACTAATTGTGGCTGCACTTCTAGTTTAAATCTCCTAGCTGTATCAAACAAGCCAAGTATTATCTCACTTAATGAGACATCTTTAATCGGTTTATCAAGCATTGATTCGCAATTATCTCTAATAGCTTTCTCTAAAAGCGAAATATTCGTATCCCTAGGAACCCACTCACATTCAACATGTAGTCTTGCTACTCGCTCATAATCTCTATTGAAAAAAGCTACAAAATTCTCAGCTAAATATTTTTTATCAAAACTATTTAAAGAACCCATAATCCCAAAATCAACAAGGACAAACTGAATATTATCCTCACACTTCTGTATGAATATATTTCCAGGATGCATATCTGCATGAAAAAAATTATGCTCAAATACTTGAACAAAGAATATTTCTACAGCATTAGTTGCTAATTTATCAAAATCTATATTATTTTTAATCAGCTCATCTTTATTATTAATTGGGATTGCAAAGGTTCTTTCCATTACCAAAACATTTTTAGTAACATATTTCCAATAGATTTCTGGTATGTAGACCAAAGATGATGAAGAAAAGTTTTCCCTTATTTTTTTTGCATTTAATGATTCTTTGATTAAATCAGTTTCATCGTAAACTAACATCTCATAATCATTTACAACCTCTATTAGATGCATACGTTTGAATTCATCTGATAATGATGTCAAATACTCTGCAATAATCTTCATTAGTTTAATATCCTTTTCTATATCTTTTTTTATACCTGGTCGAACAACTTTGACAATTACATCTTTACCGTCTTTTAGTTTAGCCGAATGGACTTGTGCTATAGAGGCAGATGCTAATGGTATCTCATCAAAATTAGCAAATATCTCAGATAACTTTATGCTCAACTCTGATTCTATAATTTGTTGTGATAGTTCGGTAGAAAATGGTTTTACATGATCTTGCAGTTTTGATAATTCATCTGCTATCTCGCTAGAGAGTAAATCTTTTCTCGTAGATATGACTTGCCCGAGTTTAACGAATATAGGGCCTAACTCTTCGAACATTAATCTTATTTTCTGTGGGCCGTTTTTTACTTTTTGTGTTCTAAACCAGTTCCATGGTAAGAAGTAGAAATATGATTTATTTTTTACAAACTCAGAATCAACCAACATTTTGTCGACATCATATTTCATAAATAGATAAATAATTTGTAGTACTCTTAGAAAGTTTTTTATCATAATTTATACTTCTTTATTAAGTTATCAGTTCTACTTTTGATATCGTCTACATCATCCAAAAATTTATTTATCTCACTCTTTGTAGGGAGAATTTTTAAATCATAAAGCAAATAATCTCTGAATTCATTTTCTCTCTCAGACAAACTAGATTTAACACTAGGAACAACACTTGTGTATAATTTTTGTAATGTTTCAAAATAATCATTTCCAATGAAGTTTGATAGAAAATATTTTAATTCATCCGAATTCGATAAGAAGTTATTAAATTTGTTGGCTGTATCGATATCGCCTTTAATTACAATATTTTTTGAAAATGATTCAGAGCCTTGCGTTATAACGAATAATAATAAATTAACCGTGGAGGATAATATTTCAACATCTGGACTTCCTGCTTTTTCGTGAATTCTTATCGAGGATTCTTGAAATTCAATGATGATATCTTCTGAAATATCGGTCAGCGTCACCTTAATAATTTTATTATTAAAGCTCTCAAAAAAATTTTCAGAGAGCGAATTTATGAATCGATCACTAGACAGAAATGTATTTATTTTTTCGTAAATTTTATTTTTTTCCATCAAGCTTTGTATCCTACATGAATCGTTACGATATCTCCAGGTAAAGACTCATGGTCCACTTTTATGAAGTTATTTTTTTTCATCAAATCGTCTAGCTCATTTGGTTTCAAGTAAGTTTTAATAGAATCAGACAGATACTGGTAACTCGCACTATCATTGGAAACTAATTTACCTATTTTAGGTATAATATAATCTGTATATTTTTCATAAATTTTTTTAATACTCTCATCTGATGGTGTTTTAAAATCCATTATTAATAACCGACCAGATGGTTTTAAAGATTTATATAAATTCCTCAAGGCTTCTTGTGGATTAGTAAAATTTCTAAATCCAAAAGCAATAGTAGCCAAACTAAATTGATTTTCAGAATTCAAATGCTCTACTTGAGTTTTTAAAAAAGTAATATTTTTAATAAACCCCTTATCTATTAACCTATTCTTACAAATAGTCAACATGTCATTATTTTCATCTAAACACGTAATTTTTATGTTCGATTTCATTCTAGCGATATTTAACGCAATGTCACCAGTACCGCATGCAACATCAAGCACATCGTCATCGTCTCTCAATTTTGCCTTCTGACAAAACCTATCTTTCCATAATCGATGTAGGCCAAATGACATAATATCATTCATAATGTCATACTTTTGAGAAACAGATGAGAACACAGCGGAGACTTTCTCCTGTTTTTCTTTACTAGGTATCTCATCAAAACCAAATTTTGATTTGCCATTATCTTTCATCAACCCTTTTTTCTCTCTACTTTTAACACGAATTTATTTTTCTTGAGATTCCTTATTAATTTATCTAATGCCTTGAAGTTATCTATTGTAACAACAAATATCATAATATTATGCCCAGTTTGTTTTGAATCATCATACTGAACACTGATTATATCAGACTCATATTGCGAAATTTCTGAAGAAATTGATGCCAAAACACCTCTTTGGTTTTCAACTTCTACTTTAATGCATGCATTAAAAGAATCCTCGATAGTCTCGTCCCATGCAAGATCTAATCTTTCATCAAATGGTCTTTTGTCATTTCTGATACTTTTGCATGTATTTCTGTGAACAACAATTCCTCTCTCTTGACTAATATGGCCAATAATATTATCACCAGGAATTGGGTAACAACATTTTGCGTAGGATAAAACTAGACCCTCAGTACCCCTAATACTTACACCTGTTCTTTTGGTTTTTTTCTCACTATCCATCTGTGGTGCTACTCTCATTGAAACCAGTTTTGCAATCCTTCTGCCTAAACCTATCTCACAATAAAGGTCATCGATGTTTTGGCATCTATACTCTTGGAGAACAATATTCAAAGTTTTTGTGGGAATATCATCAATTGAGATATTGAAATTCTTAAGAGAGTTTTTGAGAAGCCTCTTGCCTAATAATTTTGCATCTTTCTTTTTAATAAGTTTGAGTGAAGCTCTTATTGAGTGCCTCGCTTTCTCAGTTACAGCAAAATTAAGCCAGCTAGGGTCAGGTCTGATGGTTTTTTTTGTAATAATTTCTATTCTTTGTCCACTTTTGAGTACTGCATTAGAAGAAACAGTCTTATCATCAATCTTTGCGGAGGAAAAATTATTACCAACATCAGTGTGGATTGCATATGCATAATCAATTATTGTTGATTTTTTTGGTAGCTCAACGATTGCTCCTTTTGGAGTAAATACATAAACTTTGCCAGGATATAAATCAGCCTTTATGCTTCTGAGATACTCTTGCGGGTTTCCAGAATCTTTTTGAATAGTTAATAAATTAGTAATCCACTGTTGCTCTTGTGTATAATTTTTAATGAGTGGCTTAGCTTTTGTTTTGTAAAACCAATGAGAGGCAATTCCGGCTTGAGCCATTACATCCATTTCTTTTGTTCTAATTTGTAACTCTATGGGTAAACCATGAGGGCCAAGAATTGAAGTATGAAGTGATTGATAGCCATTAGATTTTGGTATTGCTATGTAATCTTTAAATCTCCCTGGTATTGGAGTATAGGTATTATGGACTACGCCAAGCGCTCTATAACAATTATCTACATTATCACACACTACCCTTACACCAAAAACATCATGAATATCAGAGAAACTGAGCTCTTTCTGTCTCATCTTCTTGTAAATTCCATACAGATGCTTCTCTCGAGCAATCACATCGGTTAAAATATTTTCATTTTGGAGCTTTTTCAAAATCACTTTCCTAATTTTTTCCATGATTTCGTTTCTATTACCTCGAGATTTATGAAGCGCATTCTTTAAAATCTGGTATCTCATAGGATACATTGCTTTGAAAGATAGATTCTCTAACTCTTTATTTAAAGTATGAATTCCTAGTCTGAGAGCAATAGGCGCGTAGATCTCCAGGGTTTCACGGGCTTTTTTTGTCTTTTTTTCTTGACTCAACGCTTCTATAGTTTCTAAGTTATTTTTTCTATCAGCTAGTTTAATTAAAATCACTCTTATGTCTTGACTCATAGCTAGAATCATTTTTCTAAGATTTGCAGCATCTGCTTCCTCATTAGAAGTAAAGTTAATTTTGTCAAGTTTGCTTACACCATCTACGAGCTCAGAGACTTTACTACCAAATCTTTTTGATAATGACGCTTTATCAATGGAGGTGTCTTCTATTACATCATGAAGAATTGCAGCCATTAATGTTTCATGATCCATTTGAAAGTCGGCTAAAATTGAAGCAGCAGACAATGGATGATAAATGTAATCTTGACCATCTTTTCTTAACTGCCCAGAATGAGCCTCAGAAGCTAATTTGTAAGCTTTCTCAATCTTTTTAATTTGGTACGAGTTCAGATATTTATCTAATTTCTTTCTGAAATCAGGGAAGTTTTTTATATAATTACTTGATATCTGATATTCACTCCTTTTCCTATTATCCATAGTTAAAGTTTAATAGTTGCAAAGAGTTTATGGTAGTTTTTTAGGATTTATTTTTCTTGAGTTTCCGAATCTTCTGTATTGATTGGTTCTGATTCAGATTCCTCTGATAAGCTAACTGAGCTGTCTACCTTTTCATTTATGCCAGATAGGTTTGAACTATCGTCTGAAAAATCACTTGTTGCAGTAATGGTTTCCTCCGTTACTGGAGATTCAGTTATAGAGGATTCAGTAATAGCTACCGGAGATTCAGATTCAGCAACTGTGCTTCCTGAAATAGGTAAGTCAGTATTGGAAGTGATAGCTGCAGATGTCACATTGCTTTCACTGGTATTTTCACTCATCTGTTGAGTCAACTCTTCAACAATTTCCTCTTCGTTAACGCCATTAAAAAGCTTTGAGTCTGCGATTTGTTTATTACTAACTTCAAAATACTCAAGACCAATTTTTTTTTCAGCTATTTCCTTTAATGCAAGAACACTTGGTTTATTCTTAGAGTCTATATAGGACTCAGCCCCAGATGATAAATCTTTTGCTCTTTTACTTGCTAGTGTACAAATATCAAAAGCATTATCTATTTCTTCTATACAGTCCTCTATTGTTACCCTTGCCATAAATTACCTCACATAAATAAAGTGTTATTGTAACAGAATAATTTTACCAAACAATCTCTAACTCTTAAAATACTCAGTAATCTTCGAAGAAAATTTATACTCTTCGAACACACTCGCTTTTGCAGCAAAAACAATTGTAATTATATCCGACAAAGCATTCAGAAATTTATCATTTTTCACTACGTAATCTGCAAATTTCGCATATTTAAGCTCACTTATTGATGATTCCATTCTTTTTTTTACAACCTCAGGCTTATCTTGACCCCTTAAGTTAAGTCTCTTCTCTAGTGTAGTTATGTCGGGTGGAATAATATAGATAGAAATTGCTGAGGGAAAAATTTCTTTAATCCTCATCATACCCTTATAATCAATTTCGAGAATAACGTCTTTCCCAGTGTTTAAAAGCTCGAGTGTCTCTCTAATTCCTGTTCCATAGAAGTTGCCATATACATTCTGACTTTCTATAAAATCACCTAGTTTTTGTTTTTTAGAGAATTCATTTATAGATATAAAATTGTAATCAATACCATCAGTCTCAGATTCCCTTTTTTTTCTTGTGGTAAATGACACAGAATTTACTATAAACGGGCATAGACTGCACAAGGATTTGACTAATGATGTTTTTCCAGCACCAGATGGTGCACTTATTACAAATAGATTACGATTTTTTGGTAAATTAGGGTTATCCATGTCTTTATTTTTGAATTATAATACATATTACAATTTTTCAGGAGATAAAATATGGGTGATACTTGGAAATCGATAACACCAGGTGGTGTGAGCGCCTTTGTCAATGCAACAACTGCAACAGCATTAGTTTGGATTGCGATAGAGAGTAGTATTGCAAGTCATTTTAGTGTCTCTATTATTTACCCATTAATAGTAGCTTTACTTCTAGGCGGATATCTTTTGTACAAAAAAAATGGTTATGATTCAATAGAAAAGCGATCCACTCTTCAGGCAATCCTATCTACTGTCATACTTTGGTTTGCTACTTCTGGTTATTTAAATTTTATCCCAGAATTTATGATAACTCTCGGAATTTTTGAGAATCTTGCATATTCATTACTTGTGGGAACCACAATCTTTGTGCTTTTTTTAACTGTATTTCATGGGCTTCATGGAAAATATTTCACCACACTGATGCTCGAACACATGCCTTGGGTCATCAACCCTGACAGATTTCTATTATTTTTCTGGTTCTGGATAAATCTTATAACAGCGGGTATTTTAAATATATTTGAAGTTAATATGTGGTGGTATTTTGTAAACCTATTCTTTTATGCTCTTTTCCCATCTCTTTTCTTTGGTACCCGAGTGCAAGAGCTACATGGTTCACATATCAAAGACAAAGATGACTACTTTGATGACGATGGAGGTTTCAAATAATTAATCATCAAAAGTTTTTTTTAGGAAGAATATCAACTCCAAAATATTTACCAACTTTCACCAAAAATGCAATGGCTAGCACGCCACCAGGTAAAGCAAAAACTCCTAACGCTCCTAAACCTTTTAAAATATCCTTTAGTTGTTCATTAGCTTTGGATAAATCGTCAGCTGGAATCTTCTCTCCTGCAACATACTTATAGTATATGTCCAACATTTGTGAGGATTCTTTTGATTCAGTCTCTAAAGCAATTTTTAGTGAATTCAATGATTCAGTAATCTTTGATTTCTGAGATTCGTATCGGTGTGTTATTTTTTCAAAAAATTTTTTTTCGCTGTCTTGTCCCATATCGTTCTAATTTTGAATTATTCGATGATTTCATGTTATCATATAATATATATTACTCTAGAAATTAAACTAAATAGCAGTGTCTAATAACAATATCAAAATATCTGTAAATACCTCTTACTTACAGCAAGAGTCTGATCCTGAAAATAACAAATTCTATTTTCTTTATACTGTCTCAATAGCGAATCATGGTGATGAGGGTGCTAAGCTGCTATCAAGGCATTGGATTATCGAAGATGCGAATGGAAAAGTACAAAATGTTAAAGGTGAGGGTGTAGTAGGTGACCAACCGTATATAAATCCCGGAGATGAGTATCAATACACAAGTGGAACACTCCTGGAAACCTCGCTAGGAACGATGAAAGGAAGTTATCAAATGATAAATGACTCAGATAAATATTTTGATGCAGAAATCCCTGAATTTGTTCTATCTATCCCTAGAGTGATTCATTAACACGCTCATAAATTATGTTCTCATAGTCTATTCTTGTTTTACTTTCTCTTATCTTTTCTGACTTAATTTTTCTCCAATTGTTTATCTCAAAACTTGGGAACCATGCATCTCCCTCAAAAGCACTATTTATTCTAGTTATGTACATCTTATTAGCAAAGGGAAGAGCTAATTCATAAATTTGAGAGCCCCCAATTATAAAAATCTCTTTTTCACCCTTAAGATATTGAAGGATATTCTCCAAGTTAGAGAAAACTTTTACACCATTACTTTGATAGTTCTGATCTCTTGATAATACAATATTTAATCTACCATCTAAAACTCTTCCTATTGATTCGTGAGTCTTTCTTCCCATTACTATAGGATTTCCCATAGTGGTATCTCTAAAATTTTTAAGCTCACCAGGAATCTTCCAAGGTATCTGATTATTTTTTCCAATTAGATTATTGGTGTCCATCGCTACAATAATTGATATCTGAGTCATATTTTTATACTGAGACTTTTGCTGGTATGTGATCATCAGCATCATAATTGCATAATTCAAAATCTTCAAATTTATATTCAAAAATAGAATTTACGTTTTGTTTAATCTTGAGGATCGGGAGTTTTTTTGGCTTTCTACTAAGTTGAGTTCTACATTGATCTAAGTGATTAGTATATAAATGAGCATCGCCAAAACTATGAATAAAATCTCCAACATCGAGTTTTAATTGACTTGCAATCATCATTGTTAATAGTGAGTATGATGCGATATTAAACGGAACTCCAAGAAATACATCAGCACTTCTCTGGTATAAGTGACATGATAATCTATTGTCATTAATATAGAATTGAAAAAGAATATGACATGGTGGCAGATTCATTTTACCAATATCGCCAACATTCCAGGCTGAAACAACATGTCTTCTTGAGTTTGGATTATTCTTAAGGTTTGTCATCAATTCACTAATTTGATCTATACTTCTATTATCTTGAGAATTCCAAGATCGCCATTGGCTTCCATATGTAGGTCCTAGATTTCCATTTTCATCAGCCCACTCATCCCATATCCTCACATTATTATCTTTTAGATATTTTATATTCGTTTCACCTTTCAAGAACCAGAGTAATTCATGCGCCACTGATTTGAAATGTATTTTTTTTGTTGTTAACAATGGATAACCATCATTAAGATCGAACCTTAATTGATATCCAAAAATTGATAAGGTGCCGGTACCCGTTCTGTCACTTTTTTCATGACCATTTGAAATAATATGCTCAAGTAGATTAAGATACTGTCTCACAATTTAGTGCTCCTCATGGCTGAAAGATAAATCAAAACCCCAACAAAAAACATTGGTAACGAAAGTATATGTCCCATTGTCATCCAAGTAGATACTATATATCCAATTTGGATATCTGGCACTCTTACAAATTCAACTATAAATCTAAATATACTATAAAATATCAAAAATGTAGCCGTTGAAAATCCTATTTTATAATTTTGGATTTTAGATATAAATAACAAAATAATAAACAATACTATACCCTCAAGAAATGCCTCATATAACATCGATGGATGTCTGGTTTGCTCATCAACATTTGGGAAAATAACTCCCCAAGTCCCATCTGTTGGTTTGCCGTATAATTCTGCATTAATAAAATTTCCTATTCTTCCTAAAAATAAACCAATAGGGACGAATACAACTAAATAATCACTCAATCTTAAAAAACTTAACTGCATCTTAGCGCTCAGCCAAACCAGATTTAGAAAGACCGCAATTAGTGCCCCATGAAAGGACATACCTCCTTCCCATATAAAGAATACTCTTTGCGGATTTAGCATATAGTAATCAAGATTATAAAAAATGACATAACCAATTCTCCCGCCAATTATTAGAGAAATGAGACCTGTAAAGAGGATTGTGTCAATCTGTTGAGCATCTAGATAGTTTTTATTTAAACAAAAAGTATCCTTTTTCATTAAATTCTCAATTAGTAAAAATGAAATCACATACATTGCTCCGTACCAATAGAGATTTATAGGTCCTAGAGACAACATAATTGGGCTTATATCATGCGTGTAAATCATTTTAACTTAATTTGAAGTATAATCTTATTTATAATAGCCTATGAATCGTATTGATAAAACATTATATGAATAAATTACAAAAAGAGAAAAGTTTATACTTACTTCAACATGCCGATAATCCTGTGGACTGGTTTCCATGGTCAAATGAAGCATTTGAAATAGCTAAACAAAATGATAAGCCTATTCTCCTATCAATTGGTTACTCTGCATGTCACTGGTGTCATGTCATGGCACACGAATCATTCGAGGATCCTGATATTGCAAAAATAATGAACGAAAATTTTGTGAATATTAAATTAGACAAAGAAGAACGACCTGATTTAGACAAAATCTATCAGATGTCTCAAACTATTATTACGGGTAAGACTGGTGGCTGGCCACTTACCGTATTTATGAGTCCAGATAAATTACCATTTTTTGCTGGCACCTATTTCCCTCCGGAAGAAAGGTATGGTCTACCGGCATTCAAACAAATTCTTGAGAGAGTGAGCGAATTTTATGATACAAAAAAACATGATATTAAAACACAAAATGCACAACTTGAAAATATTTTTAGTAATATAAATGATACGTCTGAAGTTGCAGTTCAGAGTAATATTTCAAATACCGTATTAGAGAACCTATCCAATTCTCTTGATAGAATGCATGGTGGCTTTGGATCAGCTCCTAAATTTCCTCGTTGTACAAATATTCAGTTTATTTTAGAAAAAGAAGTGGACATTACAGATGAAATAAAATCTCTAATTGAGCTAAGCCTAGACCGGATGTGTTTTGCTGGCATATACGATCATGTAGATGGAGGATTTTTTAGATATTCTGTTGATGAAATTTGGATGATTCCTCATTTTGAGAAAATGCTCTACGATAATGGACCGCTTGTAAGTATTTTATCAAATGCATATAAAATATATAAAAAAGATATTTATTTGAAAAGAGCTAAAGAAACATGTGACTGGGTTATTGATAATATGCAGGATGAAAAAGGAGGATTTTACTCAACAGTTGATGCAGATTCTGAAGGTGAAGAAGGTAAATATTATGTTTGGTCGAGTGAAGAATTAAAGAGTATTTTAAATGATAATGAAAATAATATTTTTGATAGTGTTTTTAAAATTGATGATAAGCCAAACTTTGGAAAGTTTTTTCATCTTCACGTTCCAAAAGGGAAAGAAAACGAGTATTACAAGAATACAGATGTGATAGAGAATATTAAAACCAAACTTCAAAAGATAAGAAATGAACGAATCCGACCAGATACTGATTATAAAATTCTTACATCTTGGAATTGTCTAATGATTAAAGGGTTGTTAGATATCTATAAGGTTACTGGGGATGACAAATATCTAAATTCTGCTCAAAAAGCTTTTTCATTTATAAAAGATAGTCTTTGGGATGGGTCTGACTTATATGCTTGCTTTCACGATAAGCCAAAATTCATTGCTTACATTGATGATTATGCTTTTTTATGTGATGTTTGTTTAGATTTTATAAAACTAGAATGGGATGATAACAACTTTAAATTTCTTACCAATTTAATATCATCTTGTTTAGAAGATTATGAAGATAAAGAAAATGGTGGTTTTTTCTTTTCATCAGAAAAGAATAAAGATTTAATATATAGACCAAAAACTTATACAGATGAGTCGATGCCCTCAGGGAATAGTGTTATCTTGGGAGTCTTTAGTCAATTGTATGAACTCACAAACGACAACAAGTATAGGAGTTTAATAGATAAAATTTTATTGTCAGCAAGAACCTCTATAACTAGATCGCCTGAATCGCATTGCAATCTCCTTCTTGAGAATATAGAATATTTTCCGAAAAAATTAATAATTGTCAGAAGTCCTAGAGAAGATATGGTTGAGTTGAGAAACAAAATAAATATGTTTGTTAGAAATTCAGACATAGTCTTATTCTTAAATGACGATATATCTACCAATATTCATAATATAGATGATAAAAAAACTGAAAATAAATTCTCAGCATTTATCTGTGAGAATTTTATATGCGAGCAACCAATCACAGAAGTAGACGTATTAATTGATAGATTAAATAGAAAATGAACTTTATTCTAATTATATTCAGATTCCCACTCGTTATCTTTCATGTATCAGCTGGTTTAATTATTTTGATATTTTTTCCTAGTAAAAATATAAATCTTAAGCCTATTCATCACATGATAAGTTGTATATGGATGAAGATTCTTTTTAAAATATTTGGTTTTAAATTGATCAAAATTGGTGAAGTTGATTTGGATGCCAAGTCGTATATTTCTAATCATGTTACATTATTTGATATAATCGTTATAAACTCTATCATCCCGGTAAATTTTGTTGCAAAATCTGAAATAAAGAATTGGCCTATCATCGGTCATTTGTCAGCCAAAACAGGCACAATTTTTATTAATAGAGGAGATTCTTCAGATAATGAGCGCGTTATCATGACTATACAGTCATATCTTAAAATGAATAAAAAAGTTGTCATATTTCCGGAAGGTCGTATTGGAGATGGCAAAACGATAAGAAAATTTCACAGCAAATTACTCAAATCTATTAGTGATAAGGATATGAAAGTTCAACCAATTTTTGTTCATTATCCAAAAAAATATCCAATCGATAATCAAAATGATCAGAGCATTTGTTGGTCTGACAAATCTCAGACACTTCTTAAAATTTCACTGAGGTGCATGTCTAGGTGGCAGACTAACGTTATAGTAAAATTCGGAAATTCAATCAATTGTAACCAAAGTGAGTACTCACTTAGCAAAGAAAGTTTCGAATCGGTAAGTAATTCAAGAAATGAATTAGTTGGAAGAGATTAGACCATTCCTCTTTTGTCGCCTTCAGCCCCAACTTCAACGTCAACTACTATATCTGTTGTGGGAGTCCACTGACAAGCTATTACCATGCCTTTGTCCATTTCTTCTTTGTATAGAATCATAACTGGATCGCATGGACTTGGGGGGTATTTTCCTTCACCCTCTAAGATGGTTGCTCTACATGATCCACAACTTCCTACCTTACACGATAGAGGCCAAGCAATCTTGTTTCTCAGTGCTGCCTTCATGAGTAATTCACCTGGTTCACACATAAATTCATCGCCTGTACTTTTAATGGTAACTTTGACCGGCTCCTTCTTTTTAAATAATCCAAATACCATCAGTTCTCCTTGGCATAATAAACAGATTTAAATATACCATAAATATCAGAAACTGAAAGAGTAATTATTGATTAATGTTACTTAGAACTGATAATTCTTTAATCTTGAAAAAAGGTGAGTGCTCAGCAATAAACTCCGAGATAAAAAAAACATAAGAAATGAAATCCAGAGGAAATCGTTAGTCGATTCAAACACGAACATTTCTAGGCTAAAAAATACTGTACCGGATAATATCATCACGTTTCTTATAAATCTTGTATCTAATAAACCTATATAAACTCCATCTAGCCAGAATGCCACTGTAGCAAAGACAAATACCCCATACAACCAAAGGATATTAGACTCAATTGAGAGACGAAGAATTTCTAAATTGGTAATGTAAGCAATTAATAAATCACTAGTTGAAATAAAAATTAAGAAAATTATAAGCATTAAGAAGAAGGAATACTTTCCAGTAACTAAAATACTATTTATTAATATACTCTTATCTCTTTTTCCTACTGAATTTCCGACTAATACCTCTGATGCATGAGCAATTCCATCGATGCCATAGGAAAATATAAAAAAGAAGTTTAATAATACAGTATTAGTCGCAAGAGCAATGTTACCATAACTTGCACTCTGCAACATAAAGTACATGAAACATGTCATTAATATTAAAGATCGAATAAACATGTCTATATTAACAAAAATCTTTTTTATTAATGAGTTACTGAATAAATGTAATCCTATTTGATTTTTAAAATTTCTTTTCTCTTTGTATATTGCATGTATTACAAATATTAAAATTGAATACTCGGCTATCAATGATGCAATTGCCACTCCCTCTATTGAAAGTCCTAAAATAATGACAAACAAATAATCTAGAATTATATTTAAGACATTGATGAATATTATAATAATCATGGCTCTCGTTGTTTTTTGTACACCAATGTAATAACCAATTAGAATATCTCTGATGAATATTGCTGGTACAGACCACATCCTATATTCTAAATAAATCTTACTATTGATCAAAATTTCACTTGAAGAGCTAAATAATGAGAGAGAAATATGGATGATTTGATTTCTAAATATTAAAATCACTGAAGATATAATCATAGATATAAAAAATATATGAATGATAGACTTTATAAGATCTTTGTTACTGCTAGATCCTTCGCTTTGTGAAACAAAACCTGTGGTAATTGATTTTACAAAACCAAAACTAAAAAGAATATAGCTTATTATTATTGAACCAACACCGATTGCACCAATAAATATTTCTGATCCTAATTGGCCCATCATAATATTGTCAACTAGTCCAACCAGTGGGACAGTTATATTAGAAACAATCAGTGGTAAAGAGATTTTTAGAACTTTTAAATCAAGTTTTGTGAAAGATAAATTCAATTATGTAACTTCAATCATATCAAAGTCATCTTTTGTGGCTCCACAATCAGGGCATATCCACGTTTCAGGAACGTCTTCCCATTTAGTACCGGGCTCAATACCGTCATCTGGCCATCCTTGCTCCTCATCGTATATAAGCCCACAAATTAGACATAGATATTTTTTCATTTTTCTAGACAGTAGTGTGGCATAAATCTATGATAAACCCAATTTATTTGCTATAAATAATTTACATGATGCAAAATAGTTTAAAGGGTCTCTACCCTATCAGTCCTTCTGAATATCTGTCTGATACATCCTACATCGATAATTGTATTGCAGTCATCCATTCTGGTGTAAGTTTATTTCAATTCAGATCAAAAGGATTCTCAGCCAAAAAAAAGAGGAAATATATAAGTACGTTATATGAGGAGTGTGTGAGATGTAATGTTCAATTTATAATAAATGATTTCTACTTTGAACTGGATAAATATGAAAGCGCAGGTCTTCACCTGGGATTTAATGATGGAAATATAAAACTTCTTAGGGAAAAGTATGGTGACCATAGAATTATTGGTGTTTCGTGTTATGATTCAGTTGAAAACGCAAGAGAAGCTGAAAGACAAGGTGCTAGTTATGTTTCTTTCGGATCCATGTATAATACTTTCAACAAAAAAGATTTTACAATTTGTAAAAGTGAAGTAATAATTAGAGCGAATAGGTATATTCAGATACCAATTTGTGTTATTGGCGGAATCAACTTGTCAAATATTGCAGAGCAAATAGATTTAAAACCTAATATGATTGCAATAATTGATGGGATTTTTAAAGATAAGAATTTTCCTGATAATCTAAAGAGCTTTTTAAATTTAATAAGAAATGAATAGATCAAAAAATATTTTCAAAACTGCAAAAAAAATAATACCTGGTGGCGTTAATTCACCAGTTAGAGCATTTAGTGCAGTAAATGGCCAACCTTTTTTTGTCAAAAAAGCAAAAAATCAATACTTATATGATGAAGATGGTGCAAAATATATTGATTACATCGGTTCATGGGGTGCACAGATTTTAGGTCACTCTGATAGTCGGATAATTAAAACAATAAAAAAAACAATATCTAATGGTATTACCTATGGAATACCATGTGCTGATGAGGTAGAAATTGCAAAACGCATCATAAAGATATTTCCCTCAATTCAAAAAATTAGAATGGTTAATTCAGGAACAGAAGCAACCATGAGTGCGATACGTTTAGCTAGAGGATTCACAGGGAGATCGAAAATACTAAAGTTCAATGGTTGTTATCATGGTCATGGCGACTCTTTTTTAATAAAAGCAGGATCAGGTGCTTCGACTCTTGGAATACCAAACTCAAAAGGAGTACCTAAAGGACTCGCAAAAGAAACAATTTCCGTTGCTTATAATGATATAGAGGCAGTCAAAAAAGTGATTAAAGCACATAAGTTAGCTTGTATTATTATAGAGCCAATCGCTGGAAATATGAACTTTATAAGAAGTGATAAGAGGTTTTTGAAGAAATTAAGAGTATTATGCTCAGAAAATAAAATTTTGTTAGTTTTTGATGAAGTTATGACTGGATTAAGGGTATCTTTAGGTGGAGCACAAGAGATTTATGGTGTCAAACCAGATTTGACCACCTTAGGTAAAGTATTAGGTGGGGGTTTCCCAGTGGGCGCATTTGGAGGTAAATCAAAAATAATGGATTGTTTGAGTCCAGAAGGCGACGTTTATCAAGCAGGAACACTATCAGGAAATCCTGTTGCTATGGCTGCTGGAATTAAAACAATTGATATCATATCGAAGAAAAAGTTTTTTGATGATTTATGCGCGAATACCAAGTACTTCACAGATTCTGTTAATATGATTGCTCAATCTAAGGGCATCGAAATGTGTGCTGATAGTGAAGGTGGAATGTTTGGTTTGTTTTTTACAAAAGAAAAACCAAAGAACTACTCAGGCATAAGTAAGAGGAATATTCATCAATTCATAAGCTTTTTCAAATTTATGTTAACCAATGGTATATATTTTGCTCCTTCTGCATATGAAGCAGGATTTATGTCATCAAAACACACTAAAAAAGACATTGATAGAACGATAGAAACTATTGATTCTTGGATTACCCGCAGACGTTAATTATTTCTTATTGATTAGCAAAATTTGAATGTCAGCAATATTATTACCAGATGGACCTGTTATTAAAAGAGAATTCAATTTTTTAAGGTAATTGTACGAATCATTATTATTTATGAAGTCATTGATATTTAAATCTAGTTTTACAGACTCCTTATGAATCTGATTATCAAGAATTGCTCCAGCAGCATCAGTAGGACCGTCTATACCATCTGTGCCTACAGACAAGAATGACCAATCATGTTTATTAAATTCCTCATCAACATTATTCAAAAAAGATAGGGCTAATTCTTGATTCCTACCACCTATACCATCCCCAATAATTTTCACGGTAGTTTCACCTCCAGAAATCATTGCTATTTTTTTTGATGAAGTGTTATCTTCTAATAGTTTTTTTGACTCTAGTGCTAGGTTTGCACCTTCATCTCTTGCCGTTCCAACAATGTCTCTCTCGATATGAAAAACTTTATACTCATTTGAAATTAGAGCTTTATGTAATAATTTTCTGAAGATCTTATTACTAGAAATTAATTCATTTTGTACATCTGGACTTATTTTTGGACTATCGTCTATTTTCCCATCTATACCATCACTAATAATATTTTTTATATTTGATGGAATTTTATTTTCTAATTTATATTTTTTGATTACATTTTGAGTATCACTAAAAGTTGTTTTATCTAAAGCTGTAGGACCACTTGCTATTGAACTTATATCATCGTTTATTACATCAGATATTATCAGAGACGTTGTCCTTGCTGGCTTAGCGGCATTAGCGAGCCTACCGCCTTTGATTTGTGATAAGTGTTTTCTAACAGTATTTATCTCATTTATGTTCGCACCAGATTCTAATAATAAATTATTAACAGTAATCTTGTCTGAGAGTTTTATCCCTTGGTGAGGTAAACAAACCAGGGATGAGCCACCGCCACTGATAAGAGTTAAACATAAATCTTCATTATTCGCGCCTTTGTAGTAACTCATGATTGCTTCTGCGGCTTCGACGCTTACATTATTTGGTGTTGGATGAGAGGATATATAAACATCTGATTGAAATTTAATTGGGTGATTAGAATTTGATACAATGATGGGGTTTTTTGAAATTTTTTCCTGGTAATTTTTTTCGTTAATATAGTTGATTAACCCATTCATCATTGAAAAGGCAGCTTTACCAAATGCTACGGGGAAAATATTTTTATATTGATTTAAATTAAAATTATTGAGATTTAAATAATTGTATACACTTTCTTCAGGCTGAAGTGACTGTAAGCAAGACGAATAAATTTTAAGAATACTGTCTCTAAGCGACATTCTGATTTTAAACTACTTTATTTGGAAGATCTTTTTTCTCAAAGTAGGCTACACTATTATCTATAGCCATATTACCCATAGCAATACGAGTTTCGATTGATGCACTTCCTAAATGAGGAAATGACACAACATTTTCTAGAGATTTCAGTTCATTTGGTAAATTTGGCTCGGTTTCGAATACATCAAGACCTGCGCCTGCAATTTCTTTATTATTCAATGCGTCTACAAGAGCTTTTTCATCAATAATATCCCCTCTAGCGGTGTTTATTATAAAAGCAGAATTTTTCATAAGCTGAAACCTCTCCGCATTCATTAAATGAAATGTTTCTTTTGTTGCAGGGCAATTAACAGATACGAAATCAGATTCTTTACATATGTCCTCTATTGTAGTTAATTTTCTTGCTTTCAATCCGTCTGTAACGTCCGCAGGTATATCAAATGGATCCCAAAAAAGAATCTCCATATCAAAACCATGATGAGCTCTCTTTGCAACGGCTTGACCGATTCTTCCAAAACCAATAACACCCAGTTTTTTGCCTGTTACTTTTGTACCTAACATATGCGTAGGTCTCCAACCTGCCCAATTGTTAGAGCGTAATTCTCTCTCACCCTCACCTACTCTTCTAGCAACCATTAATATGAGAGACATTGCTATATCAGCAGTACAATCTGTGAGAACTGTTGGAGTATTTGACACAGTTATACCAAGCTCTTTTGCTTTTTCAATATCGATATGATTGAACCCCACTCCAAAATTTCCAATCATATTAGCCCGTCGATTTTCGACACTTAATACATCAGCAGTTATCTTGTCAGTTACTGTAGGCATAAGGACATCACAGTTTTGAAGTGCAGATTTTAACTCATCTGCTGTGAATGGCTTGTCTGTTTCGTTGAGCGTAACATCAAACAACTCTTTTAATCTACTTTCACAAGCATCTGGCCATCTGCGTGTAACGATTGCGCTGGGTTTACTCACTATTTACCTCCAGCAGGATTTGCTGTCCAATACTTAGATGCAGCTGCAGCACCGCTACCTGGTTCTACTTTTATCCCATTATCTATCATTGACATTTCAGCACCAGATATTGCCCCAAAAAGCATGCATTCATTAAGATCGCCTAAATGACCAATTCTGAATACTTTACCTGCAACTTTTGCTAATCCAGCACCTAAGGCAAGATTATATTTATGAAAAGCCGTGCTTATTACTGGTACGGCATCTGAACTTTCTGGAACAACGATGGCAGAAACAGTATCAGATTGCCATTTTTCCTCCTTAGCACACAAATTAAGTCCCCATCCTTCAGTAATGGCTCTTCTTGTTCCCTCTGCTAGTCTATAGTGACGTTTCCAAATATTCTCCAAGCCCTCTTCAAATATTAAATCAATAGCTACCCTGAATCCTCTTAAAAGGTTTACAGGTGGAGTGTATGGCAAATATCCGCCATCAAGTTTTTCAATCATATCTGCAACATCAAAATAGCAAGTTGGATAAGAAGACTCTTTCATTGCCGCTATGGCTTTTTGGCTCACTCCTAAAATTCCTAAACCAGCGGGCAACATGAAACCTTTTTGGGACCCACTCACAATACAATCAACTCCCCACTCATCCATTTTGAACTCGTAACTTGCAACTGAACTTACACCATCTACCATCAATAATGCTGGGTGATTTAAATCGTCTAATACTTTTCTAATGGCCGCAACGTCGCTTCTTACACCTGTTGCTGTTTCATTTTGACAGACAAGAACAGCTTTTATTTCGTGATTCTTATCAGCGGATAAATGTTTATGATAATTCTCTGGATTTGCACCCGTACCCCATTCTTCCTCCATTGTAATTGGATCAAATTGTAGCCTCTTACACATATCTAGCCAGAGCATACTGAATTGACCAAAACTTGCACCAAGCACTTTGTCTCCAACATTAAGTGTGCTTTGAAGGGCTGCCTCCCAGCAACCAGTGCCTGAGGACGGAAAGAATACTACTCGCCCATCTTTAGTAAGTAATATTTTCTTGAGGTCTTCAGTTATTGGTTTAATAAGATCCGGTATCGTTGGATTTCTGTGATCCTCCATTGGACAGTGAATTGCTTGTTGGACTGCTGATGGAACATTTGATGGTCCCGGTACGAATAAAAAATGGTATCCTGACATTTGAATTTTCCTTTAAAAAGATTTAATAAATTATTTTTGTTTAGTATTTAATTTCATATAGTATGCCATAAATCTACTTTTTTTAAACTATAATATATGTTTTTATACTGTGTATATGATGGTCTTATCACTTATCTTAACTGGTTTACTTGGTGGATTTATTGGAGGCCTCCTTGGTCTCGGTGGAGGAATTATTTTTGTACCATTCTTATTCTTTATTTTTCATTACTTTGATATGAGCATATCCACCACCATACAGAGTGCTATTGTTACATCTTTAGCTTGCGTGATTTTATCAAGTGCATCTGCTGTTATAAAACATCAGAAGAATGGGTTGATAGAATGGAGTGTTTTTGGTAAAACAGCGCCTGGCATCATTATTGGTTCATCACTAGGTTTAATTTCATTAAGTTTATTTTCATCAGGGTTAGCAAGATTAGTATATAGTCTCTTACTAATATGCATAGCAATTTATATGATTAAGAAAAGAACCGTAACTAAAAAACATGACTTCGGATCACTGCAATATGTAAATTCTTTCTCGATTACTGTTGGTCTAGTTAGCAGCTTTCTAGGTATTGGTGGTGGGACTCTGACTACTCCATATTTTCATTATCACGGTTATGAAATGAAAAAATGCATAGCTACTGCATCAATATGTGGCTTTTGTATATCGTTTTTTGGGATAGTAATTAGCGGCATTATGACAAGTGTAGCTGGCATATTTAATTATAATATTTTGAATTTTCTAATATTAGATGCATTTATAATAATATCACTGTCATCAATGGTGTCTTCGTACTACGGAGCATCACTAACAGCAAAAATCAAAACAGGACACCTCAGGCTAATATTCGGTTATACTTTAATAATAATATCTATCTTTATTATTATTTATTAAATATCTCGAATGTATCTAATCCCGTTGCATTTCTTATGATACTTTTCTTAAGCATACTATTTCTATTGAAAGCTATTAATGAGATTTTTCTCAATGTTTTAGAAAAAGTGAGATCAGAATAAAAATACTTTAGAAAATTTATTGTATGATATATTTTTTTGTTAATTCCAGTAATTTGTGAGCTAAATTTTTTTAAGGATGATTGATCGATGAATTGATTATTTTTTTCAATTATTTTATTAAGAATAAATAAATCTTGAATTCCCATATTTAATCCGAGTCCAGCTAATGGATGGACAGAATGAAGCGCACTGCCAATATTAATGACTCTATTTTTGGATACTAATTTAGTTATATATCCAAAAAGCGGGAAGGTTATAGGTTCAGATATTTTATCTACTATGCCGATTTGATCTGATATTTCTCTGTTTAATATATCGATTATCTTGGATATATCTAATGTGTTTATTTTTTTATGTAAGTCAGAATTCATAGACCAAATGAGATTATATTTGTTTTCCTCAATAGGAAGCAATCCAAAGATCTGTCCATTAGAGAATTTTTGAAATGCTATGTGATTTGTTTTAGTTTTGGTACAGACATTCATTACAAAAGCTTTTTGCTTGTAATCTGTTACAGAAGACTTAGAAAATTCTTTCTCAAATAAATCATTGTTTTTTGTTCTAATAACATAATCATAATTATTTGTCCCTGTATTTTCTAAATCTGACAAAACATACTCATTTAATAATGATTGATTCTCATTAAAATTTTTTTTCTTAATGTTACTCTCATCTAAGATAGCTGCAATACTTTTTGTTAAAGCAGACTCGCTAATAATATAGCCTAGAAATTTATGTGAGATTTCTCTAGATTCAAAGTTCACCTCTTCATCTTGTAATGAATCCCAAGTAATGATTTTATTATAAGGTACTACTGCATCATCAGCTATTCCTTGCCAAATGCCATATTTTTGAAAAAATATTTTTGACAACAGATTTATTGAGAAAAATCTGTCAATTTTTTTCTCATGTTTTTTTTCGTGTGAATCAGAATTAAAAGTGGCTAAAACAGGCTTAAACCCATTATTAATTAACATAACAGCTGTGCAATTTGCGACAATGCCATCTCCGATGATTAAAACTTTTTGCATTTACAATTTCTCATCTGTATCTAGGTATGGGTATTCATATATCCCGAGCAATTTCTCTATAAAAGAGTTTCTGAGTTTGCTACTCATTTTCAAAGATTTTACAAACAATTTAGATAAAGTTTTAGAAAATAATTTATCACTAGAAAAAATTTTTGTAGCAAAATCTACTGTGGTAATGACTTGTTCCCTGTCTCGCATAATTTCTTCAATTAAGCTATCCATATTCTGACTGCTTTGCGCATCGTTAGCAAAATATTTAACTATCGAAGAGATATTTCTAAGACTGAAATTGTAGCCCTGAGCACCGACTGGGTGCAAAACTTGAAAAGTATTACCTAATAAAAAAATCTTATCTTTATAAAATTCATCATTCCTGCTTGTGTTAAGATTATGCATATTTACGAATCTCAGAGATTTAACATTAGTGACATACTGATTGAAAATATCGAGAATATTATCTGTTTTTGGTTTATTATTTTCAAAATATAAATTAGAAAAATCACTCTTAATAGACATTACAATATTCAATGATTTTGCAGAATATGGGATAAGCGCAAATATTCCATGTTTGTTGAATATTTGAACAGCATGATTTTCATTAAAGTCACAATCACAATTGATAAAATAAGATTTCTGAGCATAATCAATATTCTCTGATTTTTCAGAGACAAGTTGTTTGAACTTTGATGACGCTCCTTCTGAAATGAAGATTTTTTTAGCGAGAAGACGATTACCGTCATCTGAGTCAACTTGAACACACACATGATCGTTCTTTCGCTCAATATTATTAATTTTACTATTCTCTAGAATACTTATACGCCCATGTAATTTGACACTCTCTCTTATTATTTTCAGCAGTCTGTATCTATCAACAACATATCCCATTGCATCCAAATTAATTTCTTCAGCACCAAAAGAAACGACATTAATATTATTAATGTGCTTTATTGAAAGTTTATTTATTGGGTGAGCATACTGCGAGATTTGGCTCCAAATATTGTATTTTTCTAAGATAATTTTTGACCTGTAGTTAAGCGATAATGGGTTGAAGAGATTTTCCTCATTTAATGAAATTTCAAAATCAGATGATTCTATTAAGCATATTTTGAAATTAAGTTTAGATAGTTGAAGAGCTAGTAGCGACCCTACCAATCCAGCTCCACTTATCATAAAGTCAAAATCAATTTTACTCATCTTAAGATTTCATCATATTTTCTATTTCTGCTACCGATTTAGGTGTTTTATGTGTCAAGACTACGCAACCCTTTTTAGTAATAAGGACATCATCTTCGATTCTAATTCCGATGTTATGAAAACTTTTTGGTATCTGTTTAGAAGGTCTAATATAAATACCTGGTTCAACAGTAAAAACCATACCTGGTCGAAGTTTTATAGGTGAATCATCTTCTTGATAATCCAAAGGATCATGCACATCTAAACCCAACCAATGCCCTGTACCATGCATATAGAATTGTTGATAGAGTCCATTTTTTATAATCTTAGTTAGCGGACCTTTTAATAATCCAAGACTCAGCAAACCTTTTGAAATCCACTTTACAGCTTCGTTATGAACATCTACAAGAGTATTATTTGCTTTACATTTCTCTATGGCTTTCATTTGAGCTTTTAGAACAATATTATAAATTTTTTTTTGAGGCTCAGTAAATTTTCCATTAATAGGTATTGTTCTAGTGATATCAGATGTATAATTGTCTTTTTCACATGCCGCATCAGTAAGCAGTAATTGACCCGATTTCAAAGCTGAAGAATTTTTAGTATAATGTAAAATACAACTATTCTCTCCCGAAGCCACAATTGAAGGATATGCCTCAACAGCATTATGTTGATTAAAAAAATCAATCAAAAAATATTGTAGTTGTTTCTCGGTCAGACTAGCTTGGCATTTTCGCATTAATGCATTATGTGCCATAGAGGAAATATTAGCAGAAGTTTTTATTTGACGGATTTCTAGACTATCTTTTATGAGTCTCAGTTTATTGATTTTAGAATGCAAGCAAATTGTAGATGAAGGTGGAGTAATTCCTTTTCGATATTTTTTTTTGATTTGTGAAGAGATAGTTTTAACAAGAATTTTTAGATTACTTGAGTCCTCTAAACTATGATAAATTGACTCACACTTTATTAAATATTTTTCTAAATATACTGGTATTTCGTCCAAATAAACGCAATGCTTGAAATTAAATCTGGACTTAACTTGTTCCTTACTTGGCACTTTTCCTGTCCAAGTTTCATCATGGGAATTTGGTCGTTTCGTGAAGAAGAATTCATCGTACTTGCCTTTCTGTGACCTATAAATCACCAGCACAGCATTAGGAGAATCAAAGTTAGTCAAATAGAAAAAATTACTATCTTGCCTGTATGGATATGGAACATCATTACTTCTTAATTTCTCGGTTGCTGATTCAATCACACAAATTGAATTATTTTCCATTGAATTTGCAAGCTTTTCTCTTCTTTTTCGAAAAAAATCACTACTCATTTTCTATCCCTCTCGTCTTATTATAGATATTATAGATTGAATCTGACACAAATGCTTTGATTGTGTTAAAGTGCTCCATATCTGCCTCATCATCTGTAACTTCATAGTTAGTTTGTAATTTTCCTATCTCTGAAAAATCAAACAGAATCTCCTGCATTATTAGTGAATTTTTGAGATATTTTTTTGAAATGATTAGATTAAGTGATACTACAAAATAATTTACCCAATCAGATAGCGCATTGATTTTTTCACTCAGGTTTTGCTCATCATCAAAAGAAAACTTAAAATCCTTGTCAATTATTTGACTGAGTAATGATGTAATTGATTTATTGATAGACTTTTCAAATTTATCATTATCCTTCCATTGATTACCTAAGAAACTGTATAGTTCAGGGAGGAATTTTTCTCCAATGTTACACACCAATAATCCCGCAAGATATCCTTGAACCTCATGATAAGAAAAAGGTACCTCAAAATCTGTTGTAATATTGTATAAATCACTCATATAAATTTAGTCCATATATACTTTACTGGTATAGAATAATAGATATTAAATTATTATAATATCTATATAGGAAAATGTATTATATTATCTTAATATGACTAAATTTAATGAACAAATATATAAACTTAAAGATTCTGTTAGTAATCTAAAAGAAAAATTCCAAGAACTTAAAAATGAGAACAAACTACTGAGAGCTCAGCAAGCATCTCTTTCTTCTGAAAAAGCGGAATTAATTAAAAGAAATGAAATCGCTAAAGAACAGGTGTCGTCGATTTTAGACAGAATTAAAAATACTGAGTCTAATTGATATGAATGAAAATCAAATAACAGTAACGATAAGTGATCAAGACTTTAAAATAAAATGTAGTGATTCAGAGGTTGACTTACTTAATAAATCCGCGGCCTTTCTAGACATAAAGATGAATGAACTTAAAAAATCAACTCCGACAATGCCCAAAGAAAAGATTGCAATTATGGTTGCGTTAAATTTAGTGAGTGATTTCCTAAAAAAAGATGATGAGCTAAAAGATTATGAAGATGCAACCAAAGAACTCGAAGTGATTCAAAATTCGCTTGATTTAGAGGAATTCAAATAATGAAATACTGGCTCATGAAAAATGAACCAGACGATTATAGTATAGAAGACCTCAAAAGAGATAAAACGGAGCCCTGGGATGGGATAAGGAATTATCAAGTTAGAAATATGATCAGAGATGACATGTCTGTTGGTGACTTAGCTTTTTTTTATCACTCAAATTGCGAAATACCCGGAATATATGGACTGATGACAATTGCCTCTGATGCATATCCAGATCACACAGCTTTTGATAAAAAAGCAAAATATTATGATGCAAGAAGTAAAAAAGACAAACCAACATGGTTAATGGTTGATGTTAAATATAAAAGAAAATTAAAAAAAATTATTACGCTTAAAGATCTAAAAAGTTATAAACAACTGTCAAATATGAGAGTAGTACAAAGAGGAAATAGGTTATCTATTACAGAAGTAAATAAAAAAGATTGGGAATTTATACTTAAACTCGAAAAATAAAAATCAATTTGCAAAATTTTTTGCAACATTTACCAAAAAAAAACAAATTTTTAATAGAAAAAAACATTTTTTTTCAAAAAAAACTATTATTTAAAGAAAAAAACTATTATTTAAAGAAAAAAATCTATTTTTTAACAAAAACAACAAAAAAAAACTTGTTTTTTAGTATTTACGTAAATAAACTTAAATTAACCACCAAAACTGCGGAGGAAAACAGTATGGTAGCAAGAAAAAAAGCAAGAGTTGCTAAACGTAAAACCAAAGTGACAAAACGTAAAGCTTCTAAGAGGAAAGTAGCGAAGAAAAAAGTAACTACTACTCGTAGAAAGGCAGCTAAGAAGAAAGCAGCTAAGAAGAAAACGAAACGTAAAGCTAAAAAGAAAGTAGCGAAGAAAAAAACTACTAAGAAAAAAGCTAAACGTAAAGCTAAAAAGAAAGTAGCTAAAAAAAGAAAAGCTACAAAGAAAAAAGCTAAGCGTAAAGCTAAAAAGAAAGTAGCAAAAAAGAGAACTACTAAGAAAAAAGCTAAGCGTAAAACTAGAAGAAGATAATAATAATAAACATTACTTACTAAAGGCCCTTCATAGGGCCTTTTTTAGCTTAAAAACAGACCATACGCCTTGTTGTATGTTTCCTCAAAAAACTCATATTCTAGGCTATTAAGGTGCTTCATAAGTTGTTTCTTGTCCTTACTGTCTGCCTGAAAAGCAATTAATACTCGCCCAAAGTCTGCGCCGTGATTTCTATAATGAAAAAGGCTAATATTCCATTTACTTCCAATTGAATTTAAAAAATTAAGTAACTCTCCAGGTTTTTCTGGAAAAGAGAACCTAAAGACCTGTTCATTTGAAGAAGAATTCGATGAACCTCCGACCATGTATCTGATATGTAATTTAGCCATCTCATTATCCGTCAAATCTAAAACTTTATAATCGTTATTCTTAAGTTTTTTGATAACAGAGTTTTTTTCTCTTATGCCATTAGACAGCTTGATTCCGACAAACACATGAGCTTGCTTTTCATGTGAATATCTATAGTTAAATTCTGTAATGGACCTTTTGCCAATTAGTGAACAAAATCGTTTAAAGCTACCTGGTATCTCGGGTATTGTCACGCCTAAAACCATCTCATTTAATTCACCCAAGTCAGATCTCTCAGAAACATGTCTTAATCTATCGAAATTCATGTTTGCGCCACAAAATATCCCAACTATATTTTTCTTTGAAATTTTCTTTGTTTTTATATATTTTTTTATACCGGCAATTGATAATGCTCCTGCAGGTTCTGCGACAGTTCTAGTTTCGTCGTATAAATCTTTTATACCAGCGCAAATTTCGTCTGTACTCACGAGCACAGTTGAATCAACGATGTTCTTTGTTATGCTAAATGTAAGATTACCTATCTGTTTGACTGCCACACCATCGGCGAATATCCCTATTGATTTAAGTTTAACCCTTTTTTTACTCTTAAAGGCTTTATTGAAACAATCTGAATCCACTGGTTCTACTGAGATAATTTTAGTTTTTGGGCTTTTAGTCCTAAAATATGCTGCAATACCTGCCAAAAGTCCGCCGCCACCAACAGGAACAAAAATATAGTCTATATTACTAACTTGCTCCAGTATTTCTTTTGCAATAGTGCCTTGACCAGCGATAACATCAATATCATCATATGGGTGAATGAAATATGCTTTACTTGATTTAGATTTCTTTATTGCAAAATCGTAAGCATCATCGTAAGCATCGCCGTGTAAAATTACCCTCGCACCCATCATCTTAACTGCATCTACTTTTATTTTCGGGGTAGTTGTAGGCATTACAATTGTAGCTTTGATTTTAAGTTTTTTTGCTGATAACGCTACACCTTGTGCATGATTGCCTGCGGAGGCAGCTATAACAGAAGTAACTTTTTTTGTATTTACTAGCTGTTTAATTTTTGTATATGCCCCTCGTAATTTAAAAGAAAAGACAGGCTGTAAATCCTCTCTTTTAATTAAAATATTATTGCCGTGTCGTCTCGATAATGTTGATACTTTTTCAAGAGGGGTTCTGATTGCAATATCATAAACCTCAGTATTTTCTATTTTCGAAATAATTGATTTAATAGTTTTTTGTGACATCCGGCTGCCTTCATTAATGTATAATATGGGATAATACTAACTCAAATAGGATCAAAATACATGCATCAAAATGATAAAAAATTTCAGGTCGCTCAGAATGTAATAGAAATGATTGAATCGGGGACACTGTTAGGTGTAGGTTCAGGGAGCACTGTTAATATATTTATTGAGCTGCTTGTCCAAATAAAATCAAAAATAGATGCGTGTGTTTCTTCTTCTGAAATGACTACCAAACTTCTTAAAAGCAAGGGTTTTAATGTAATTGAATTAAGAGAAGCAGGGAAAATACCATTGTATGTTGATGGTGCTGATGAAGCTAATGCGCATCGACAACTCATAAAAGGTGGAGGAGGAGCGTTGACTAGAGAGAAAATACTAGCTGACAGTAGTGATAAATTTACATGTATTATCGATGATTCGAAATATGTAAAGATGTTAGGTAAGTTTCCACTGCCTATTGAAGTTATCTCAATTGCACAGAGTAAAATAGCGCTCGAAATGATTAAGCTTGGTGGTCGTCCGGTTTTAAGAGAGAATTTTATAACTGATAATGGAAATGTAATTCTTGATGTTCATGATTTAAAAATCGAGCAACCAATAGATATGGAAAAGAAAATTAATAACATACCGGGTGTTGTGACAAATGGTCTCTTCAGCATCAGACCTGCTGATAAACTTCTAATATCTGATGGTAACAAAGTAATTGATATATAGTTTTAACGTTTTGAGAATTGGGTCGCTTTCCTTGCTTTACGGAGCCCAACTTTCTTTCTTTCAACTTTTCGGGCATCTCTTGTAACAAATCCCTCTCTTCGTAAAATAGGTAATAAATCACCTTGGTATCTTACGAGAGCACGAGTAAGACCATGCACTATAGCTCCAACTTGGCCGCTTTGACCACCGCCACTCACAGTAATCTTTATATCGACTTTTTTAAGAAGTTGAGCTTTCTCTAACGGTGAAAGAAGATATGATTTGAGTGTTTTTGATTTTACAAATTCATCTAAGTCCCTGGTATTAATTTTGATAACACCACTACCTTCATTAAGGTACACTCTCGCACTAGATGTCTTTCTTCTTCCTGTTCCATAAGATTTATGCATTATTTTACTTCCAGTTTTGTTGGTTTTTGAGAATGATGTATATGGTTTTCATCATTATAAATCTTCAATTTTTTAATCATGCTTCTTCCAAGAGGGTTCTTTGGCAACATCCCCTTAACTGCATTCATTATCACGAAAGAAGGGTTTTTTTCCAAAGCAACCGAAAGAGGTGTTTTCTTCATATTGCCTATATAGCCAGTATGCTTGTAATAAACTTTGTCTTGAAGTTTATTGCCTGTAACTGATATGTCCTTGGCATTAATAACAACAATATAGTCACCATTGTCCATGTGTGGTTGATATGATGGTTTGTGCTTTCCTTTTAAGATTGTGGCTATTTTACTCGCAAGTCTACCCAAGACTGCCTCTTTAGCGTCTAGTAGAAACCATTCTTTATTATTTGTGTTTACTTTAGTCATTTTTAAGTATCAATGATTTTACGCATTTAGATCAAATTGTACAAGATATTTGTAAAATATATTTTAATATTCAATGGTAAATGTTGTAATAAACGTATGACTAAATTGAACTTATTAGACAAAATCATAGTCGAGATAGAATACGCAATAGATACAATTCACGATAAAGCAGTTTCTGAGCAATCGAACAAATTCATTAAAAATAAAAATGATTTAACTCTAGAAGATAAGTCTAAATCTGAGAGACTTATGCGTGTAAATCATATGGGTGAAGTGTGTGCGCAAGGATTATATAGAGGTCAAGCATACCTCTCCAAAGATGAAAAAAATAAAATACAATTATATAAAATGTGTCAGGAAGAGAGAGAGCATCTCAAAATATGTCGTACCAGACTTGATGAATTAAAAGGAAGAGGAAGTTTATTAAATGGCGTTTGGTATGCTTCTTCCTTCTTACTTGGCGCAGTTGCCGGTATTTCAGGAGAGAAATATGGGGCTGGTTTTATTGAGGAGACTGAAAAACAAGTATCAAAGCACTTAGATGATTCAATGGAGATGCTACCTAAAAATGATTTTAGAAGTCGTGATATTCTAAAATACATCAAAGATGATGAAGAAAAACACGAAAAAACTGCAAAACAAATGGGTTCAAAGGAATTACCTGATAACTACAAAAAAGTGATGGCTGATCTGTCAAACATCATGAAAGATATTAGTTATTATCTCTAAATCTCTCTGCATCTGACGATTTGGTCTCAGAAAATATAGTATAATTTGTAAGTAAGAATTTCCTATATTTTTCAATTAAGATTTCCGGAAGTTTGAAATCGTATCGAGAAAATTTTTCTATTGTTGGTTTAAGTCTAGATTTGAAAATTATATTTCTTGTTCCATTGTGATCTTTTAAATCTAGATTAGAGACTTGCTCATAATTGTCTTCAAAATACTCATAAGGAAAATCACTATAATCATAGAGCAATTGTTGTGATTTATAATGATGCTTTGAACCCCTTCTGAGATAATCAATAGTAATCAAATCAGGAGAGGGTTTATCTAAAGAAAGAAAATCTCTTGGCAAGACACTTTTAAGGGAATTAAAGACATTGGATTCTGAACAAGAACACACGTGAAGTTCTAACCGAACAATAAGAAAATCATCCAAAATATCCTCTATATATGTGTGAAATGATATGTGACTCTCCTTTAGATGAAGGTTACCAGAGCTTGTTAAACATTTTTTTGACTTGATTAGAATTGTGGAGCTATCTCCAAATGGTTTAAAGTTGTGCTCTGATTCAGAAATAATCTCTGTCTCAATATCATCTGATATTAATCGTGACAATTTAATTAGTCCTTTGCTATCATATTTGTCTCGTAAAATTTTAGTTGTTTTTTTCTTATCCTCACTAGAGTTAATATAAAATCCTTCATAAGAATTGATGATTAGTGTAGAGCTTACATTGGATATTTTTTTTTCTAACATAATGATATTTTAGGGTGCCAGATTAACTGAACAATATTTCCATCTGGGTCTTCACAATAAAAACTTCTAGATCCATCGCGATGATCATGTAACCCCTTAAAAATTTTCACATTCTCTTTAGAAATATATTGATGCCATTCATCTACATCTTTTTTCTTCGGTAAAAGTATACCAAAATGGTCAAGCCTGCATTGTGATGTTTTTTCAAGCTTAGAATCATAGTGGAGTGCTAAATTGTCTCTCCCATTTGTCAGATATACATTCTCGTCATCTGGTTGCCAGTCTATGTCCATTTTTAAAACCCTATGATAAAAATCAAGGCATTGAGTAAAATTCTCTACCTTGAGAGCAATATGTCTAATTCCAAGTGTTTTATTCATTGCTTAACCAACTAGATTTCTTAAATGACTGGAAATATCTGTAGATATTATCAAACTCTCGCCTATTAAAAAACCATTTATTCCATGGCCTTTTAGTTTATTAATGTCATCAACATTACTAATGCCACTCTCGCTAATTATGAACTTATCCGTTACGTCTATCTGTTCGATAAGATCTATTGATGTCTGTGTGCTGACCTCAAAAGTCTTAAGGTTTCTGTTATTAATCCCAATTAGGTCACAGTTAGCTCTTAAGGCGATATCTAACTCTCGCTTATCGTGCACTTCAACAAGAACGTCTATCTCAAGTCGTTTACTTACCTCTAGTAATCTCAAAAATTCGCTCTCTTTTAAGCAAGATAGGATAAGCAGTATACAATCGGCCCCAATAATTTTAGATTCATAAATTTGTATCTCATCAACAATAAAATCTTTTCGTAAAATAGGTAGTGAAGTAGATTTCTTTACTATCTTGAGATCATCGTTCGACCCTTTAAAAAATTTTTTATCTGTAAGAACTGATATACAAGTTGCTCCTGAGTCCTCATAAATCTTTGCCAGATTAGCAACATCTATACTCAAATCTAATTCACCTTTACTTGGAGAGTACCTTTTTATCTCTGCAACTATAGGATTATTATTCTTAGTATTTCTCAGTGCTGAGAGAAACCCACTACATTTATTGTTAAGTAATTCTGATTCATAATATGATTTTTGTGATTTTTTTAAAATGTTAATTTCTAACAATTTATTTTGAATTATATTTTCAAGATGTTGCATTAGTAAATTCCACCAGATCGTTAATTTTCTCTATAACAAACTTCTTTTCTATCTGTTGACTACATAGATTAATTGCATCAGCTATGTCTAAGTCATCATGAAATGTAGTTAAAACAAAAGCAGCGTTTAAGATTGATATATCCCTTGCAGCACCTTTTGATGTTCCATCTAAAATACTTTTGACAAGATTTACACTCTCTTTAGGAGAAGTGACTTTTATATCTGAAATAGAATAACTTCTGTTCTTGAAATATTTTTCTGGTTGGAAGTAATCAATAATGATATCACCTTTATAAATCTTTAAAATTTTAGTTTTTTCAAATATGCTTAATTCATCTAGTCCATCTTTCGAATGTACTATCTGAGCTTTCTCTACACCCAGTTGTATAAGAGTTTCTGCTACATCATGCATCACACTATCAGAAAATACGCCTATTAGCTGTCGTTTTGCACCCGCAGGGTTCGTAAGAGGTCCTAATAAATTAAATATAGTTTTCTCTGGAGCTATCTCCTTCCTAGATTCTGCAACATACTTCATCGCACCATGATGTAAAGGTGCAAACATAAAACCAAAATTGTGCTTTTCTATACACTGACTAATTCTATCTTCAGATAATTGTATGTTTACACCCAGTTCCATGAGTAAATCTGCACTACCTGATTTACTTGTTATGGACTTATTTCCGTGTTTTGCTACTTTAACGTTACAACAGGATGCAACCAGAGACGCAGTAGTCGATATGTTAAATGTTGATGAACCGTCACCACCAGTACCGCAGTTATCAACAATGTTACCGTCAGTTTTCACTTTAACTGATATTTTTCTCATTGAATTTGCAAATCCACATAATTCATCTGCACCAAAACCTACTTTGTTAAGTTGCCTAAGAATAAGAGTTAGTTTCGGTGATTCTACTTTATTTTGAAAAACTAAATCACAAAATTCCTGACATTCAGTAGTATTTAGTTTTTTATTAGACTCTAACTTATTGATTATTTGATTTACTATACTCATAAATTTAAAAAGTTCTCTAATAGCTTCATTCCATCATGTGTTAATATCGATTCTGGATGAAACTGTATGCCATAAACTGGATAATCAACATGCTTAACAGCCATAATTTCATCATCCTCAATTTCATTTGTTTTTGCAATAATATCTAGACAATCTGGTAATGATGACTCTTCAATTACTAATGAATGATATCGTGTTGCTTGAAATGGGTTATTGATATTTGAGAACAATTCATTATCTTGATGATGTATCATTGATACTTTACCATGCATAATTTTCTTAGCCTTAATTATGTTTCCACCAAATGCCTGGCCAATGCTCTGGTGTCCTAAACAAACACCAAGAATTGGTATTGACTGGTAAAATTCTTTAATAACTTCTATCGAAATACCTGCTTCATTGGGCGTACATGGACCAGGAGAAATTATTATCTTACTTGGGCTTTTAGTTTCTATATCACTAAGCGTTATTTTATCATTTCTAAAAATTTCCAAGTCTGCGCCTAACTCACCAATGTATTGAACGATATTATAAGTAAATGAATCATAATTATCTATTATCAAAATCATGATGAATCTCCATGAAGATTTTTATAAGCCTGTATAATTGCTTTACCCTTATTTATCGTTTCTTCCCACTCATTTTCTGGTATAGAATCATAAACAATTCCAGCTCCACATTGAATATTCAATAAAGAATTTTTTATTATACATGTTCTAATTGCAATCGCTGTGTCCATATTTCCGTTCCAACCCAAATAACCAATAGCACCAGCATAAATTCCTCGTTTAATCGGCTCTAATTCGTATATTATCTCTATTGCTCTGATTTTTGGAGCTCCTGAAACTGTGCCAGCAGGGAAAGTAGCTCTTAAAACATCCATGAGGCTCTGATTATTTTTTAATTTTGATGTCACATTTGATACCATGTGCATTACATGAGAATATTTTTCAATGATCATCTTATCTGTAAGATGAACTGAACCAATTTCTGATACCCTCCCAATATCGTTTCTACCGAGATCGATTAACATTAAATGTTCAGCAATTTCTTTAGGGTCATTTTTAAGATCTCTCTCTAACTCACTATCCTCTGAGAGGTCATCGCTTCTTGGTCTTGTGCCTGCGATTGGTCTCACAGTTAAGTTATCGCCCTCAAGACGGACCAATATTTCTGGTGAGGATCCGATTATATTAAAATCACCTAGGTTTAAGTAGTACATGTATGGAGATGGGTTTAAATCTCGTAATTTTCTATAGAATGAAATAGGTTTACCCTCAAAATCGATAGACATTCTCTGAGATAAGACTACCTGCATTACATCTCCATCCGTAATATATGATTTTATTTTTTTAACAGCTGAAATAAAATCCTCTCTTTCTAGGTGATATTTGATGTCAAGGTTTTTGATATTAGAGGTTACAGAAGTGTTATTAATTTTTTGAAAAGTTTTAATTTTATAAATAAGTTTGTTTATTTTTTCTTCTGTTTTGTAATAGTCAGATTCCGAGGGTTTTGAAAATATTATGATGTTAATCATGTTATTTAATTTATCAAAAATTAAAATTTCTTTTGATATTATAAGCTGGATATCAGGTGTTTTTAAATCGTCTATTTGTTTAGATGGCTGTATACATGACTCGAAATGACAAATAGAGTCAAAACTAAAGTAACCGACTAAACCTCCTTGAAATTCTGGGAGATTAGGATCATTGTAAACTTTGAATGTTTGGTGATATTCTTCGATCCATTTAACTGGATTATCCGATTTAATTTTTTCATGAACACCATCACAAAACACGTCTATCTCTTGGCCGTTAATGTCGACATAATCGGAAGTAGGTAAACCGATAATAGTATATCTACTCCATTTTCTTCCACCCTCAACAGATTCAAATAAATATGACTTTGACGTATCAGATAAAAACTCATAAAGGTCTATTGGGTCGACGTCTGGATTTTTAATGCGCTTTGATAAAGGAATTAATTTGTATCCTTGCTTTGCACAATCAAGAAATGCTGTTTTATCCATTTAATCTTCTCTAAACCAAGCTCAACTTCTCTTTCATCAGCTTGATGGTTTTTGCGTAGTCATTAGATTTAAAAATGGCAGAGCCAGCCACAAAAGTATCTGCGCCTGCGGCGGCGACTTTATCAATATTATCTATATTGATTCCTCCATCAACTTCAAGTCTAATTTGTTTGCCCGAATTATCGATGAGAGATCTCACCTGTTGAATTTTTTTGTAAGTACTCTCAATGAATTTCTGGCCACCAAATCCTGGATTAACAGACATCAGAAGAATCATATCAATACTATGAATACAATTTTCCAAGTGTGTTATTGAGGAAGCAGGATTTAAAACTATTCCAGGCTTACAGCCATTATCACGAATTAAGTTGATAGTCCTATCAACATGTTCAGACGCCTCAGGATGAAATGTTATGAAGTCAGCTCCAGCTTTAGCAAAATCAGGTATAATTCTGTCAACAGGTTTTATCATAAGATGAACATCAATAATGTTCTTTATACCATAGGCTCTCAATGATGAACAAACTACCGGGCCAAATGTAAGATTTGGAACATAATGGTTATCCATAACATCAAAATGTACGATATCTGCACCGGCATCAAGAACATTCCTAACGTCATCACCAAGTCTTGAGAAATCTGCAGATAATATTGATGGCGCTATCTTATAATCTTTCATATTGCTTTTGATAAATTGAAACCCTAGTATTAGAAGGAGTAATCATCCTTCAACTTTCATGATACTATATATGTATTATTAATGGAGTATAATATGAATAAAATTAAATTTCTTGTATTCAGCATCTGTATTTTTATCTCAGGAAATGTTCTCTCAGCAGAACATGTGGTTAAAATGCTCAGTAATTTAAAAGGTCAATCTATGGTATTTGAACCTCCCGTTCTCACAATAAATCCTGGGGATTCTGTGAAATGGGTTGCAACAAATCCAGGCCACAATACTGCCTCGATAGACGGTATGCTTCCACAAGGAGCAAATCCATGGAACGGTGGAATAAACGAGGAGTTAGTTGTTAAATTTGATAAAGAGGGCGTCTACGGGTATAAGTGCACGCCACATTACATACTAGGAATGGCTGGTTTTATTGTCGTTGGCAATGCTAATAGTAATCTAGGGGCTGTAAAAAAAGCAGCAAATGACGCGCAGTCAAAATTTGCCATGAATAAAACACGGCTCTCTGATTATTTAGAACAAGTTAAATAATGACAGATGGTCATACATTAGATAACTTACAAAAACTATACAGTGGCAAAGTAAGAAATATTTATGATTATGGCCGAGATAAACTCTTAATTTTTACAACAGACAGAATATCTGCATTTGATTTTGTTTTTGAAGATGAGATTCAGGGTAAAGGCTCTATCTTAAATCAGATGGCAATTTTTTGGTTCAATAAAACCAAGCATATTTTCAATAACCATTTGATTAACTGTGAACTAGATATTGAAAAAAAATATCATAAGCAATCAATGATTGTAAAAAAAACAAAAGTCGTGCCTATAGAAGCAATAGTAAGAGGGCACATAGCAGGGTCTGCATGGGACGAGTATCTGGCAAAAGAGACTATCCATGGTACAAAAGTTAAATCGGGTTTAAATGAATACGATAAACTCGACAAACCTATGTTCACACCTTCAACTAAAAGTGATCAAGATAAGAATATCTCAGAAGAGGAAATGGCTAATATGATAGGTGCAGATTTAACTGATTCTATTAAGTCTGCAAGCTTAAAATTATATGAGTTTGCCTATGAATATGCATTAAATAAAGGAATAATCATAGCAGATACAAAATTCGAATTTGGTATTTGTGATAATAATACCTTAACTTTGATTGATGAAATATTTACACCTGATTGTTCGCGTTTTTTAAGATTCTCTAAGGAGGGTAAAATTGAAAATGCATTTGACAAACAATTTTTCAGAGATTATCTAAAAAAACAAAACTGGAATCGATCTCAAATTACAATACCAAAAGATATTAAAGAGCAAATCATAGAAAGATATGAGATTGTATACAATCAGATAGTAAAATAAGATGAATCAAAAAAGGATATTTATCACAGGCACAAATACTGATGTTGGAAAGACATTTATTGCAAAAAATATACTATCATTTTTGGTGAAGAGAAATAAATCAGTATCTATTTTCAAACCTATAGAAACAGGATGTACTGAAACCTCCGGTTATTTACAACCCTCTGATTCATTTATCTTTTATAAGATTCTCAAAAAAAATATTGGGCTAGATTTAATAAATCCATACAGGTTTAAGCCAGCGATATCACCTAATCGTGCAATTCAACTTGCAAGAAAAAAAGTTTATATAAGTAATTTTATAAAGAAAGCAAAACTTCATAGTCAATTTGATTATCTTATAATTGAGGGAGCTGGCGGTCTGTGCTCTCCTCTGGCTTTAGATGGTCTGAATGTTGATTTTGCAAAGAAGATGAGGCTTAATTGCGTATTAATTGCAAAAGATGAATTAGGTGTTATAAATAATGTATTATTGAGTATAAATACACTTAAAAAATATAACTGTTGTTTAAAAGCAATTGTTTTGAATCGTATGTGTAAAACTCAACCAAAAGGAATGAATAACTTAGAAGAATTAAAATGTTATACCAAAATACCAATAATACAGGTGTTGAAAAATAACTTAAAAGAGAAAGATCTTAAAAGGTTATCAAAAATTTCCCTAGGTTGTTAAACTCCCCATTGATGCCTCTGAGCATAATCTAGCTCTATTTTTTAAGATATCTTGCGCCTTTTCAGCATTATCATCTTTTCCTCTCCAGTAATTGAGTGCAGATTGCTGTATAGCTCGTGCATATGAAAAGGTAACTCTCCATGGTAACTCTGACTTCTTCTTATTCATAATGTTGAGATGCTCAGTAGCTTCCTCGTCAGATTGTCCTCCTGATAAAAAAGCAACACCCCCTAAGTTTGATGGACATGACTCAACTAGCCTGTTTAGGGTCATCTCTGCAACAGTTTGTGTATCAGCTCTCTTTTTATTTTTATCTCCCGATATAACCATGCTTGGTTTAAGAATTGTACCAGCTATATTGACGTTAAGTATATCTAGTTGCTCAAAAAGTGATTCTAACGTTATCTGAGAGACCTTATCACTTTTGATTATATCATGATCACCATTAATCAGAATTTCGGGCTCCACTATAGGCACTAAATCATTCTCTTGACACAATGAAGCATATCTTGCTAAAGAATTTGAGTTCGAGAGTATACAAGCGTTAGAGGGTATAGTTTCACCAATTGTAATCACAGCTCTCCATTTACAAAACTTAGCACCTTTTGATGAGTAATCTGCAAGTCTGTCTCTCAATCCATCTAGTCCTTCGGTAATTTTCTCATCATGATGACCAGAAAAATCTTTCGCTCCAGTATCTACTTTAATGCCAGGCAGTATATTTATTTTAGTAAGGAAATCTCTAAATAAATCTCCTGTGCTCATTTTCTGATTAAATGTCTCATCGAATAGAATGGCGCCACTTATATATTCATTTAGACTCGGTGTAGTAACAAGCAGCTCTCTGTATCTTCTTCTATTATTTTCGCTATCTTCAATACCAACTGATGCGAATCTCTTTGCGCATGTTGGAGAACTCTCATCCATAGCTAATAAACCTTTAGGTGACTCCATCATTTTCTCAACAGTATTTTCAAGCATTCTAATATTCATTTTCACTCCTTATAAATTATGCATCAACTAAATTTCCTACTTCTACAATTTTAAGCGCATTGGTGCTACCGCTTGTTCCCATTAAATCTCCCTTTGTGATGATAACAAAATCTCCTTTTTTCACGGCTCCTTTCTCAACCATTAAATCAACGACCTGTTTGTTAGCTCTTGCATGATCATACTCAACATCATTGATTTTTATTGAATAGACTCCTTTATACATACAAATCCTTCTGCTAGCAGTATCACTTTTTGTCATGGCGTAAATTGGAATGTTCGACTGTACTCTGGACATCCACCTTGGCGTCGAACCTGTCTCAGTCAAACATGCAATTGCTTTTATACAACTATTGTCAGCTGCAAAAACTGCAGAAAATGCAATAACTTGGTCTACAGAGGTTAAATTTAATTCTTTTTTTTCAACTTTAGTGATATTACGATTAGTTTTTTCTGCAATTTCGCAAATTCTACAAGCTTCTTGAACAACATCAACCGGATAACGACCAATTGCAGTCTCTGCAGATAACATGATTGCATCGACACCAGAGGTAACTGCATTAGCGACATCAAACACCTCTGCGCGTGTTGGCACTCGATTGTTTATCATGGATTCCATCATCTGAGTTGCCACAATAACAATTTTATCAAGAGCTATACTTTTTCTAATTAGTCTATCTTGGACTGCTGGTAATTGCTCAATGCCTATCTCAACACCAAGATCTCCTCTCGCAACAAGAATTCCATCGCTAGCGTCCGCTATTTCATCAATTTTCAACAAGGCTTCTGCTCTCTCTATTTTTGCTATCACTCCAATTTGTTTTTTTCCGATTAATTTCTTTATTTCTTTGATATCTCTCTCATCTTTGACAAATGATACAGCGATATAATCAATATCAATTTCAAGTGCTTGTTGGAGGTCAGACTTATCTTTCGGTGTAATACCTCTCAGAGTTAGTCCTCCGCCTTTTTTATTTAATCCTTGATGTGGTTTTAATCTTCCGCCACGTTTTACAACTGTTATTATTTTATTTTGTTTGATGCCTATGACTTCAAGTTTGATAAGGGCATCACTTAACAGAATTTCATCTCCCTTATCTAAGTGCTTGTACAATTCTTTATAAGTTATTCCAACAACCTTATTTGTCCCTTTCCCCTCTGGCAACGAGGAATCTAGAATAAACTGATCATTATTTTTGAGTTGCACGTGAGTTTTCTTACCAAAATCTTTAATACGTATTTTTTGTCCCTGCAGATCAATCATTGTTGCAACAGGTCTATTGAGCTTATCAGATTCAACCTTAAGCTGTTCTACAATTTTTTTTGCCTGAAGAATGTTGGAATGCGAGAGATTGATTCTGAACACATCAGTACCCTCTCGAATCATTTTATTGAGCTTCGATGAACTAGACGATGATGGGCCAATTGATGCTATGATTTTTGTTCTTTTTCTCATTCCATTAATCCTAATTTTCTTAAAGTTGGCATTTCCTTGCCTTCTATGAATTTTAAAAGCGCGCCGCCACCAGTTGATAAATACGAAATACTATCCTGTAAATCCATTTTCTCAACCAAAGAAACAGTGTCCCCTCCACCAATCATAGTATAAGAACTGGACTTCGCTAAAACTCGTAGTATAGATTTTGTTCCAGAATCAAATGGTGGATGTTCCACAAATCCCAGAGGACCATTCCAAAATATAGTCGAAGAAGTTCTGAGGATTTTATTATATTCTTCTATTGAGCTTGGTCCTACATCTAAAATCTTATCATCTGATTGTATCATAGATATTTCTTTTGTTTCATAATCACTTAAATCACCATTTACACAACAAACCACATCTGTAGGGGGTACAATTTTATCTGAGTTAGTAGAGTTGAGTATTTTCCTCATTGTGTCTACCATTCCTTTCTCACAAATTGACTCTCCTATCTCATAGTCTTTTGCGTGTAAATATGTGTTTAAAATACCACCACCAAGAATTATGTGGTCAGCCTTGTCAATGAAAGTTTTAAGAAGCGTGAGTTTAGTAGAAATTTTAGCCCCTGATATTATTGTGCAAAGTGGACGCCTAGGTTCTAGCATCACATTAATAGCATTTCTAACCTCAGATAATAGGAGTGGTCCTGCGGAATAATCTATATAATTCATTATACCGTATGTGCTGGATTCTGCCCTATGAGCAACCCCAAATGCATCAAAAACAAAAACATCGCCCAGTTGCGATAATTTTTTTGAGAAAGATTCAGCATTATCCTGCTCTCCAGAGAAGAGTCTGACATTTTCAAGCATGGCAATTCTGTGATTTGTAAAATTTATATCATTGTTAATGTTTTTATAAAATATAATTTTTTCTTGTAATTTTTCCGATAAATAATTTGCAACGATTTCTAAACTTAATGATGCATTATCCGAATTAATTGCAGGACGGCCAAGGTGTGAAAGCAAAATAATTTTGTTGTTCCTACTCAGAAGTTCCTTAATTGTAGGGATAGATTTAATAATCCTAAAATCACTATAAATTTTATTATCCCTAATTGGAACATTTAAATCTAATCTCAAGATTACTCTTGAATTCTGTATTTCATCCCAATGAACTAATTTACTCATTACGCATAAGGGTTTTAGTAACATCTAGCATTCTATTTGAAAATCCCCACTCGTTGTCATACCAAGCACATATTTTGAAAAATTTATCATCCATCATTCTAGTTAAACTTTCATCATAAATTGAAGAAAATGATGAGTGGTTAAAATCAATTGAAACTAATGGATCTGCATTATACCCAAGTATATTTTTCAATTTACCTTCAGATGCTTTTTTGAGAATATTATTGATTGTATCTATTGATGCTTTCTTACCAATATTAAAACACAAGTCAACAATTGAAACATTGATTGTAGGTACCCTGATTGCAAAACCATCAAGTTTTCCATTTAAATCTGGAAGTACTAGGCCTACTGTTGATGCAGCTCCAGTTTTTGTGGGAATCATAGAATGAGTTGCAGCTCTTGCTCTTCTAAAATCAGAATGATGGACATCTGTAAGTACTTGGTCATTAGTGTACGCGTGTATAGTGGTCATAAGTCCATTCAATACTTCTAATTCTGAGTGTATATCTTTGATGAGTGGAGCTAAACAGTTTGTTGTACATGAAGCGTTTGAGATTATTTGATGTTCATTGGTAATTATTTCATCATTTACACCATAAACAATAGTAGCGTCAACATTTTTAGCAGGTGAAGAAATTATAACCTTTTTTGCACCAGATTTTATGTGGACAAGTGATGTTTCTTTAGATGCAAAATGTCCTGTGCATTCATGAACAACGTCTACGCCTAAATCACCCCATGGTAGTTTACTCGGATCTCTTTCACTAAAAACTTGAATTTTATCTTTGTCATTTATAATTATTTGATTTTCATTGGATGTTACTTTCAATCCAAATTTCCCATGTGCTGTGTCATACTCAAGCAGGTGAGCATTTATATCAGTGTCACCCATAGCGTTTATCGCAACAATTTCAATATCACTGAAGGATGATGATTCGTATTTAGCTCTTAGAATATTTCTACCTATTCTTCCAAATCCATTAATTGCTACTTTTATACTCATTTCTTTTTCCTATTTCTCTTAACTAAATTCATTGTTTTTTTGATTATATTCTTAACTGAAAAACCAAAATGTTCCATAACTTGATTTCCTGGCGCAGATAATCCAAATGAGGTCATTACTAATTTATCACCGCTTTTGCCAACAAATTTATCCCAACAATCGCCAATCCCAGCTTCAACAGCAATTATATTATCAATGTTAGGAATAATTTTGTCTTGGTATGATTTAGACTGCTCCATAAAAAGCTCGATACATGGTATTGATACTACTCTTACAAAAATATTCTGATTTTTCATTCGCTCTGCAGCATCGATACATAAGTGTAACTCTGATCCTGATGAAATAATGACAGCATCAATTTTTTTCCGATTATCGTACACTATATAACCTCCTTTGCTTACTGCTTTTGCCTGAGTAGCAGATCTGTTAATTTGTGGTAATTTTTGACGTGAAAGTATTATAGAGGTTGGACCGTCACTCTTAGATAAAGCAAAGTCCCATGCTAAAGCAGTTTCATGAAGGTCGGCTGGTCTCCAAACATGCATTTTAGGTAAAAGTCTCAGTGAGCATAATTGTTCTACTGACTGATGAGTAGGGCCATCCTCTCCAAGTCCAATTGAATCATGGGTAAAAATATATAAAGCGGGTAGATGCATTAGAGATGACATTCTTATGGCATTTTTTGCATACTCAGAGAATATTAAAAAAGTACTGGCATAAACTCTAAAATGCCCGTGCAAAAAAATCCCATTATTGATTGCTGACATAGCAAACTCTCTTACACCATAGTGAATATATTTGCCCGAGAAGTCTTTATTGCTTATCGCCTTAGAGCCTGACCAAAAAGTAAGGTTTGATTCTTTTAAATCCGCTGATCCTCCAATTAACTCAGGTATAAATCTACCAATATTCTCTAAAACAATTTGTGAACATTTTCTAGTAGCAAGTGCTGTATTTTTATCTTTTGATATAGTTGAGAGGATTTTGCTCACTTTTTTATTCAGCTTCAATGATCCTCTTCGATTTAGTTCTCTATGGAGTTCTGGATAAGTGGACTTATAGGAAGACATTAATTTCTTCCAATTTGATTCAAGCTCCATTCCTTTTGTTTCGCAGTTCCACTCATCATAAATTTCTTTTGGTATTTTGAATGGTTGATGAGTCCATCCCAATGCATCTCTTGTTAATTTACTCTCTTCATCGCCAAGTGGAGCACCATGCACTGAACTAGTTCCCTCTTTGTTTGGGGAGCCGAAACCAATTTTAGTTTTCATACAAATTAGTGTGGGTTTAGTATTTTGTTTAATCGAGTCTTTAATTGATTTTTCTATTTCTGAAAAGTTATGACCATCGATATCACCAATCACATTCCAGTTGTACGATGTAAATCTTTTTTTTATATTCTCCGTATATGCTAATGATGTATCACCATCAATAGAAATATTATTCATATCGTAGAAAACTACAAGTTTGCCTAAACCAAGGGTTCCTGCTAACGAACACGCTTCATGTGATATTCCCTCCATCATGCATCCATCACCTGCAAATACATACGTCATATGATCAACTATGTTGAATTTTGGTCTATTGAATTCTGCGGCCAAAGACTTTTCAGCAATAGCCATCCCAACTCCATTGGCTAAGCCCTGACCTAATGGTCCTGTGGTAGTTTCAACACCAGGCGTAAGATCACATTCAGGATGACCTGGAGTAATTGAATTGAGCTGTCGAAAATTTTTTATATCATTGATAGTAAGTTTATAACCAGACAAATGCAGTAGAGAATATAACAACATTGATCCGTGTCCATTTGATAAGACGAATCTATCCCGATTGAACCAAGTTGGGTTTTTCGGATTATGCTTAAGATATTTTGTCCACAAGATATAGGCAATATCAGCCATACCCATAGGAGCACCAGGATGTCCAGAATTTGCTTTCTCAACAGCATCTATACTTAAAAACCTTACTGCGTTAGCGTAATCGATGGCTTTCACTAATTACCTCTTCCACTTTATCGAACATCCTAAACTTGGCAGTTGATCATCAGGGCCTTTCTTTGTTCTTGCTATTGAAAACATTGCCTTGAATAGATCGCTTTGGTTTGGATTGTTGTTTTTCTTGGGGCCTCTGTCATCAAATCTACCTCTATATTGGAGCTCAAGATCAGAGTTGTAACCAAAGAAATCCGGTGTACATACTGCTCCATACTCCTGGGTTACCATTTGAGTTTCATCATAGAGATAGGGGAACCCAAACCCATACTTTTTTGATATTTTTTTCATATTTTCATAGGAGTCGTCAGGATACGACACTGTATCATTAGGCATTATGGCTACTGTACTCATCCCTTTCATTGCAAGCACGTCTGTCTCAACAACTAATTTCTCTATTATAGCTAGGACATATGGGCAGTGATTACAAATAAACATAATCAAAATGCCATTCTTGCCCATACATTTTTCTAGAGACCAATAGTCTCCATCAACTCCTAAAAGATTGAAATCATGAGGTTTTTTGCCAAATTCACAGGTTGGTGTGGACAATTCTACCATATTGAATAATTGAATAACCCTCGTTGCTCGATTATCATAAATACATTATCATTTATTGTTTTATTATTGATGATGATGATATAATACATCATTTTTGACTAACATAGTATCTTATGACTAATTCTAATTTATCCAAAACCAAGCAGAAGAAAATTGAAGAGTTAATAGAAACTGGAAGGAAGCAAGGATTCCTTACCGTTTCTGACATCAACGATTTGCTCCCAAATAATCAGTTTGACCAAGACCAAATAGATCAAGTTACGAAAATTATAACGGACTTAAAAATAAAAGTGGTCGACTCCACAAAAGAGGCTTCGAACGAACCTATTCTAAGCGATGATGAAATTTCAGATGACGAAGATAGTGAGATTACAGTTGATGAAGCAGTTGAGGTTTTATCTAGCCTAGATGAAGAATTCGGAAGAACATCTGATCCTGTTAGGATGTATATGAGAGAAATGGGATCGGTAGAGCTATTAAATAGAGCAGGTGAAATTATAATAGCAAAGAAAATAGAAGAAGGTCAGAAACTCATATATCAAGCCATTCAAAGATTTCCAGAATCAGCAGCATTTTTTACAGAGATTTTTACAGAGATTGAGAACGAAGATGAAATAGATTCTCTTATTTCAGATTATATTCTAGACATCAAAAGTGATGTCAATGAAGAGTTTAAGAGTGATCAGATACCAAGTAACATTCCTGTCATTAAAGATGAGGAAATCAAGAGTGAAAATAAAGAAGAGTCATCTGAGATGGTAGATGTAGACGGTGTTGATGATGAAGATGAAGACGTTATCGATTCATCAATTGATAAAGAGTTAGTAATCAATTCTGTGAACGAAATTACAGGTCTATACTTCGAATATTGTACGTATAAGAAAAAAGAGAATAAAAAATATAAAAAAGCTTTTGAAGAAATAAAGGAAAAGATTTCAAATTTTAAATTTACTAGTCTTTTTAAAGAAAAATTAACACAACGTATTGAAAGATTCACATCATTAATAAGTAAATATGAAAGAGAAATAATAAAAATATGCACAGGTACTTTCAATATCCCAAAGAAAGAATTAGCTACGTACATTAAAGATGGCATGAATGATTTATCTTTTATTGATAGCTATGTAAAAAAATCTAAAGCCAATAAAGAAGAAATTGAATTAGCAAAAAATCAACTTGCTAAATTGCAAAAGAAATTGAAAGCCATTGAAGAAGATCAAGATATAACAATCATGGAGATTAAAAAAATAAATAAGGACAGAAGATCTGGTGAACTCAAAGAACGTAATGCGAAAAAAGAAATGGTTGAAGCAAACTTGCGACTTGTTATTTCAATTGCCAAGAAATACACGAATAGAGGCTTACAATTCTTAGATCTTATTCAAGAGGGAAACATTGGCTTAATGAAGGCTGTGGACAAGTTTGAATATAGAAGAGGATACAAGTTCTCAACATATGCTACTTGGTGGATAAGGCAGGCTATCACTCGCTCTATCGCCGATCAAGCAAGAACAATTAGAATACCTGTTCACATGATTGAAACAATCAACAAACTCAATCGGATACAAAGAAAACTATTACAAGAAAACGGAAAGGAAGCGACGCCTGAGGAATTAGCAATTCACATGGAGATGCCTGAGGATAAAGTAAGAAGAGTTCTCAAAATTGCGAAAGAACCAATATCAATGGAGTCACCAGTTGGTGATGATGAAGATTCTCACCTTGGTGATTTTATTGAAGATGAAAATGCAGAGAAGCCTCTAGATGAAACAATAAATAGTGGACTGTCCGATTCAACACGTGAGATCCTCTCAAGCTTAACACCAAGAGAAGCGAAAGTCTTAAGGATGAGATTCGGAATTGATATGAATACAGATCATACACTCGAGGAAGTGGGGAAACAATTTGATGTTACGAGAGAGAGAATAAGACAAATAGAAGCTAAAGCTCTCAGAAAATTAAGACACCCTTCCCGCGCGCACAACTTAAAAAGCTTTTTAGACAATGACTGATATTGCAATTTTTGCTGCAGGTTGTTTTTGGGGGGTGGAAGAAAAATTTCTATCAACAGACGGGGTAAAAGAAACTGAAGTTGGTTATATTGGTGGAGAAACAAGCAATCCAACTTATCAAGATGTTTGTGCTGGTGATACTAATCATGCAGAAGCTGTTCGGGTACACTATGATTCAAAAATGATAACTTACGATGATTTACTAGAGCTTTTTTTTAACCTTCATGACCCAACAACTTTGAATAGACAAGGGCCAGATTTCGGAACACAATATAGGTCTGCTATTTTCTACATAAATGACTTTCAGAAACTTTCGTCGGAAAATAAAATAAAATACCTAAATGATAATAAATTTGATAATAAAATTGTTACTTCAATAGAGAAAGCTGACTCCTTCTGGATTGCAGAGGAGTATCATCAAAAATATATTCGTAAAAAGAAACAGAATAGCTTCTTTAGCTAGGGCCTGTAGCTCAGTTGGTTAGAGCAGTGGACTCATAATCCATTGGTCGGAGGTTCGAGTCCTCCCGGGCCCAATTTAGATTTGAACTTCTAGTTATTTTATTAAATTATTTCCCTAGAACGTATTTCTGTTTTTATTCACGACTGATATTGTACAAGAGTCTCCTCAGCTATAAACTCTAAATATGAACGACAATGAAAAGAAAGAGCTGTTTCAGAAAGCTATCACACTTCATCAAGATGGTAATTTGCATGAAGCAGACAAAATCTACATGGCGGTGCTAAGTACTGATAAGAATAATTTTGCCGCAAACTATCTTCACGGTTGCATTCTATTAGATAGAGACCAATTGCAAGAATCAATAAAATACCTTGAGTTAGCGGTAAAATTACAGCCAGATAACTTTGAAGTAAATAATGCGCTTGGTATTGCATTTAAAAATCTAGGTAATTTAAGTGATTCTGAGAAGCACTTTAGAAAATCTATCCTTATAGATGATAAAAATTATCAAGCATACTTTAACTGCGCGAATGTTTATGCAGATATGCTTGATTTTAAATCAGCTATAAAATATTTCGAGTTAACACTGATGCATAATAAAAATTTTGCAGAGGCCAAGCAGAGACTTGGGGAAGTCTATCAGGAAATGTTCAAGGTTGATAGAAATAAGGAGCATTTAACTAAAGCTATATCTTATTTTGATTCAATTTTCGAGGATGGGCTATCTTTTACAGTATCCTCATTTCATACCTCCAATACCCTCATATCGCTAGGTTTGTCTTATTTATGGTTAGAAAATATTGATAAAGCTAACGAATATTTTAAAAAATTAAATATTCAAAACAATAATGACGAAAGCTACAGTAAAAAATATATCGAAGAACATCTATCAAATAAAGAAAGTATGAAGACTATTATCACTCATGAGTTTGAGCAACTTACTCATATCGATGAAGATATTGATGAGATAAGAAACCCAAAGTTTACAAAAGAGTACTATCATGAATTGAAAAAACTCTATGATAAAATTAAGGATAATTCATTTAGTGAGTCTGATGTTTCTAATGATACTAAAATTCAAATGACGAAAATTCTGTATAATAAAGCGCCAAAAATAAAATCTGAAAATCTTATTAATGAAGAAAATGATGTAAGTAAATTGGAATCTCAGTATCTAGAGAAATCACCCGAAGTCTTGGTTATTGATAATTTTTTAACATCTGAGGCCTTACATGAAATCCAAAAATTCTGCAGAAATGCAAATATTTTTAAATACCCATATACAAATGGCTATGTGGGTGCGTTTTTAACGAAAGGTTTATCTAACAAGTTCATCTTAAAGCTAAGTGAAGATTTAAGGTATACCTACAGTAAGATATTTAAAAAAATGAGATTATCTCAAGCATGGATTTACAAATATGACAGTACGAAAAAGGGAATAAATATACATGCTGACCCTGCTGGAATAAATGTGAATTTTTGGGTAACACCGAATGAAGGCAATCTAAATCCAAACAATGGTGGCTTAAAAGTTTGGAATAAATTTCCACCAAAAGAGTGGGATTTTGATGAATATAATACTGATGTTGAGAAAATGAAAAAATTCCTATCAGAGAATAAATCTAAAGAACTTACTATACCTTATAAAGAAAATAGAGCGGTAATATTTAATTCTAAATTATTCCATTCTACGGATACTTTTACTTTTAATGACTCTTATATTCATAAGAGAATAAATATAACCTTTCTATATGAATGATATAAGAGTCTGTCGTAAATCAACAGACTCTTACAATTAAAATAAGATTATTACCTATTCGATCATATACTTATAAGTCATATCCAAATGCTAACTCTAGCCCAACCCTGACGCCTGGTAGTGGCACATGATCTTTTACAAATGATGAATGATTTCTCTGAGATGAATTTGTTAAGTTTTCTCCAAATACAGAAAGCTTTACATCATTGTTATTCAAGCTGAGTATTTTACTATACTTAGCATCAACACAAACAAATGAGTTTGTTTTAGTTTCAAGTGATGAAAAATCGCCTTGATCATCATTATAGGTGAAATCTACACTAAATATTTCATCTTTATTTTCATAATCTAATGCTAACACTGTCTTAGATGGAACCATTCTTGGTATATAAGTATCGTCATCAAAGACTCCCGATATATCATCATTGGAGATTTTTGTTTTCAAAACAGCACCATTTGATAATTGAAATGTTTTTGATAAAGATAGCTCATATCCTCTTATAGTCGCATCTTTTTGTGTCCAATCAGCATCAGTCTTTCCGCCTGTTGACGTTGCTCGGTCATTTAGATAAATATAATCATTAATGTCATTATTAAAGACTCTAAAATCCATATCAATATCCTTATAGGTAGTAATTATTCCAATTTCAGCACTACGTGATACTTCTCTGGAGAGTTGATTATTACCTCTTTCATATCTCTGTGTAGGACCATGAGAACCATCCGCAAAAAGCTCAGAAATGTTTGGGCTTCTAGAAATATGTGAATATCCTAGGTACAAATCTAATGAATTACTCAAGCTATAAAGAAAGCTAGTGCCAAAATTTATGGAGGTGTCGCCATATCGCTGTATAGAACTCTGTCTAGAATTAAACTCATACCTAAGAGCAAGATCTAATTCGTAAGGTCTATTTAAAGTCCTCTGGAAAAAAGCAATAGATCTATCATATGACATTGAAGTCGGTATATAAGCATTATTCATTGGTGAGCGTGTTCGCGCGTATTGAAGCAATAGCCTTCTCTCGAACATATCATTATCGAAATTAAACTTAGTTGAAACAGAAGTTTTGTTATTATTAAGAGTAGCATTAGAGTCTTCCTCATGCTCTCTCAAAAATGAGTTCGAATCATAAAATGTAAAATTCATAGAGTTTACAAATGGAACAGAGTTCAACATCCCTTTGAGCGTATAGGTCTCTGATTTAATCCGACTAAATATTCTGTGCTCCTCTTCTTCTTCTTCGTGCTCTTCCTCTTCTTCTGCATGATATGGGATACCGTAAACACCCTCATTATCGTGAAATGAAAGGCCTAAATATCCCCAATCATCAATAAATGTGGTGCCAAAAATAATATTTTGCTCTTTGTAATCCGAGTTAGATAATGTGCTTTTCATGACACCATCCTCAAACAGAGTATTGTGTGGCAAGTTATGATTGCTTAGTTTTTTATTATCAAAAGACAAAAAGATATTAGTCTTAAGAAGTTTCTGCTTGAGTAATATATTATGACCAAATCCATTATTTACAGAATAGTAATTAGCGTCTATTTTATTGTTTGTGTAATTTGTGCCTGATATCTCATCTGAAATTACATTTACAATACCACCGCTAGCGCCGGCGCCTGAAAAAATTGATGCAGGTCCTCTTAATATTTCTATATGTGAAATATTATGGAGATTGGCATTGTTAACATGATCAGCACTCAAATGACTCAAGTCATTAATATCAGAACCGTTAGACATAATTCTAGTTCTGCTTCCAGTTAGCCCTCTTATAACAGGGTGACCGATTGCAGGGCCATAATCAGCATTAGATACACCCGAGTAACTTTCCAGATTTTCACCTAAGCTGCGGAAGCTATCGACCCTGTCCTTTTGTATTATGTGCATTGGATACTTGTTTTCATCTATGCTGTTTGTAAACAATGGTGATGAAACATCAACGCCACTGAGCTCATCTGCAAATGATGTAACAGTAATACAACAAAATACAAAAATAAAAATTATTTTATTTAAATACATTATTCTCTCCTGAATATGCAAATTAATTAATTACGCATAGCTAAGTAACAACATGGGTTGTTACTTACATAATGCTTGTTTGATAAAGTTAATTTAACAAAGGTGGTGATCTTGGGTGTGAGATAAAGTAATTATTAAATTGATAAATAAATGAAATAAAAAACGTAATATATAAAAAAATTGTGAAAACAGCAAAATCACTGTAATCAGAATTAAGATTAACTTCAGATGAGTTTGAAGTATGACAAACTTGGCAATAATTAGACTCGGTATGCTCATGATCATCAAAGTGAAAATGAGACAGTGATTCAGATTGCAGATATAGCAATGACGATATGAATACCAGAGAATAAAAACTAGATTTGTTAATCCCTATTTTACGTAACATTCTTAGTATTCTAATTACAATTTAACCTAATATAAAGTAGTATTATCAGGACTTTGATGGATAATTAATCCCCAAGACATACCTATTAAATATTATACCCAAGATAATTATAAGTAATGAACCCAGAGCAATAGAGAAAATAAGGAAATCATAACTGTGATTTCCTAAAATTACAGCAATAGGATTACCACCAGCTGGTGGATGTATACAATCTGACATAATCATAAAAAAAATAGCTAATCCAACAGAAAGAGATATCAGAAGATAAACATTTAGAGATATTAAATCCAACATAATAACGCCAGTAGCCGCTGTAATCATGTGGCCAAGAAAAATATTCTTAGGTTGAGAAAAAGGATTTTCTGGAAAACCATATAATAGGACCATGGTTGCACCAAAAGAGACTACTAAAACTATCGATAAATGGTTGGATAGTACAACATAAGACAAGATGCCTATCGTTATCGAGCCAAATATGCCTCCTGTAAGGGCTTTTTTGAGATTCCTGATTTTAACGATTATGCTCCATATGAATATATGATGTTAGCATATAACTTAAATATATGCTGGAATACCAATATTTATGCGAGTTGTAAGTAATTGTGGGTAAAATTGTGGGTAACAAAGAATTTACTTTCTACATGATATTGAGCTTTACAATATATTTATTATATAATAATATACTTATATACCTCCTTCGTAGAGCCAGCAGGGATGCTGGCTTTATATTTTTAGAATCGCTCCTACCTTGATTTCATATGAAGATACACTATCAGTCGTGTTGATACCGAAGATAACAGATAAGGCTCTGATTGTATTCCCATGTGAAACTATTAGGATATTGCCAGTTTTAGGCAATGCGTCCAAGAAAGGTTGAACCCTTTCGCTTACATCCTTTAGACTTTCACCATTAGGAGGACTCGTGTGCCAACCTCTTCTAGCTGCAATATATCCCTCTTCTCCCTCGATATCTTTTACTTGATCTTTATTCTTAGCCGACCAATCTCCATAACTACGCTCTTTTATCCTATCATCAATAGTGATTGCATCGTTAGGTACAATTATTTTAGCAGTCTGGAAAGCTCTCTTTAATGGCGATGAAAAAACATGAGAGAAATTGACAGTATCAATTTCTTTTTTTAACTCCTCTGCCATTGCAACGCCGTGATTAGTCAAAGGTGGGTCATGCCAACCTGTAAATAATTTCTTTTCATTATATTCAGACTGAGCATGTCTGACAAACCATAGTGTCCTGTCCAAGTTCATTCCTTTTTGTCGTTATTACTTTTATCCAAATCATCTATTAAGACTTCATCGGATACTTCCTTATTCTTGCTTATTATTCTCGAGAAGAAAATACCTAATTCATATAAAAGCCAAATGGGTATAGCTAATAATGTTTGTGATACTACATCAGGGGGTGTCAAAAGCATACCTACTATGAATGCCCCAACGATTACGTACGGTCTTTTTCTTGATAGACTCTGAGTTGTACTTACATTAGTGATAACCAAGAGAATTGTAATGATTGGCACCTCAAACGCGAATCCAAAAGCAAAAAATAGCGTGATTACAAAATCTAGATATCTTCCTATATCCGTCATTATAGAAATCCCATCTGGCGCTATTGCTATAAAAAATGAAAATAATAAAGGAAACACAACGAAATAAGCAAATGCTGCACCTAAATAGAATAATAAACTACTTGAAACTAAGATAGGCAAAACAAGTTTCTTTTCTTTTTCATACAAACCAGGCGCGGTAAACATCCATAAATGATATAACAGGTAAGGTATAGATATGAATATTGATAATATCATTACAAGTTTAAATGGAATAAAGAAAGGAGATGCGACATCGATGGCAATCATAGTGCTACTCTCAGGGAGATTTCTAATTAGAGGGTCGGCTAATTGATTATAAATAGAGTCAGAAAATGGAAATAAAAACAAGAATATTATTGTGATGAAAATGAGGCTTTTCGTTAATCTTGTTTTTAACTCTTGGAAATGTGGGACAAGTGATTTAAAAGAACTCTCAGATTCATTGTTACTGACCATATTTACTTATCCTCTTTGGCTTTGTCTATTTCCTTTTCTAAGTTATCTATATGATTTTTTTGGTCATTTATAATCTTGTTGACCTCTTCTGTTGTTGATGACGTCTCACTTTGGATAGAATCCTTTAGTTCAAAAAAATACCTCTGTAGCTTACCAAACCATCTACCTAAAAATCCAGCAACGACAGGTAATTTTTCAGGTCCTACCACGAATAGCAGTAGCATAAAGATTAAGAACAGTTCCCAAAACCCTATATCAAACATTTAAACTATTTATCTTCTTTAGATGATTTGTTTGATACTACTTTATCTGAAGAGCTTTCGTCTCTTGAAGATTTTTTAAAACTTTTGATTGCTGATCCTAAATCAGCTCCGACATTTCTAAGTTTTTTTGTACCAAATAACAATACTACTATGATAAGTATAAGCAATATTGACCATGGTGATATTCCGCTTAACATAATCTACCTCATTTTTCTCTAGATTTCTTTTCCTCAATACCAGATGTTCCAAAACGTTTCTCTAATTCCAATAGGATATCATTCACATCGATGTCATTCAAAGACATTGACACTAAAGTATGAAACCACAAATCCGCGGCTTCATGAATTATTGATGATTTTTCTTTATGAGAAATTGCTTCAACATATTCTTTAGCTTCCTCAATAATCTTTTGATTTATCTTTTCATTTCCCTCTTGGTATAGCGAGGCTACATATGAGTTGTTTGGCATATTTCTCTTTCTATCTCTCAATATGTTCCAAAGCTTTTCAAGAATGTCTTTGTCTAGTTTATTCCTCATATATGATAGGTTAACATAAATACCTAAATTCGCACTTGGACTCCCTGTTTTTTGAGGTAATTCTTTACCTCTAGAATAGTAAAAATCTCGTAGTGAAATATACTAGCGGCTAGAACGGCGTCTGCTTTACCATTTTTTAACGCCAAATATAAATGCTCTAGTTCACCTGCCCCGCCAGATGCTATAACTGGAATATTTACTTTTTTTGAGATGCTCTCTAATAATTCAGTATCAAATCCGTCCTTAGTTCCATCCTTATCCATACTAGTCACTAGCAACTCACCAGCACCACGATCATTTAACTCTTTTGCCCAATCTACCGCATCTATTCCGGTAGATTTTCTTCCTCCATGTATAAAAACCTCCCATTTTTGATTGGCTTGTTTCTTAGCATCTATCGCAGCTACTATGCACTGACTTCCAACTTTGTCTGTTACATTATTAATAATATTTGGATTTACGACTGCGGCACTGTTGATAGCTACTTTATCTGCTCCAACATTTAAAAGTGTTATAACATCTTGGTAAGATGAAACTCCTCCTCCTACTGTTAGTGGTATAAAAACTTCATTAGCAACACTTTCTACAGTATCTAAGATTGTTTTTCTGTTTTGATGTGTTGCCGTAATATCAAGGAAAGTAATCTCGTCTGCGCCCATGTCGTCATATTTTTTTGCAACTTCTACAGGATCACCAGCATCTTTAATATCGATAAAATTGATACCTTTTACAACTCTTCCGTTATCTATATCCAAACAAGGTATTATTCTTTTTGTGTATGACATTATTTATTACTTAACTTTACTAAATCTTCAATTGTAATGCGTCCCTCATATATGGCTTTTCCTATAATCATACCGCTAATTCTATTACTATTAATCTCACAAATCTTATCTATATCGTTTAGTGATGAAATACCTCCCGAGGCAATCACAGATATGTTCGTTTTTTCAAGTATATTCTCAATTAACTCTATGTTGACGCCTGACAACATTCCATCTTTTGATACATCGGTTAGTACAATTTCTGTGACACTATTTTTTTCTAATTGTTTTAGAAAATTATCAAGGGATACATCAGATTTTTCTAACCAGCCATCAGTAACAAGATTATTATTTTTTATAGCGACATCAATAATAACTTTTTTAAGCAAACTATCTGGTATCGATTCAATAAATGTAGGTGTCTCTAAAATTTTTGTTCCGATAATTACTTTACTTATGCCAGCGTCTAAATAGGTGTTTATAGCATCAACTGATCTAATACCTCCGCCAACTTGCATATAACAATCACCAAGTATTTCTCTTAATTCTATAATTGTGGAGATGTTTAACAACTCTCCTTTTTTTGCACCATCTAAGTCTACAACATGAACAGCGCGTATTCCCTTGTCACGCCATTGTAATCCTATTTCTCGAGGATTCTCAGAATAAACTTTTGATTTACTGTAATCACCACCTGACAACCTAACACATTTTCCCCCCATGATATCAATAGCAGGTAAAAATTTCATTTAAACACTCCAATCTATAAAGTTTTTTAGTAATATCAAACCATTTGTAGAACTCTTTTCTGGATGAAATTGAACAGCCACGTAATTGTCTCTATTTATCGTAGACGTGAAATGTAATCCATAATCTGTATATGATGTTTTCTCCTTATCATTTCTAGGATCAACATAAAAGCTATGAACAAAATAAAAAAAAGAATTATTATTTATGTCTTTAAAGATTGGATGTTGTTCTTTTATTTGAACAGGACTCCAGCCCATATGCGGTAACTTAATATCACCTTTTTTTGTATTAGAAATTTTTTTTACACTACCATCAAAAACATTTAAACACATAGTGTTATCCTCTTCACTCTTAGTCATTAAAACCTGAAGTCCAATACATATGCCTAAAAATGGTTTCTGAGAAATTATAAGTTTAAATTTATCAATATCAAAATTATTTTTTAAATTTTCCATGCATTGTTTTGCAGCGCCTTGTCCAGGAAAAATAATGCGATCACTTTTTTGTAAATCACTAATAGATTTTGTTATTTTTATATTATAGTTTTTAGGTGATACTTTAGCTAGAGCTTTTGCCACACTATGAATGTTACCCATCCCATAGTCAATAATTGATATTTGAGCCATTAAAGTTTTTCTTTAGTTGATGGTATTCGATTCAAATTTCTAGGATCCAATGCTACAGCAACTTTAATAGCCTTGCCAAATGCTTTAAATATAGTCTCAGCTATATGATGAGAGTTGCTACCTCTAAGGTTATCTATATGAACGGTTGCTTTCGCATGATTAACAAACCCATGAAAAAATTCTTGAACAAGATCTATATCAAAATCTCCTACTCTTGAGCGCGGATATGAGACGTTATATTGGAGTCCTGGGCGACCGGAAAAATCCAGAACGACTCTAGATAATGACTCATCCAAAGGAACATATGATGAACCAAATCTATTTATTCCTAATTTATTACCTAAAGCTTTCTCGATAACCTGTCCAAGAACAATCCCCACATCTTCAACAGTGTGATGAGCATCGATTTCAAGGTCACCCTTTGCATGTATTTTCAAATCCATCATTCCGTGTCTAGCAACTTGTTCTAGCATATGTTCTAGAAAAGGTATATCTGCTTTCAGATCGGCTAATCCTTGCCCATCCAAATTTACTTTTGCAGAAATTTGTGTCTCTTTTGTGTTTCTCTCAACTTCGGCTTGTCGATTTTTCATAAGCTATCTATAACATATTACCGTGATTTTAGCCATTTATTTACTTCTGATACCATATAATCCACTGAATCTCGATAATAATGATCTGATTCAATTATAACTTTCTGTTCAAGGTTATCATCGTTGAGTGATTGAAAATAATTTCCATGCTTAATTACAGATTGGTGATCAAACTCACCATAGATATTTAAAATATCAATACCATATCTTTTATAATCAAGGTATGAGTCTACTTTTTGACCTTTATCTACAGCACCTGCGCCTAACAAAATAATTGCATCTATATTGGTAATGTCATATTTCTTGATAAAAGAAAATAACATGTGGGAACCACAACTATGTGCAATTACAATAATTTTCTTGTAATTTCTAGATAAGTAATCAATAGAACTTTTTATTCTCTCATCAGAATAGCTAAAAAGTTTTTTATACTCATAATATTTAGCATTTTTGTACAAGACAGGAAGTTGTATGGAAAAGATATCAAAATTCTCTTTTAGAGCTTCTCTTAATGGGTTCATGACTAATGGCTCATTTGGATATAAGCCACGTCCATGCAGGAGCAAAACTGGTATTTTGTCGCCACTGGAATCAACCACCATTTTGAAATTCTCTCCAGAAACAGTATTAATATCGAGTATATCAGCCTCAAACTCTAAACTAGTAATCTGTTCAAAAATATTTTTCTCTCTAACATAATCTGGCTCTGCTGCGTTAACTAAGTATGGTGATGAGATAATTATAAAAAATACAAAAAACTTAATCATAAAGTGAGTGTGAATCTTGAAATATCTCAAAAACTTTTTCAGAAATACCTGTCTCTAGTAATGAATGTCCCGCATCATTGATTACATGTAATTGTGAATTTGAGTAATGATTGTGCAAATTATAAGCCTGATTGATAGGGCATACAATGTCGTAACGACCATGGATGATATGACATTTTATTTTATGTAGTTTATTGATATTTTTTATAATTTGATTTTCTTCAATAAAACAATCGTTATAAAAATAATGTGATTCTATTTTAGCCAATGCTGTTGAACATTGATCAAACTGATTAACGACATTGTTTGACAAGAATAGGGATGAGCATTTCCCTTCCCAAATAGACCATTGCTTACAGAATTTTTCAGAAACATTATCGTCACCTCCATGAATACGCTTATAAAAAGCATCGAGGAGGTTGCTTTTCTCAGAATCAGGAATCCCATCTATAAATTCTCTCCAATACTCTGGAAAAATTGAATCTGCCCCACTCTGGTAAAACCATTTAATATCCTTTTTTCTACAAAGGAATATTCCCCTTAACACCAAAGATGATACAGTATCAGGATGTTTTTGAGCATACAATAATGCAAGTGTAGAACCCCAAGAACCACCATAAATTATTGTTTTACTAATATCCAAGTATTCTAAAAGGCTTTTGATATCGTCTATTAAATCCTGAGATGTATTATTATCACATGATGCATATGGAGTTGATTTACCAGAACCACGCTGATCAAATAAGATGATTTTATATATTTTTGGATTAAAATATCTACGATAGAGAGGACTCACACCAGCACCAGGCCCTCCATGAAGAAAAACAATCGGTATCCCGTCGGGATTACCTGATAACTCTACATATAAAGAATGTTTTTCACTGACATTTAGGAAAAATTCACTATATGGTTGGATTTCATCGTATAACTTCACACATATATGTTAAGCCAAAATATCGTCTAAAAGAACCATAAAATTAAGTAAAATAATTTTAGTTAATCTTTATAGGGATACTCAGAACCAGATTCTCTATTTTGAAATATCCTCAAGCTCCACATATATTGACTAGGATTTCTTAAAATCAACTCCTCAAAGCATTTGTTAATCAGTCTAGTGTCGCTGTCTTCAGATTCTGTTGGGAAATTTTCTAGTGGACAACCTAAATACGTGATGTAAGTGTTAGACTTCGAACAATAGTTATTAACACATGGGATTACCAAACAATTAGATAATTGAACTATTTTTCTCACAGATGTCAGAGTAGATTTTCTATCATCAAAAAAATCAGCAAAACAAGTTTCTTTTGAATCTAGATCTTCATCTCCTATATAATAAAATATATTTGGTTTTTTCAATTGAGATACTACTTTCTTAAAAGGAAAGTTTTCTCTAGGAAAAATAACAGCATTATCATCATGCTTACATCTAGATTTGCCAACCAACCAATTTATTAACTCATTTCTAAAAGGTTTGTACATGCTGATGACTGGGTAATTAGATATTGATCTACCACCAAAGTCTAGTGATGTAGAATGTAGAGTAAGCAAAATAACACCTCTGTTGCTTTTTAATGCTTTCTCAAGAATATCTTTATTTTCAATTTTTGTCATTCCACGGAGTGATTGACTGGATTTCCACCACAAGATAGACATGTCTAGAAAAGATTTCCCGAGATTCTGAAAATAATCTTTAGAGATAGCCTCTAGTTCAGTTTCTGATTTTTCCTTGAAGCATAGGGACAAATTAGTAAAAACAATATTTCTTCTTTTTGAATTTAAAAAATAAATAACTAGTCCAAGACTTTTCCCCAGAAGATCTCTCATTTTTCTCGGAAAAAGACTTAGAGGAAAAGAAAATAGTACTACGATCCATGTTAACCAATATTTAGGAAATATTAATTTAAGAGTAAATTTCTCTGAATCTTTAAATGGAATATCAAGAGGGTTTCTTTTAGAGCAGAAGAGCTTACTGTTATACATTATCAGTATTTCCAAAAGTATGGCGTCAATACTATTATTAATGTGTAAATTTCTAGACGACCCAATATCATAGTAAATGTAAGCACATATTTAGAAAACATATTTATTGAGTTGTAGTTATCTACCACTAACCCAGCACCTGGACCTAAGTTATTTAAACAAGAAGCTACTGATGAAAATGCTGTAGTTGCATCTAGTCCTGAGAATAATAATAGAATTGAAAGAACAAAATAAGAGACAAAATAGAAAATAAAAAATACGGTGACTTTTGAAATTACATCGTCAGTTATAGTTTGTTGGTTTATTTTAAGTGATACTTCAGCAGATGGATGAATAATTTTCATAATTTCTCTTCTGAGTTGCTTCAATATTAAAAGCACTCTTATAACCTTTATTCCACCACCAGTCGATCCAGCACAGGCGCCTATAAAACTCAAGAAAAGTAATGATGTAATAATGATTGCTGGCCATTGATCATAAGAAGTTGATGTAAAACCCGATGTTGTTGCAAATGAAACTACTTGAAAAATTAAATCACTGTAATAGATATTATCCTCTGAAGACACAAACAAATACGTAATAAGTATTAAACAGGAAGAAATGATGATAATAAAATTTGATTTAGATTCAATATCACTAGTGTACACATTTAAATTTCTATTTTTAAGTGAAAAAAAATGTAATATAAAGTTAAGTGATGACAAAAACATGAAGACAATGCAGACTACTTCGATTACAGGATTGTTGAAATAGGCGATACTATCACTATGTGTAGAAAAACCACCTATAGCAATAGTTGAAAAACTATGCGCGAATGCATCAAAAATATCCATTCCTGCAGCGTAATACGAGACTCCACACAGGGCTGTCAACCCTAAATAGACCTTCCATAGATTTTGTGCTGTCTCGGCTATCCTTGGAGATATCTTGTTATCCTTTATTGGGCCCGATGACTCAGCTTTGTAAAGTTGCATACCTCCAACACCCAACATAGGAAGGACTGCCAGTGCAAGAACGACTATACCCATACCCCCAAACCATTGAAGAAGCTGTCTATACATCAGGATTGACGGTGATAAATTATCCAAATCTGTAATTACTGTTGCTCCTGTGGTAGTCCACCCTGACACAGATTCAAAAAAAGCATTTGTGAAACCCATGGACAAATCTTTATCAAAGATAAATGGCAAACTCCCAAATAAACTCAATGATACCCAAAAAGAAACCACAATTAGAAAGCCTTCCTTAATTTTTATTTCAGATAAATTAGTTGTTTTGTAGTTTGGAAAAAATAGAATCGATCCTATTAGAAAACTAATGATAATTGAATAAATAAATGTTGCTATGTTTTGATCGACGTATAAAACAGATATGATTAATGGGATAAATAATGTCATCGAAAAAATTATTAACATTAGTCCAATTGTTTTTTGAATAAGAGAAGAATTCATATCCTAAAAAAAGCCAACACTTACCTGAAACATTTTTTCGATTGTAGGGAGTTCTTTTCTATTAAGCGCGAATATTATCACATGATCTTCTGCGATTATTTCAATATCCTCATTAGTTAGTAGAACTTCATTCTCTCTGACTATTGCACCTATAATAATAGATTTAGGGAGTTCAAGCTCTGATATTTTCTTCCCCACAAGTTTAGAGGTTTTCTTATCTCCGTGAGCTATGATTTCCATAACCTCTCCATCGATATTTGCGATTCTATTTACACTTACAATGTCACTCGTTCTTACAGATGCTAGTAAAGAACCAATAGTTATATCCTCAGGAGAGACAACAATATCAATCTCTTTTGATACTAAATTTCTATATGAAGATTTATTAACTATCGCGATAGTTCTCCCTGCTCCCATATCCTTGGCTAATTTTGCAGATAAGATATTCATTTGGTCATCATTAGTGACTGCGCAATAATAATCTACATTATTAATATTTTCGTTCTTTAACATTGTCTCGTCTGCTATGTCACTATGAAGAACGACTGTATTACTCAAAGATTCAGATATTGATTGGGCAACAGTTTTGTCTTTCTCAATCAACTTTAGATTGTATAAGCCCTCTAATTTTTTTGCTAATGCTGAACCGACTCTCCCACCTCCAGCAATCATAACATTATGTGGCTCGTCAGTAACTTTTCTAAGTTCACTCATAAAGCGCATGTTCTCCTCTGTTGCAATAAACAAAACATCGTCATCTGGCATTACAAATGTCTCGCCATCAGGAATTAGATATTTTTTATCTCTAAAAATAGCAACAACCTTTACTTCAACATTAGGCATGTGCTCTTTAAATTCAGATAATCTTTTTCTCGCGAGTGGTCCATTGGCGAGCACTTTTGCTGCAATTACATGTACTTTTCCTGAAGCAAATTTAAATGCTTGAAATGCTCCTGGGTGATCAATTATATTTTTTACATTGTCCGTAATAAGTATGTTCGGACTAATAACCTCATCTATTGAAAACAATTTTTTGTCAAAACCGTCTTCATCACTTAAGTACTCATTTGCTCTGAGTCTTGCGATTATTTTTGGGACATTATAAACATTTTTTGCAACATGGCATGCTGCCATATTTACTTCATCACTACCAGTAACAGCAATTACCATATCAGAGTTCTCAGCATCAGCAAGTTTTTGAACAGATGGATGGGATGCAAGACCATGAACAGTTTTTATGTCCATTTTATCCCTTAAGTTTTCTAGAACTGATTTATCAACGTCAACAAGTGTAATGTCATTACCGTCATCTGAGAGAATTTTCGCAACAGATGAGCCAACTTGGCCGCCACCGAAGACTATTATTTTCTTCATTTTATTTTATGTATAAGAACATTTGAGTTTATTCTACACCAATAAACTCAGAAATTAAGGCTTAATACAGTTTATTTTTCTGAAATTTGCTTGATATTTTTACTGAAAGTTGAGTTGGAATTTTTTAGATCCCTTGGGGTTATCGGTTTACCGCCAGGAAGCTGTAACTTCCGTATAAAGATTATACCATCTAATGCCCTTATGGATAAATAATCATTAGTCAAATTAATAACATCACCTATGTTATGAGAATCATTACAGATTTTATATGTTACGTCATAAATTTTTACAATCTCATCAAGAATTGTTGTCTCAACTACAGGCCACTCTATAAATGCTCTAACTTTGCAAAAAATATCTCTACACTTATTATTCCATGATATTCTTGCTTCACTTTTCATTATTTTATTAGCATAAGTTGCTTTTGAGTCGTTTTGAGAAATTGAGCTAACGTCTGAAGTGAAATTGCTTATAATATCCACAATCATATTTCCTGCTATATTTGCTAGTTCAATTTGTAGAGTTTTTGTGTTGTGAAAGTCATTTATAATCATTTCATGAGTCGCTATTAAATTTCCTTTATCTAATTCCTCGCTCATTAAAAAAAAACTCAAACCAGTCATTTGGTCATCATTTTCTATTGCTCTTTGAATAGGTGATGCACCTCTCCATTTTGGTAACAATGAACAATGAATGTTTAGAGAACCAATTTTTGGGATTTCTAGTATTTGGCTGGGTAAAATTTTTCCATATGAAAAAACAACGATAAAGTCAGGATTGTATGACTTTAATTTATCTAAGAAAGTCGGAGATGATAAATCCTCAGGATAATATGTATCAATAGAATTTAATTCGCTAAAAACTCCAACTGGTGTTTTTTTCTCTTTATTTCTTTTACCCTTTTTTATATCTTGTGTGACCGTTGCTAATATATTGTGACTACTATTGATTAATTTTTGCAAAACAATCATAGAATATTCAGGACTTCCAAAATAAATAATTTTCAATTTTTTTTACCTGAGTTTATATTGAATAAGGAACACTCTTTCTTGAGGGCAGTTTTCCTTGAGCACTCAACTTTTGAATTTTTTTGGCAATCCTATCTCTTTTTAATTCTGACAAATAATCAACAAATAATTTACCATCTAGATGGTCAATTTCATGTTGAATACAGATAGCTAGAAGACCTTCAGCTTCTCTATCATGAACTTTTCCAGTAATATCCGTCACTTTATATTTAATATTATTAAATCTTTCTACTTTATCGTAGAATCCCGGAACAGATAAACAGCCTTCCTCGGATTGCACTTTATTGCTTTTATCATAGATGACGGGGTTTACTAAGAATATTGGCTCATTTCGGCCCTCACTTACATCAATTACGATGAGCCGTTTCTTTATGTTGACCTGAATAGCTGCCAATCCAATTCCTTTAGACTCATACATAGTAACAAGCATTTTGTTAGCTAAATCTTTTAGTTCTTGATCAAAAATCGTTATATCATCGGCTATTTGACGTAGTCTAGGATCAGGAAAATGTAATATCTTTAAAGTATCCATATGTAAAAAATTTCAAAAAAATATTGTAATCGTAATCATTTTAATAGTATAAAGTAAAAAAATATATATTTAAAAGCATGATGCTATGAAAAATTTACTTATAGTTGAATCACCCACAAAGGTGAAATCGATAGAAAAATTCTTGGGGAAAGATTTCAAAGTCTTGGCGTCTGTGGGGCACGTACGCGATCTGATGGCGAGTTCTCGCAAAGGAATTAACGTAGATAACAACTATGAACCCGTATGGAAAATTTCAAAAGATAAAAAAGACGTTATGAATGAAATAAAAGAGGCCTCAAAAAAAGCTGATAATGTGTATTTTGCCACTGACCCTGATAGAGAGGGTGAGGCGATATCGAAACATATTTATGAAATCTTAGATAAAGCCAAAATTTTAAAAGGAAAAAAAACTTATAGAGTTGCATTTAATGAGATTACAAAAACAGCTGTGTCTGAGGCAATTGAAAATCCAAGAGAAATATCTGATGATTTATGGAATGCATATGTTGCTAGAAGAACTCTAGATTATCTAATGGGATATGACATCTCAGAATTCCTATGGAAGAAAGTTAGTAGATTGGCTAGAGGTGGCCGAGTTCAAAGTCCGGCCTTAAGATTGATTGTCGAACGTGAGAAAGAAATTGACAACTTTAATCCTATAGAGTTCTGGCTAGTTTCATTAAATGCTTGTAAAAACGAAAATTGTATAGACTTAGAATTAATTGCTGTAGATGGTGAGAAAGTAAAACAAAAAAATATAACAAACATCAAAGATCAAAAATCAGCTGAAATCATAAAAAAATCAATATCTAATGAAAAAACCATAACTGTAAAAAATTCCAAAACATCAGATAGAAAAATGAAACCTAAAGCGCCTTTTACAACAGCATCCTTACAACAAACAGCTTATTCAACTTTGGGTTTTTCCGTCAGACAAACTTCAAGCTTAGCACAGCGACTCTATCAAGGTATGCAGTTAGGAGGAGATAATGTTGTTGGTCTAATATCTTATATGAGAACTGATTCTACAAATCTATCAAAAGATTGTCTTCAAGATATAAATAATTTTCTTGATAGTAATCATCCTCAATTCAAGTCTGAGGAAGAGAGAAAATATACAAAAAAAGTGAAAAATGCACAAGAAGCACATGAGGCAATTAGACCTACCTCAATAGACAATACACCTGATAAAGTAAAGAAATACCTCGATGAGCAGGAATTTAAACTTTATGAGCTCATTTGGAAAAGAACAGTAGCATCTCAGATGACAGATGCAATTTACAATCAAGTGACACTCGAATTTAATCTATCAGATAAATATGACTTTAGATACTCAGGCTCTTTTCTCAAAGAAAATGGATTCAAAGAAATTTATAATCTCTCAGAGAATGATGAAAAAGATAAAGTTAATAAAAAGATATTAGAAAATATCAAAACAGGTGATGAGCTTGCTATCCAATCTATCAATACAGAACAAAAATTCACTCAACCGCCACCAAGATATAATCAAGCAAGTTTAATCCAAGCTTTAGAGGAGTTAGGTATTGGTAGACCATCTACATACGTGACCATTATATCAAAAATCTTAGAGAGTAATTATGTAGATCCTGAAAAAAGTAATTTTCAGCCCACAGCATTGGCTAGAGTTGTATGTGATACTTTGACAAAACATTTCAGTAAAGATTTAGTAGATTTTGAATTCACAGCTAGGTTAGAAGATAGTCTTGATGAGATAGCTAACGGAGATAAGGATGCAATCAGTTGTATCAAGAGTACCTATGAACCATTTAGGTCTAACTTAGAGAACAAACTGGAGACAGTAGACATATCTGAACAAAGAGAACTTAAGAATTTAGGTATTCACCCTGAAACAGGCCGACCAATCACAGTGAGACTCACTAAATATGGACCAACAATACAAATGGGAACAAAAGAAGACGAAGAGAAACCTAAGTGGGCAGCTTTAATGCCTCATCAAAAAAAGAACATAGATGGTATTACGCTAGACGATGCACTTAAACTTTTTAGTTTACCTGAAAAAATTGGTACATTTGATGAGAGTGATATACTCATTAATATTGGTCCATTTGGACCTTATATCAATTGCAAAAAAACGAATGTATCGGTTAAAGACAAAAGTATATTTGATTTAACTGAAAATGAGGCAATAGACCTCATTAAAGAAAAAAGAGAGATTGATGCCAATAAAGAAATTAATATTTTTGAGGAATCTGGTATAAAAGTATTAAATGGACCTTATGGTCCTTATGTAACTGATGGAAAAGTAAATGCTAGAGTACCAAAAGATATAGATCCAAAATCTTTGGACGAGAGTGTATGTATAGACATGATAAAAAATGCACCAAAAAGAAGAGCGAGAGGAAGATTTAGAGCAAGAAAAAGATGATGATAGGTGAGCCATCAGAAGCCGCAAAGTTTCTTAAAAATGGAAAAATCATAACCTATCCAACAGAATGCATATACGGAATTGGCTGTGATCCATTTAACGAAGATGCCGTCAACAAGATTTATCAAATAAAAAAAAGAGAAAAAAATAAACCTATGATTATTGTTGCGTCTGAAATAGAGCAGATAGGTAAATTAGTTGATATTACGCTACTCACTGACAACGTGAAGAAATCTTGGCCAGGAAATAACACATGGATTATCCCATCACTAGATAGTTGCCCCAAATGGCTAGTGAACGAAGAAAATCGTTCGATTGCCATCAGAGTTTCCTCTCATCCAGTCATCAGTCAGATTTGTAGAGCATTCTCTAAACCAATTATTTCTACGAGTGCGAATATTAGTCTAGAAAAACCGATTAAGAAATTTGAAAATCTTCTTGAAGTATTTGAAGATAAGATTGATTTTTTCACGAAAGGTGAACTAGGTGATGAGGCTAGGCCAAGTGTGATTAGAGAGATGCAAAGTGGAAAAATACTAAGAAATTAGCTATGCAATATAAAGAAATAAAAAACATTTATAAAGACTTACATCAAAATGTTGTTAAGATTTTTTCTAAGTCTGATAGAAATGCTAGAGTAAATTTGACGCCTTGGAACTATAAAAATGGAGGTGGTGGTGAAAGTGCAGAAATTATGAATGGAGAAGTTATAGAGAAGGGTGCAGTAAATTTTTCAGGGATAACTGGGAAAATACTACCAGGTTCTGCTCTTGCTACTAAAGTTAAGGGTTCATCCTTCAAAGCAACTGGAATATCCATCGTGATTCATCCCAATAATCCCTTTGTGCCCTGTTCTCATTTAAATGTACGTTACTTTGAATTAAGTAAAAAAATTTGGTGGTTTGGTGGTGGTTTTGATTTGACACCATATTTCCCATTTGAATCAGATATTAAATTGTGGCATATGTCAGCGAAGCAACTATGCGCAAAGTATGATAAGAATTTCTATAAGAAATTTAAAAATAATTGTGATGAATATTTTTACCTTAAGCATCGTAAAGAAAGAAGAGGTGTTGGTGGAATTTTTTTTGATAATATGAAACTTGAATCAAAAGATTTCTATGTTAATTTCACAAAAGATGTTGTGAAAACGTATGTTGATACTTATCTAGAAATTGTAAACAAAAGAAAAAGTAAAAAGTTCAATCAAAATCATAAAGACTTTCAACTGTACAGAAGAGGTAGGTATGTAGAATTCAACCTCCTGTACGACAGAGGAACTTTGTTTGGTCTTCAATCAAGTGGAAGAGTTGACTCAATACTCATGTCAATGCCACCTGTTGTAAAATGGTCTACTAAGAAATCTGCATTACTCATAAAATATGAGAATGCTCTGAAAAAATATTTATAACTAACTTAAAAGTTTGGCTATTAGATCTCTATTTGTATCTTTCTCTTTTTCATTTAAATTTACTATTGCTGTGGTCAACCTAGAAACACAGTTTAGCTTACCTTGATCATTACTAATATCAATATTCCAAACATGCACACTTCTACCGAGACTTATCGGGGTTGTTCTTCCAGTCACAAACCCCTTACTGACAGGGCGCAGATGATTTGCGTTTATCTCTAGACCTACAGCCTTCCTCTCCCTCATGTCGATGCATAAATTTGATGCTATACTACCAAGTGATTCTGCTAAAACACAAGATGCGCCTCCATGTAGGACGCCTCTGGATTGTCTTGTGAAGTCTTCGACAGGCATTCTAGCTACAATATAGTCAGGCCCAAGTTCAATAAATTCTATTTTTAAATGTTTATTCAGATTATTATTTCTGAGAGAAATTACATGATCTAAGGTAAAATTGTCATGCCATATCGTCATAAAACCTCCAATGTTATAATTCTTGATAGATAAATATACCATCTTCTCTTAAAATAAAAAACAGTAGAGGAAAATATGAAAAAAACTTACCCAAATATAAGATTAAGAAGATTAAGGGCAACAAAGTCTATTAGAAAACTAGTTAAAGAGACAACTTTATCAAGTCATGATCTCATACAGCCTATTTTTCTTGTAGAAGGAAAGTCAAAAAAAGAAAAAATTAAGACGATGCCCGGTATTTTTAGATACTCAATTGACAACGCTTTAAAAGAAATAAAATACCTTGAAAAATATGGAATCGGGGCTATAGCTCTTTTCCCCCAAATTGACAAAAAATTTAAAGACAATGAAGCCTCTGAATCATTCAATCCAAATGGCCTAATTCAAAGAGCAATTAGACAAATAAAAAATAAATTTCCCAATATCACTATTATCAGTGATGTCGCGCTAGATCCTTACACGTCACATGGTCAAGATGGAATAATATCAAAAAACAAGAAAGTGCTCAATGATATGACAATCGATGTTTTAGTTAGACAAGCTCTTAGTCATGCAGAGTCCGGTGTAGATATTGTAGCGCCCTCAGATATGATGGATGGAAGAGTAAAGAAAATACGACAAGCATTTGAGAATAAAAATTTTCATGACACAATAATACTCTCCTATTCTGCAAAGTACTCTTCGAACTTTTATGGGCCATTCAGAGATGCTATTGGTTCTGCAAAAGCACTCGGAAAAGCAGATAAAAATACTTATCAGTTGGATTATTCTAACATCAGTGATGCAATCAGAGAAGTTGACATGGATATCAGCGAAGGAGCTGATATTGTGATGATAAAGCCTGGTATTCCATATTTAGATATTGTTTCTAAAGTCAAAGAAGTAACAAAAGTTCCAATATTTGTGTATCAAGTTAGTGGAGAATATTCTATGATAAAAGCTGCATCACAGAAGGGATGGCTTAATGAAAGGAGCATTGTAATGGAAACACTAGCATGCATTAAACGTTCTGGCGCCTCTGCCATCATAACTTATTACGCTAAAGATGTATTAAAATGGATGAAATAAAAAAATTCGCAGTTTTCGGGAATCCCGTGAATCATAGTTTATCCCCCGCAATACATAAAGAATTTGCAAAACAACAAAACTTAAATATTCAATATAAAATGATTGAACCTGAAAGTGATGATTTCGAAACTCACGCACAAAGTTTTTTTTCAAAAAAAGGAATAGGTGCAAACGTAACATTACCTTTTAAAGATGATGCTTACAAATTTGCTGATGATGCAGACGATATATCCAGAGAGTGTGAGTCCTCTAATACATTATGGTTTAATGGAGAAAAAATTAAGGCTTTCAATACAGATGGTCAGGGATTCTTAAATGACTTAACTAACAAGCAAATATCATTGGAGGGTTTAAATATTCTACTTCTTGGCGCTGGTGGGTCAGCAAGGAGCATCGTACACTCAATTTCTGAAAAGTCCATCAAATCACTTTCGATATATAGTAGATCTCAAGAAAAAATTGATAAATTAGTCAATAAATATTCAGCGAATATCAGAATAGAAAGTTACTCAGACGGCAAAAATTTTGACTTTATAATAAATACAACTCCTGTAAGCATGTATCGTAAAGATATCGAGTTCCCAAAAGGTTTTTTAAATAGTGCTTCTATTACCTATGATTTGTTTTATACAAAAAATCAGACAAAATTTCAAAAGTGGTCTTTGGATAACGGCGCGAACAAATCATACAATGGATTAGGGATGCTCATAGAACAAGCCGCTTTATCATATGAAATTTGGAACAACTTCAAACCTAATACTAAAGGTTTAGAGAGCATTATTTGAGGTATTGATTCTTTAAATCTACATAACTTTTAGCAGAATAAACTAAGAAATTTAGTTCTTTATCATTAAGTTCTCTTATTTTCTTTACTGGAGAACCAAGATATAAAAATCCGCTCTCTAATTTTTTACCAGGACTTACCAGTGAGCCAGCACCTATCATTACATCTGAATCTACCTCTACTCCATCAAGTATGATGCTCCCCATACCTACTAAAACTCGATTTGAAATGTTGCATGCATGAATAATGACTGAGTGACCTACAGTTACATCATCACCAATTGTAGTAGAGTATCCAGGAGAGTAATCACTTTTATGTGTAACATGTATGATGGATCCATCTTGGATATTTGTTCGGTTACCAATAATTATTGGGTTTATATCACCACGAGCGACTGATTGTGGCCACATTGCGCTATCACTCGAAATACTAACATTCCCTATTACGGTCGACTGCTCATCCACATATGCAGTCTTATCTATCTCAGGACTTTTATTTTTAAACGATCTTATCATTAAATATTTTCATTTATCTGGCTTAACATATATTATAGTCATAAAAATAAAAAAGGATAAAAATTATGAGTGATAAAATTACAATCAGAGTTGGTGAAGCACTGGTCGCAGGCGGCCCAGCTGGCACAGCCGCTGAACCTGAAGTTGTTATAGGTGAGATGAATGGTCCATTCGGCGCAGCATTTACTAATCTTATAGGAAATCAAGCAAAGGGGCACTCAAAAGTTTTAGCTATAATGAATACTGACATTATGGTAAGGCCACCCACGCTTATGGTAAGTAAAGTAACGGTTAACAATGATAGGTATACGAACATACTAATGGGAACTGTTCAAGCTGCAATAGCAAATGGGGTTCTTGACTCTATAAAAAATAATGATATACCAAAGAAAAAAGTTAATGATTTAGGAATCATAATATCAGTTTGGTTAAACCCATCGGTAGCGAAAGACGACAATCTAGACCATAAGATCTTATTTGATATTCATAGAAAAGCTACTGCATCTGCAATAAAAAAAGCAATGAATAATCAGCCTGATATAGACTGGCTATTAGAAAACCAAGACTCTATTATACACAAATATTTTCAAATGGGGCTAGACGGAAAAATTTAAATCACAATGCAAGATAGAATCGTACTTTATTTGCAATTAATGAGAGTAGATAAACCTATTGGCTTTTATTTATTGATGTGGCCAGTTTTGTGGGCATTTTTAGTATCAACAAATGGGAGTCCATCTGTTTTTTACATGTTGATATTTGGAATAGGCATAATTGCCACAAGATCAGCTGGATGTATCATCAATGATTATTTTGATCAAGATTTGGACTCAAAAGTAGAGAGAACAAAAGATCGTGTCCTTGCCTCAAAAAAAGTAAGCAACAACGAAGCATTAATCATTTTTTTTCTACTAGTATTAGTTTGCTTAATACTACTAGTAATGCTTAATCTAGATATATTAGTACTTGCTTTACTATCGATGTTTCTTCTCATAGTTTATCCGCTAATGAAAAGATACATAAAAGTTCCGCAATTGGTTTTAGGCCTAGCATTCGGCTCTAGTATTCCAATGGTATTTATTGTAGAGATAGGTGAGGTGAATTTTAATTGCTTTCTTCTTTATTTGACTACTGTTATTTGGGCTGTTGTATATGATACTTATTACGCTATGGCTGACAAGAGAGACGATAAAAAGATCGGGATTCAATCTTCAGCAATTTTCTTTGGAAAAAATGATATCAAGTACTCTCTGTATCTACATTTCGTAGTTTTATCCCTTTTTTTTATACTGGGTTTGATAAATAAATTTGATTTAATTTTCTTTATAGCTTTATTTTTATCATCTATAACAGTGATATATCAGAATCTTTTAGCTAGAAAGCGTATTCCATATCAATGTATTTCTGCATTCGAAAATAACAATATATTTGGATTAATAGTGACTTTTGGTCTAATATTTAACTATCTTTAATATTTATGAAAAATCTTGACCATAAAAATAGCTGGACTGTTGAAGAATTAAAACAGAAATATAATTTACCTTTCAATGACCTGATTTGGCAAGCTCATCAGATACACAGAAATTATCACGACCCGAATAAAGTTCAAATATCCACATTAATGTCGATAAAAACAGGCGGTTGTCCAGAAGACTGTAAGTATTGCTCTCAAAGTATACGATATGAAACAGCGGTAGAATTAGAAAAAACTCTTCCATTAGATGAAGTAATAAAGCAAGCCAAAGAAGCCAAAGCAAGTGGTGCATCAAGATTCTGCATGGGTGCAGCATGGAGAAATCTGAACGAAACAAATATTAAAAAAATTATCGCAATGATTCACGAAGTAAAAAAATTAGGTCTTGAAAGTTGCATGACCCTTGGGATGTTGTCTCAAGACCAAGCAATTAGATTAAAAGCTGCAGGATTAGACTACTATAATCATAACCTCGATACCTCAGAGGAGTATTATACTAAAGTTGTTACTACTCGAACATATCAAGACCGATTAAATACTATTCAAAATGTTAGAGATGCAAATATAAAAGTTTGTTCTGGGGGCATCCTAGGATTGGGAGAAGATATTGAAGACAGAATCAAGTTGATACATGTTCTAGCTAATCTAGAGGTACAACCGGAATCTGTGCCAATTAATAAATTAGTAAAAGTTGAAGGTACGCCATTCTCTGAAAACAAAGAAGTCGATGAATTTGATTTTATAAGAATAATCGCTCTTGCTAGAATTGCTATGCCATACTCAATGGTAAGATTATCAGCTGGTCGAGATTCTATGAATGATCAGACACAGGCACTGTGTTTCTTTGCTGGCGCTAATTCGATTTTTTATGGCGAAGAATTATTGACTACCAAAAACTCGTCTGTGCATCACGATCAAAAACTTCTCAAGAAACTCAAAATAGGAACGCTTTAAACTTGATTGAGTTTGACGGAGTTTTGAATAAAATTAAGGAAGAGGGGTACTTTAGAAAAAGGACTGCACTCAAATCAGCTCAAGATACGATTGTCACAATCAACGCGAAAAAATATATAAATTTTGCGAGCAATAATTATCTTAATCTTGCAAATAACCAAAAGCTCAAAAAAATTTTCAAAAAATCAATCTCAGAATATGGTGTTGGTTCAGGTTCCTCTCCCTTAGTAAGTGGCTATTCAGACGAGCATCTTATGTTAGAATCGGAATTAGCTAAATACACAAAATTTCAATCCTCCATAGTAACAAACTCAGGTTATCTATCAAATGTTGGTCTCATTAATGCAATAAGTGAAAGAAACATGATTATATTTCAAGATAAAATGAATCATAACTCTATTATAGAGGGGTCAAGACTTTCAAATTCACATCTTATTAGATTTAAACATAAAGACTATGACGACTTAGCTAATAAAATTAAAAAATATCATTCATATAATAAAGTCATTTATGTAGATGCTGTTTTTAGCATGACTGGTGAATTATCACAATTAGATGAACTATCAGCTATTGCAAAAGAAAACAAAGCTTTGCTGATAGTTGATGATGCGCACGGTTTTGGTGTGATCAAAAAAGATGAAACACATTTTCCATCTATTTTAAGCCTATATGAAAGAGAAAATATTTCTGTGGATGCTTACATTGGGACTTTTGGAAAAGCCGCCGGAACATTTGGCTCATTTATTGCTGCAAATAAAAATATTACTCAGCTGATCATCCAGAAATCAAAACCATACATTTACTCAACATCGCTACCAGCCGCTCTAGTAAAGACTACAAGAGAATCTTTGAAGATTATTAAACAAGACAAAAAGTTACACGCTAAACTATACAGAAATATAAAATATTTTAGAAGTCTATGTAAATGTCATGGAGTGAATATTGGACAATCTGAAACACCGATACAAACAATAACTATTGGTGATCCTAAAAAAGTTGTTTTTTTACAAAAAAAAGCGCTCGAAGCGGGCATATTCCTTCAAGCGATAAGATACCCAACAGTTCCAAGAAATAGGGATTTACTCAGGATAAGTATTACCGCAGGACAAACAACAAAACACATAGAAAAACTTCTGAAATTCCTGAAAAGGATATAAAATATCGAGTGAATATGAATATTTTAAGAAATAGAAGAATTTTGATCGGAGTTACAGGCAGTATAGCGGCATATAAGTCTGCCGATATTACCAGTAGACTCATAAAAGAAAATGCTGAAGTGAAGGTTATCCTTACTAAGAGTGCGGAAAAATTTATCACAGCAACTACCTTAGAAGCTCTATCCAAAAATCATGTTTTCTCAAGTGATAGTAAATCCTCTAATCAAGATTACACTCATCTTGAATTAGCTAAGTGGGCTGATATACTTTTGATTGCACCAGCCACAGCAAATGTTATTAATAAAATTGCAAACGGTTATGGTGATGACTTACTAACCACGACGTGCCTCGCATATAACAAGGATTTATTTATAGCTCCGGCAATGAATCCAGAAATGTGGAATAATTCGATTACAAAATCAAATCTTGATAAATTAGAAAAAAATAAAATAAAAATAATCGGACCAGACTATGGAACTCATGCATGCGGAGATACTGGTTATGGGAGATTAGCTTCTACTGAAAATATAATAGAGAAAATTAAAGGTTTCAAATCTGACAAAATTTTAGCTGGACTCAGATTACTTATATCAGCTGGTCCTACCAGAGAACCTATTGATCCTGTTAGATATATTAGTAATTATAGCTCCGGAAAAATGGGGTATTCTATAGCATTGGTAGCAAAACAACTTGGCGCAACTGTTGAGTTAGTCTCTGGCCCAACAATGCTTGATCCGATAGATAAAATCAAAACAACATATATAGACACAGCTGATGAGATGGCATGTGTAATCTCAGAAAAAATTAAAAATAGCGATGTTTTTATTTCAACTGCTGCGATATCTGATTATAGACCAACTAATTTCTCAGAAACAAAGTATAAAAAATCGGAAGATACTCTGAATATTGAATTTGAGCGAGGCATTGATATCATTTCAAGTGTATCTGCAAATAACGAAAATGTATACATTGTTGGCTTTGCTGCAGAAACTCATAACATGTTAGAAAATGCCAGAAAAAAACTTAAAGAAAAAAATATTAATATGATTGTAGCGAACAAGGTTAATCATAAATTGAAACTAGGTTTTGAATCTGATTATAATAAAGTAACTTTAATAACATCAGAATATGAAAATGAATTTGACTCTGGAACCAAATTAGATATCTCATATGACATCCTAAAAAAAATACATGAGGAATATTATAAAAAACTCCAACTAACTAATCACCATGTTGAAAAAAGTCAAAGTTAAAATTATTGATTCACATCTTAAAGAAATTCCAAAGTATGCTACAAGCGGTTCTGCAGGTCTTGATTTAAGAGCTTCTATTGACAAATCAATTATTTTAAAACCAAACTCAACAGAATTAATTAAAACAGGCCTATCAATATTTATTGAGGATGAGAATTACGCCGCAATGATTCTGCCCAGATCAGGATTAGGGCATAGAGATGGCATAGTGCTTGGAAACCTTGTCGGTCTAATAGATTCGGATTACCAAGGAGACTTAATGATATCATGCTGGAATAGGAGCGATAATGATTTTGAAATTAAGCCTTATGATAGATTAGCACAATTAATTTTCGTAAACATAAGTAGACCTCAACTAGATATAGTAGAAGACTTTAAAAAAACTGAAAGAGGTAGCCAAGGTTTTGGTTCATCAGGAAAGAAATAGTTTGTCATCGTTAGATAAAATCTTTCGCGCATATGACATTCGAGGAACGTATCCTGAACAAATTAACAAAAAAGTTTTCTATGATTTAGGAAGAACTTTAGGAACAACAATTAAGAATTCTAATAATGAACCAATAGTAATCTGCAGAGACGGAAGAACGTCCAGTGAAGATTTGCAAGCTTCTATGATGTCTGGTATTACCTCATGTGGGATTGATGTTATTAATATAGGTTTATTACCAACACCACTGATGAACTTTGCTTTGAAATACGAAAAACTAAATAATGGTCTTATGATTACCGGTAGTCATAATCCTAAGAATTATAATGGTGTGAAAATTGTCCTTGACGGACTAACGTTATATGGGGACTACATACAATCATTAAAGAATAAAATGATAAATAACGAATATCATGTATCGAAGAAAATGGGTAAAATAACAACTGATACAAGTATTTCATCCAAATATATTCAATTTATAAAATCCAAAATTTCGTTCAATAGTTCAATTAAAATTATAATTGATTGTGGAAATGGCGTAACATCGACAATAATAAGATCTTTATGTAGCGAGCTAAAAATAAATGCAGTGATTATAAATGAAGATATTGATGGGAATTTCCCAAATCATCCGCCAGACCCCAGTAACCCTGAGAATTTAAAACAATTGTATGATGCAATTAATAGAAATTCTGCTGATTTAGGAATCGCATTTGATGGAGATGGCGACAGAATAATACTTATGAAAAAAAATGGTGAAATAGTTTGGCCTGATCAACTCATGATGATCTTCAGTCAAACAATACTAAAAAATAATCCAAATAGATCCATTGTTTATGATGTGAAATGTTCTCAACATTTAGAAAATATTATAAGAGAGAACAAAGGAAAACCAATAATATCAAGAACAGGACATTCGTATATCAAGAAAACTATCAAAGATCATGATGCAATATTAGGAGGTGAAATGAGTGGTCACATATTTTTTAATGATAGTTGGTTTGGTTTTGACGATGGCATGTATGCAATGGTCAGACTCATGGAAATATTTTCAAAACTAGAAAATATTGATGATGTTTTCAAAAATCTGCCCAAATCTATAACAACACCCGAAATATCTATCAAATATGACGATAATCATTTTACTTTTATGGAGAAATTTGTAAAATTATCCATGTTTAGTGAGGCAAAGAAATCTGAAATTGATGGATTGAAACTCATATATGATGATGGCTGGGGATTAATAAGATGTTCAAATACCTCGCCTTGCTTAGTTTTAAGATTTGAAGCAAACAGTAAAAAATCATTATTAAGAATTCAATCTATTTTCAAAGATGCTATGCTTGAGATTGATGACAAAATACAAATACCATTTTAAATTAACATGAAAAAAATAGAAGACGTAATTTTAAGAAGTGAGGAAGGCTTAACACCAAGCACAGCAAAAATTCTTGTTGAGGCATTGCCATACATCCAGCAACTCTCTGGGAGAATTGTTGTTATCAAACTTGGTGGTAATGCAATGATAGATGAGAAGCTTAAACAGAATTTTGCAAGAGATGTAATTCTACTAAAGCAGGTTGGTGCTCATCCAGTTATCATACATGGTGGTGGACCACAGATAACATCCCATCTCAAAAAATTAGGGATAGAATCAAAATTTGCCGATGGTATGAGAATCACAGATGAAGATTCTGTACACATAATTGAGATGGTTTTAGGTGGTCTTATCAATAAAGATATCGTTAAAACAATCACAGCTTTAGGCGGGAAAGCAGTGGGTCTATCTGGTAAAGATGGTGGATTGATTAGAGCAAAGAAAATAATAGGCACGGGTGAATTTAAAGATGTCGATTTTAAGAATACAGGCACAGTTCAAAGTATAGATCCTGAAGTGGTAAATCTACTAGATGGCTCAGCATTTATCCCTGTCATTGCTCCGATTGGAATAGGCGATGATGGAGAGACCTACAATATCAACGCTGACATTGTTGCCGGAAAGATTGCTCATATACTTCAGGCTAGTAAATACATAATCTTAACTGATACAAAGGGGATCTTAGATTCAGAAGAAAAGCTTATACAATCAATTAATACTGAAGGTGTAAAAGGACTGATAAAAACAGGAATAATTTCCAAAGGAATGTTACCGAAAGTAAACTCGGCCTTAGAGGCTGTATCTTCGGGTGTTGAACATGTGCAAATAATTGATGGAACAGTTGATCACTCTGTCTTACTAGAACTCTTTACTGATGAGGGTATAGGAACAATGATAAGAAGGAAATGATTTGTTGGATCATTTGCTCTTATTTATTGTCGCTTTAATATCAAACATTTTTTCAGCATTCTCAGGTGGAGGCGCAGGAGTAATACAACTTCCTGCAATTTTGTTTATTTTCAACTCTTCTTTCGTAAGTGCTTTAGCAGTCCACAAAATCGCTACTGTAGCTCTAGGCGTAGGGGCATCATCTGGTTTTTTAAAATCAGCTGATTACAACAGAAATTTTATTATTAATTGTCTTATATTGGGACTTCCATTTGTCATCCTCGGCACGAAATTTGTGTTATCAATAAATGAAGAATTATCAAGATTTCTTCTTGGTGTTTTAATCATACTAATATCAATTTATTCAATAATAGATAGAAAGTTTGGTGAGTATAACGAGAATGTTCATATTCCTAAAAACAAGATATATTTAGGTTATATTTTAATTTGTATTGTTGCCTTTTTAAATGGCTCATTATCTGCTGGAACAGGTTTAATTTTTACGCTCATACTCTCTGTTATTTTTAAAATGAGTATTAAAAATTCTATAATGTATACGCTGTTAATTGTTGGATTATTTTATAATTTGATTGGTGCGATTACAATCGGTGTTTTCTCTGTGATAGATTGGACAATGCTGCCATCACTATTACTGGGATCATTGATTGGTGGCTACTTGGGCGCAAAGCTATCAATTCAGAAGTCTAATGAAACTATAAAATTTGCCTACCAAATTGTTACCCTAATTGTAGGGATAAACTTATTAATTTGAAATTACCTTTTATACAGATCCATATAATTTTTCATATCTTCCATATGCATTTCGTATTTTTTATTAGCACTCACATAATTGAAAATATCATCCAAGGTAATGATGCTATGAATACTGATATCAAATTTCTTACTCAATTCTATCGATGCTCGATCTTTTGAACCAACTTCCATTCTATCAAAAGCAACTAAGACATTTTGTGAAATGCTTTTTGATTCATTTATTAATTGAAGACTATTTATAATTGAGCTTCCACTAGATATAACATCATCGACGACCAATGCCTTTCCATAAGGTTTACCGCCTACAAATAATCCAAGCTCTCCATGATCTTTTGACTCTTTTCTGTTAAACAAGAAAGACTTATTTATCCCATATTTACTCTCAAGTATCATGGAAATTGAAGCAGACAGCGTAATACCCTTGTATGCAGGACCAAAAATATAGTCAAAATCAGATATATTATCAACGATATATTTTGCATAACAATCGGCTAGTTTATTAAGTAAAATGCCATTAGAGCATAAGCCAGAATTGAAGAAATAAGGACTCTTTCGTCCTGACTTTAAAGTAAAGTTACCGAATCTCAATATTTCATGATTTAATGTAAACTCAATAAATTTATTTTTAAGGTCGTTCATTGATAAATCTAGTAATATATACATATTAACACAGCCAAACTTTGAATATGAGAATTTTAACTTTAAATGTATGCGGGATACGGGCAAGTGAAAAAAAAGGATTATTTAAATGGCTTAGTACTATTAAAGCTGACGCGATTTGCATGCAAGAAGTTAGGGCAACAGAAGAGCAAATACAGGGGGATAGTTTTCATATAGATAAATACCAACGATATTTGTCTGAGGCTAGTAGAAAAGGTTACAGTGGTGTATGTATTTATGTAAAAGAAAAGCCATCGAAAGTATCCAAAACCTTTGGTTCGAAGTTCTTCTCTGATGAGGGTAGATTTATAGAAATAGATTTACCAAAATTACAATTAGTCTCGGTATACTTCCCTTCAGGCAGCTCTGGAGATGACAGACAAAAAGTAAAATATGATTTCATGAATAAATTCGAAAAGTACCTCAAAAATAAAAAAAGAGATTCTAAGCCAACAATTATTTGTGGTGACTGGAATATTGTACATAAGGAGATTGATATAAAAAATTGGAAATCGAATCAAAAAAATTCCGGTTGCTTGCCAAGAGAGCGAGAATGGTTAGACAAGGTATTTTATAAATTCGGATACGTTGACGCTTTTAGAGCTATAAATGATAAACCTGATAATTATACATGGTGGTCGAATAGGGGCAAAGCATGGGATAATAATGTTGGCTGGAGAATTGATTATCAAGCCATTACACCCCACAAAAATATTCAGATAACGAAAGCGGAAATTTATAAAAAGAAGAGGTTCTCTGATCATTCGCCTCTGATAATAGATTATAGGCTCTAAACTAATGAACATAATTACTAACACATTAAACCCATATTTTCAGAGAAAAATTTTTATTACTTTATCAATGGGTTTTGTATCTGGTGTTCCGCTTTTATTAACGATCACTTTGTTGCAAGCTTGGCTGACTGATGAGGGTATATCTAAGTCTACAATTGGATTGTTTGCATTAGTAGGTCTTCCATATTCACTAAAATTTCTCTGGGCGCCAATATTTGATGCCATAACAGTATCTAAGCTTGGAAGAAGAAGAGGTTGGCTGCTATTCACACAAACACTCTTAATTTTATCAATTATAGCGTTAGGGATGACTAATCCGGCAATGGATCCATACAATGTTGCGCTGTTAGCAGTACTCGTAACATTTGCTTCTGCCTCTCAGGATATTGTTATTGACGCATACAGGAGAGAATCGCTTAAAGATGAGGAGCAGACTCTCGGAGCATCTGCTTACGTTCTCGGTTATAGGATTGGCGCATTAGCAGCAGGAGCTGGCGGTTTAATATTAGCAGACTATATGTCTTACCAGATGGTCTACACAATAATGTCTTTAATCATGTTATATGGTGTCTTAATTACTTTAATAGCAGATGAGCCTAAGAGTGATTTCATACCATCAAACTTTGAAGATACAGTCACAAGACCATTTATAGAATTTTTTAACAGATATGCATCAATCAATAATATCTCGCCTGATAGATTAAAGTTTTTAGGAGAAAGAGCTAAAATAAATCGAAGAAATGTCCTAGAAAACTTTTTGGTTACCCCTATCCTAATATTATTATTTATTCTCTTATATAAAATTGGTGACACTATGGCTCACTCACTAAGTACTAATTTCTATTTAGATACGGGTTTTTCAAAAAGTGAAATAGGAACAGTTGTAAAGTTTTTTGGTTTATTTGCAACACTGATAGGAGCATTTGCAGGAGGCTTAATTGCTTATAAAATTGGGCTTTATAACTCATTAATGATTTTTGGGGTATTTCAAGCTATTGCAACACTTGGTTTTTCTGTCTTAGCATTGTTTGGGGATAATCTGTATTTATTAATGACGGTGATCTCAATGGAGAATCTAGCTGCGGGTATGGGTTATACTGCATATCTAGCTTTTATAGCTAATATGACAAATAAACAATTTACCGCAACTCAATTTGCGCTGATGACAGCACTTATGTCACTACCTAGAACTCTTTTTTCTGGGTTTTCTGGGTATCTAGTTGAGTTTTTCGGCTGGGAATTATATTTTGTCTTCTGTTCATTGATAGCAATACCTGCTTTAATTATATTAAGTAAATTAAATAAGGAAATAAAAATATGAAAGATTTTTCAACAGCAGACTTGTGTGATGAGCATGATGATTTAAATATTTGCCATGGAATATTCAAATCATATGGGGCAAAAAAAAAATTTAGCGGAAAGATAAGAACTGTTAAAGCTATAGAAGATAATTCTTTTGTAAAGAAACTTGTTGAAGAGAAAGTCAATGGTGATGTAATGGTTATTGATGGTAAAGCTTCACAAGCGTGTGCACTATTAGGAGATAATCTTGCTAACTTAGCAAAAGAGAATGGTTGGAGTGGATTCGTTATCAATGGTTGCATAAGAGATTCTAAGATTATTAATAACATTAAAATAGGAATAAAAGCACTCAACACAATGCCAAAAAAAAGCGTGAAAAACAATGTTGGAGCTTTTGGTGAAAAATTGATTTTTTCCGGCGTAACTTTTGAAGAAGGACATTATATTTACTCTGATGAGGATGGCATTATTGTCACAAACAAAGAAATAATTTAATTATGAGTAGTTTATTAGAATCTAAAAATTTATCTTTGATGCGTAATGATCGCTATATTATAAGAGATTTATCAATTGAAATATCTCCAAAAACTGTTGTGAACATTTTTGGAAATAATGGTTCTGGGAAAACTTCATTTCTTAAAGTGTTATCTGGTATTACCGAAAAAACAAACGGAGAAATATCAAGAAATAATGTTGATGTAATTTATGTAGGCCATAAAAATGGCCTCAAAAGTAACTTAACAATACATGAAAATCTCGCTTTAGATAATCTCCAAGATAGAGTCATCTCATCAGATGAAATTGATAATGTTATTAGGAAATATCAGATGATTGACTATAGGAATACGTTAGTCAAGAACCTCTCACATGGACAACAAAAAAGGGTATGTTTAATGAGAACGATAATAATTAATAGCAATCTATGGTTATTGGATGAGCCTTATAGTGCATTGGATAGTAAAGGTATAGATATTCTAAATAGTACAATCAAGGAAGCAGTAACTAATGATGTTGCAGTGTTGATGACAAATCATAAGAAGATTGAAATAGAGGAGCTAAATGTAAAAAATTTTAAATTAGAAGATGGAAAAATTCAATAGATTTATTAAAAAAGAACTTCTGATAGCATCAAGATCCGGATATGATTTTTTCATGCCCACTATTTATCTGCTTATCATAATAACTTCTTTTAATATATCTGTGAGCTATATATCAAAAAATATCATAATTGAGTTAGTTCCACTGATGATATGGCTTTCATGTCTCCTAGTCTGTGTATTAAACCTTGAATCGGTTTTTAAAGAAGATTACGAGGATGGAACTCTAGACTATTTTTTCACCTCAGATAATTTCCATGAGTCGTTTATCATCGCTAAGATATTTAGTCACTGGGCTTTGAGTGTATTCCCAATAGTTATCACATCACCCATAATCGGGTTTTTACTCGGTATTGATAGTCAAACTACTTTGATACTTTTTCTGAGCTTACTTATAGGGACGCCAGCAATGAGTCTTTTAGGATCTGTTGTCTCTGCTCTTACGCTTAGTCTAAAAAGAGGAAAGATACTTCTTTCAATTATTGTTCTACCTTTATATGTTCCTATTTTGATTTTCGGTACAAGCGCAGTTAATAATTCATTTCTAAATATGAATTTCTACTCTGAATTAATCCTGCTAGGAATAATATTTTTGATTTTTCTCCTCATATCCCCTGTAGCTTGTCTTAAATCACTCAAAATAAGTTTAGATTGATTGTATCCATTGACTTTTTCGTTCACGATCAACTAAGATATTCCGTGCAGATAGCAATAGAGCAGTTACAAAATACAGAGTAAACCCTATGCTCGTGTATATAAGTGGCACAAGCATCTCTGAGGCAATCGAGGGTGCGCTAAATTTCATCACGGATGGACCCTGATGCAAAGTATTCCACCATTCAACAGAAAAATGAATGATGGGTATATTGATAAACCCAATCACAGCAAGGATATTCGCGGCTTTTGCTCCTTTCCGGTAATCATCAAAAGAGTTATACAAGAGAATGATAGACAAATAAATAAAAAATAAAATCAACTCAGATGTCAAACGAGCATCCCAGACCCACCATGTTCCCCACATTGGTTTCCCCCATATTGCACCAGTAACAAGTGCTAGAAATGTAAATAGCGCTCCTATTTTTGCAGATGATATCGCGATAATTTCAAATATTTTTATCCTCCAAATTAAAGCAATCACTGCGGATGCGAATAATACAGAATATGCAAATAATGAGAGCCAAGCACTAGGCACATGAACATATATGATTCTAAATGCTTCACCTTGTTGGTAATCTGTAGGTGCTACAAATAACCCTAAATATAAACCATAAGTGATAAGAAGAATCGCAAAAGATAGTGTCCAAGGGATAACTTTCCCTACGAATACGTAGAAATTTTTTGGTGAAATATTTTCAAGTAATTTTAATAACATGGTTTAAATTTATAGAATATAATAACATATAAATGACAAAAAAAATGATACATAAATTGACAAAAAAACTTAAGTCATACGAATCTCTACTAACAACGTGGAATAGGGGGAGATTAGGAAAATATAAAATCTTAAAAAAGATTAATAAAAATGCTTTTGAGAAATCAATTAAGAAAGTTAACAAAGAAGTTTAATTATATTATCGTATCCTTTAAATTTGTCTGATAACACAAAGAATTCTTCATTAAGAAATTTATCATTTTTGTTGTAAGATAATCTCTCAAGATTCTTATCTAAAACATAACCGCCGGCCTCTTCAACAATACATTGGCCTGAGGCAGTATCCCATTCGTGAGTTGGACCAAGACGTGGATAAAATACTCCATTACCTGAGGCAATATAACAAAATTTAATCGCACTAGACATTTTATTAATATTAGCATTTACGAAATTTTTATTGATTATCTCTAGCTTTTTAGGATTCATTGATGAGCTAGTGTAAATAGTAGGTTTAGATTGGTTAAAAGAACATGTCATTCTAACTGATTCATTATTTGTAGAGACATGATAGGAACCTAATTTACTAATTCCGTAATAAAAATCATTAGTCGATGGGACATAAATGGCTCCATATACTGGATGTTTATCCTTGATAAAAGCAACGTTTATGCAGAAGTTACTCCCATTCTTAATATAATTACTAGTACCATCCAAAGGATCTACTAACCAAAAGTTTTCGTCTGATAACTCTTCATTATTTTCCTCCTCAGAAATAATTGTAAATCCCTCAGATATTTCTGAAAGTTTTGATGTTATCATTTCATTTGATAATAAATCTACGTCTGTTAGTGGAGTGTTATTCTCTTTTGAAGTGTATTCAATTTTATTCGTCTGTTTTTCTAATTGTATTTTTCCGACATCCGAACAAACTTGATGCACAGTGTTATTAATATCTAAAAAATATTTTTCATCCATGTCTTTTAAAATTTTTCAATAATGTATAATGCAGATAAAACTCTTGAATCAATGTTTTTCTGTGAAGCAAGAAACTCTCCAAGATTTTCTTTATCACATTTAATTATCTCTAGAGGCTCAGGTTCGTCACCATCTAACTTTGATGCTATCAAATCTGAAGCCATAACAATATTTGTTTTGTGATTGACGTATCCTGGAGCTAAATCTAGAAGATAAACGTGCTCAAGTTTATTAGCTTTATATCCAATTTCTTCTTGGAGTTCTCTGTTCGCTGCCTCCAATACTGTCTCACCATCATCTATTTTTCCTTTAGGAAGAGTAAGAGAATAATCATCAATTGCTGCAGCGTATTCTCTTATGAAGATTAACTCATTATCTATGAATGGCAGGATCATTACAGCACCATTTCCTGTACCGCAAATTACCTCATATTCCCTCTTTTGACCATTATTAAATCTGACATCTAACTTATCTATTCTAAAAAGATTAGTTCTTGCTATAATTTTTCGATTAGTAATTTTTGACATGTTGCAATTGATGTTAATCAATATAAATGATGATACAGTATATATGATGGATTTAAAAGAACTTGAGTACATACTCATTGATATGGATGGAGTGATACTAGATACTGCTTATGATAATTATTTTTGGCAAACGCATATACCCAGAAAATATTCAGAACTGCATTCACATAGTTTAGATCAAGCAACAAAAATAACGCATTCTCTCTTTAATCTTAAGAAGAAAACCAAAGACTGGTATGATTTGGATTACTGGTCAAATATGCTTGGATTAGATGTAGAAGCAGAAAAACTAAGCCCATCCATGATAGAGAAAATATCACTTAAAAAAGATATTCTATCAACCTTGAAGGAGTTACAAAGCGATAAGAAACTTTTTTTGGTTACAAATGCTCATAGAAAAACACTTAATATTAAATTAAAAAAGTATCCAATTGAAAAATATTTTGAAAATATTATATGTTCACATGAACTCAATTATGTAAAAGAAGATATACAATTTTGGTTTATTCTGAGAAATGTACTTGGCATTGATTATAAAAAATCAATTCTAGTTGAAGATACACTTGATAATATAAAATCTGCATATCATGCTGGGCTGAAATCTATTTTTATAAGTGACAAAGAAGTTCATCTTCCTTATGTGAAAAATCTAAAAGAATTATCTGACCTTCCTTCTTACTTGAAACAAATCCAAGCCATGTAGGACGAAATCCCTCGGGAATATCTCATCCACGTATATTTTTTTACATTTATAACTATAAGTAATAAATCTGTGTATGTAACTATCATCTATGATATAAATAATATCTGACTTATAAAATCTTTTTGAGCTTAATACTCTTGATCCCAAAGATCTATTACCCAATATTTTAATAAACCTCTCTTTACCCTCTAAGAATCTAATTGGGAAGAAAGACTTTGCTTGAATTGTCTCTAAACTATTAGTCACTAAATTTACACATCTTAATAGACCCAAGGAAGAACTTATTTTTTTGTGATTTTTTACCATACTATTTTTAGATAATGTGATTTGTTGACTTTGCACATCTACCTGAAAGTCGTTTTCTTTAATTTTACATAGTCTTTTTGTTAATGATTCACTATCTATAACTGAAAGTCTTGTTTTCTTACTTAATACCCATAGTTTTCTTTCTGCCTTCCAATTTTCTAGATAATTATATTTCATACTACAACTCAATTGCCTCTGTATTAGAATCATCCCACCTCATTAACAAGATATTTTTGACAGCCTCAGGAAGATTTTTAATCTGCGGTTCTAACTTTTTTATTGTATCAACATTTCCTAGGAAGTCCTCTAGTGTAGCCAATTTATAATTGTCTAAGTGACCGGACTGTCTCACTCCTAGGTAGTCACCAGAGCCACGTATTATTAAATCTTTCTCAGCTAAGTCGAAACCATCAGAGTGTTCAACTAATGCGCTTAATCTAAGTAAACTTTCAGCAGATATATTTTTTTTATGAACAAGGAAACAATTACCTTGATTAATAGATCTTCCGACTCTACCTCTAAGTTGATGTAACTGGGATAATCCAAATCTATCAGCATCTTCGATGACGATTGTTGTTGCGTTCGGAACATCTATTCCTACCTCTATTACTGTCGTACAGATTAGTAATTGTACTATACCACTTCTAAAATCTTGTAATGTTCTAGTAGCAATATCCTCTGAGAGCTGCCCGTGTAATACACCTAATTTAAAATCTTTCAATCTCCGTGAGAGTAAATCTTGGGTCCTATATACAGACTCCAATTCAGTAAATGTATTTGAATTAATTGATGGACATACCCAAAATATTTGTTGCCCTTTTTTAAGAAATGATATCAATTTTTTAATCAATTCCTCTCTTTTTTCATCTATAATAATTTCTGTATTAATTATTTTTCTACCAACTGGCATATCAGATATCCGGGTATAATCCAGACCTTGATATAAAACGAGTGCTAATGACCGCGGTATGGGAGTGGCAGACATATATATGAGATGTGGAGATAAGCTTTTATTACTTCTCGGTGTGTAAAATGATGCCCTTTGGTTTATTCCGAATCTGTGTTGTTCATCTATGATACAGAGTCCTAGTTTATCAAATCTAATATCACTATTTAATAAAGAATGCGTACCGACAATAACATCAATATCTCCTTTTGCTAGAGCAGATTTGATGGCTAGTTTTTCACTAATTGGTAAATTATTTTTAAGTGTTGCCACTTTTATTGAATAATCTTTGAATAATTCAGATAGGTACCTAACATGTTGATCATTTAATATTTCTGTTGGTACTAAATATGCAGTCTGATACCCAGATAAAAAAGATGTCAACGCTGCCACAGCACTAACAACTGTCTTTCCGCAACCCACATCACCTTGTATCAGTCTTGATGATGCAGAGGAATGCTTAAAATCCTCTGTTATCATTTTAATCGCGTCATTTTGCGAATTAGTTAATTTATAAGGTAAAGTGGAAATGAATGCATCAATATCATCATCATTAAACACGAATTGAAATACCTTTCTTTTTTTTGTTGACTGTTTGAGATTAGACATTCGTATATTACTAGAAATTAATTCTTCCATAATAAATCTCCTCCTAGCTGATTCAAATAATTCTTTAGCTTGTGAAAATGAGTCTCCAGAGGGTAAATGGGAGTTAGTGAGTGCATCAATGTAATTTGGAATTTGAAATTTTTCTAATAATTTGTTGTCAAAAATATCAGAAGAGTTTTTTTTAATAATATAATTAAGTACATACGCGATGAGTTTTCTTAATTTACTCTGAGATATAATTCTTCTTGTATTATAAAAGGGAACGATTTTCTCCAGATCTGATGTGTGGTCTACTAACTCTATCTCTGGATGTATCATTTCATGGCTAAGACCTTTGATGTATATATTTCCACTGAAACGTACTGTGCTATTAATACTCAAGTTTTTATACATTATCGTTTTATGTATAAATCTGATTCTTACTTCTTTTTCTTGAACAGCAACTATAAGAATCAAACTTTTCCTAGAACCTTTTGTATAAAAAACTTTGACTATTTCACCTATAAACAAGCATTTTTGACCATTAATGATTTGCTTTATATCTGTGACTTTGGTTTTATCAATTAATTGTATTGGTAAAAATAAAATTAGATCAGTAATACGCTTTATTCCTAAAGAGTTAAGTTTAAATTTTGTGGAAGGACCTACTCCTGGTATCGACTCTAAATTTCTGTCTTCTAATTTTAAACTTTTGATCATCTCTCATTTATTAGTTACCAAAATCGCATCCATTTCAACTTCAACATCTTTTGGGAGTTTACTTACTTCAACTGCTGCTCTTGCTGGATAAGGCTTAGTAAATACATTCTCCATAGCTTTATTAACGGCACTAAAATTATCTAGATTTTTTAAGAACACCGTGATTTTAACAAAATTAGAAGAATCACAACCTGCCTCATTAGCTATCGCCATTAGGTTTACAATGACCTGATTTACTTGCAAATCAAAGTCCTCTGAGATAACTTCCATTGTTTCTGGAACTAGTGGTATTTGACCAGATATGAAAATCAGATTTTCAGTCCTCACAGCTTGTGAGTATGCGCCTATCGCACTTGGCGCTCTGGATGTAGAAATTTGATTTTTTTTCATCATGGTTTCTTCCTAGCATAACCAGCTTGCGATAATTTTTCGAGATAGTCATGCCAATATGATTGATAGTTTTCACATAACTCATGTAAATATTCCCAAGTATATAGACCTGTATTATGTCCATCATCAAATATTAATTTAACCGCATAGTTACCAACAGGTTCTATGTGATCGAGCATGACATTCTCCTTACCTTTTTGAAGGACTTCTTGCCCTGGGCCATGTCCTTTGACCTCTGCAGAAGGTGAAAAACATCTTAAGTATTCTATCGTTAGATTTTCTTTTAATCCGTCTTCAAAAGCTAATGATAGAATATTATTTTTCTTTATGTATCTAATTTCTATTGGTCTTACCATTATTCGATTATATATTAACTAGATGATTTTTAATAGAGTCTACAATTATGAAGTAGTTATGAGTTTAGCTCTTGGATGTGACTGATCATATATTTTCTTTATATACTCAAAATTTACATTAGTATAAATTTGTGTTGTACTGATATCTTGATGTCCCAAAAATTCTTGCACTGCTCTTATATCGCCAGATGATTCTAAGAGATGTGTTGCACATGAGTGCCTCAGAACATGAGGATTGATTATAAATTTCAAATTATTTTTTTTGCACCAAAAAATAATTCTTTGTTGTACAGATCTATTAGAAAGACGATTACCATATTTGTTGATAAAAAGCGCCTGCTCATTTTTTGTTACAAACTCTGATCTCTTTTTTAACCACGTTTCTATAGCATCGAGTGCTTTCCCTCCAATTGGCAAATATCTAGTTTTTCTTCCCTTACCGACAACAACTAGCATTTTTGAATTGAAGTCGATAGAATCTAAGTCTAGCGATGTAGTTTCACTGAGTCTTAAGGCAGAACTATACATCAGTTCGATTATTGCTCTATCTCTAATAGCAGGAAAAGACGTTTCTTTAATATCACACAATTTACCCACCTCACTAACAGACATGACAACTGGTAATCTGGATTTAAGCTTTGGAGATAAAATTTTCTTGCATGGATTATTTACTATATATTTTTTTCTATATAAAAAAGAGAAAAAAGAGCTCAGCGTTGATTTTTTTCTTGAAATACTAGAAGCATTTAAACCTGATTTATTTAAATAATTAATAAAATCCTGAATAGTGTTTGTATCTACATTTGTTATAGAAGCTATTCCTAAGTCATCTAATCTAGAAAAAAATTGTGTAAGATCAACTGAGTAATTTTTGATTGTATCGGAGCTGTAATTCTTCTCATATTTAAGAAAGCTTAGAAAGTCATCAATCAATTTCTGAATATTATTTAACAATTAGTTCACCATCATATTCAAATGTACTTGGTCCGGATAATAATAAATCTGATTTACTATCTAATGAGATAGACAAAGATCCGCCTTTCTGTTGTACTTTTACTAAATCTTTGTCTGGCAAAATATTCATTATAACAAAAGATGCTGCGGTAGCTCCACTACCACATGAATCAGTCCACCCAGCACCTCTCTCATAAACACTTAGGTTCAAAATGGAGTCAATTTTATTCATATAGTCTTGATAATTTTCCATGAATCCCAGATTAAACATATTTTTATAATTCTGATCAAAATGACTAATCACTTGCTCCTTTAAACTATCATTGCACTTATCTATAATCACACAATGATTATTACTAGTATTAACAAGATAATAACTGATTCTAGTGGATGCGTCGAAAGACAAATTTAATTCAGATAAATTTTCCGTAGATATTTTTTGAATATTTTTTTTATCATCTATAATTAGACTAGACGGTTTTCCCATATTAACAACTATTTCATGAGAACTCTTATACGATATTGAAAAAGTATTTTCTCCTATGCGAACATCTACGTTTTCTAATTGATATTTCTTGTTACAATATAACATTATAGCTCTGAGGCCATTTCCGCATTGTAGAGCAATTGATGAATCACTATTATAAATCTCGCATGTTATTTTATGTGAGTCTCGTTTAAGAAGAAGGAATTGATCAAATTTGAAAGGAATTGCCTTAATAATATTACTTATGCTGGTTTTTATTAAATTGAAATTCTCCGATTCAACTAAAATAAAATCGTTACCCTGGCTATTCATTTTAGAGTATTTAAATTGCATCTTTACAAATATTTCTTTTCATCAGCAATCATGTCGTCAAACAGTTCCCTAGCACGTATGCATTTTACAAGTCCGCTAGATATTATGTATTCGGGTATTTTAGGTCTTGAATTATAGTTCGATGCTAACACAAATCCATAAGCTCCAACATCTTCAATAACGAGCAACTCATTAGAGTCTGTTGCCAAATCTCTATCTTTCCCCAAAAAGTCTGCTGTCTCACAAATAGGTCCAACAACATCAAATTTTTCTTTTTTTCTATTAATAATTCTCGCTTCTTTTATATTATGAAAAGCATTATATAGAGGCGGTCTAATTAAATCGTTCATCCCTGCATCTACAATAAGAAATTTCTTCCCATTTGTATTTCTTTTTACATCTATTACTTTTGTAACAATAATCCCAGTATTACCAACAAGTGAACGACCTGGTTCGATAATTATTTTCAAATTAGAATTTTCAAAAATCTTCACAACAGAGTCTACAAGTGGCTTGCAATCAACAGTAACGTTCTCGGAATAATTGATGCCTAATCCCCCGCCAATGTCGACATGATTAAGTAATATATTATTTTTTCTAAGCTCAGCGATTACCGATGACACTTTGGTTGCTGCATCAGTAAAAGGCTGAATTTCAGTAATTTGTGATCCAATATGATAATCAATTCCTGTTATTTTAATATTACTTAACTTTTTAGCCTGTAGAAAAATTTCAAGCACGTCATCTTGTGCTACGCCAAACTTATTCTCAGAAAGTCCTGTTGTAATGTAAGGGTGCGTCTTCGCATCAATTTCTGGGTTTACTCTAATTGAAACATTTGCTGTTGTTGATAAATCGCTTGCAACTTGATTTATTCTATTCAACTCACCAAAGGATTCAACATTAAAACATAATATTTTAGACTCTAACGCGAATTTAATCTCCTCGTTCGTTTTTCCTACTCCAGAAAACACTACCTTATTTGTATTGCCTTTAGCCAAGATTACCCTTTGGAGCTCACCGCCTGAAACTATATCAAAGCCACAGCCTTTTTTTGCAAATATCGATAAAATAGATAAGTTGGAATTTGACTTAACTGAATAACATATCAAGGAATCTATAGTTTTAAGCTGGTTAAGGTATCTATCTAAATTTTGTAATATGAGATTTTCAGAATATAGATAAAAAGGAGTGTTGTGGTCTTTACCAAGTTCAGCAATATTTATATCACCAAAATATAAGCACTCATTTTCATATTTTATAGTCATTATTGCTTATAAAAAGTAAAGATAATTTTAATTTAACATCGTTATAAGATTCTGGAACCGTTAAAGGACCTTTATTACCACATGAAATAAGTGAAAATGATAATAACAAAATTAAGATGAAGTATATTTGTTTTCTGATTAAACGCGCCAAAATGTTATTCATATGATACATTATAGGCTTATTAATATAGCTCTTCTAGTGATGATACAGTTAAATAAAGAAAATATTGTAACAATAGGTAGTGAAACACACTCAGAGGCTACACTATATTGGTTTCATGGCTACGGTGCTAATAATTGGTCATTTGAACCATCCATGAAGATGCTCAATCTTCTTTTAGATGATAGATTATTTATAGTTATACCAAACGCTCCTGAAGAAAATGGTAAAAGGTCTTGGTACCCATTACCAAATATTAGCATTAATCAAGAAATTGAAGAGGATTTTGATGGTCTCAGAAATGCACAACATGGTGTTCAAAAACTTATTGATAATTATAAAAACCAGAAAAAAATCTTTGTGGGAGGATTTTCACAAGGCGCAGCTCTAGCATTGAGTTACATATTTGAGAATTTGTCAAAAATAGATGGATGTATTGCTTTGTCGGGATATATGCCTAACGCTAAAGATTATGCATCAAAAGAAATACAACAATCTGAAATATTTATTGCTCACGGGACAGAGGATTTGACAATAAGATTTGAATCTTTTGAACAGACTAAAAAATTCCTGTTGGAGAAAACTAAATTAATTACCGAATATACAGGTGATTTTGGTCACACTATAACTAAAAGTGTAACCAATGAAATGACGAAGTGGATTTCTAACAAATTATAGAGTCTAAAAGATAGACTCTATAAAATTAGTTAGGCTCTTTATATCTATTTGCTGCAGCAATCGCAGTTTCACTTCCATATTTCTCATTAATCTTTTCAACAGACTCAAAGTGATCAGCTCTTCTATGAGTTAAGCACATCCCTTTTTTATCAACACCCCATAACGCATACGCGATAAATGTTTTCAAATGATCTGGGGTTTGATCCATGTGAGGGATACCGAATCTAATAAGTAAATTATTTCGGTCTGCGCCACTGTCTTTTTGCTCTTTCATTATTCTTTGAACTTCTTTTTGAAGATCACGAACGTCATCTCCATTCCAAGTTCCTACAACTGTTCCGTCAGGGAGGATTATATCATCCCCTTGCGGGACTGGATGCTCTGGCATAATTAGTCTCCTTTATTAAGATGTTTAAAATATATATTATAATGAAAATTAACTTTGTATCTAGAGTAAATTAACTAATCACAAGGAAATTCTGCCAAGAGAGCATTCCTCATAGCTAAACCAATCAAGGGCTCATATTCGTACTTCTCATAAAATGAGGCATTTCCACTTATCTCTTTAGCAATTAGATTTTTGATAAATTTAGCAGATAACTCTATATCGCCTGGCTTACAATAAATTTGGATATTATTTTCCCTGTAGGTCAGCTCACTTGACCACTCTAGTCCTGATTCAAGTCCATATATGTATAAGTCATATCTATCTGTCTCTATATGATTTAAAAATTCTCGGGTAGTTGGTTGAGCGGCTACAACATGTGTATATAGAAGAGTGAAAATTAGAAAAAATCTAAATGTTAAAATCATTTTTTATTCTTTAGAGAATCTAAGACTTTTTTGGCAGCTTTTAAAACATTTTTTGGTGAAGTAGATCCTTCATTAATTCTTGATTTCACAGAGTTAGTCAAAGTAATTATATTATAGATATCGTCATCAATTAATTTGGAAAATTTTTGAAATTCTTTAAGTGACAAGTTCTCTAATGTTTTTTTATTGCTCTCACAATACTTAACAATATTGCCTACGATGTGGTGCGAGTCTCTGAATGCTATTCCTTTCTTCGATAAATATTCAGCCAAATCAGTTGCAGTTGTAAAAGAGGAAGAAGCCAAATCTAACGACCTGTCCTTATTTAATTTTATAGTTTTGATAAGCTTATTCATGATATCAACACATGTTATTGTTGTATCGACTGACTCAAATATCAGACCTTTATCTTCCTGTAAATCTCTATTATAGGTAAGCGGCAATCCCTTCATGAGCGTCAATAAACCAAACAGGTTACCAAAAACAGAACCTGTTTTTCCTCTAACAAGTTCTGGTACATCAGGATTCTTTTTTTGCGGCATGATTGAAGAACCTGTACAGAAACTCTCATCAATATCGATTAAATTAAATTGAGGATTTAACCACAAAATTATTTCCTCTGATATCCTTGATAAATGCATCATTATCATTGAATCTGTGTATGAGAAATCTAAGATATAATCTCTGTCACTGACGGCGTCCATAGAGTTTTTACTCACAGTGCTAAAATTCAACTTCTTGGCTACATAATTTCTATCTAATTTAAAAGTCGTACCTGACATCGCTGCTGAACCAAGAGGGAGTACATTAATCATTGACCTCGTATTCATTAATCTAATTTCATCCCTTGCAATCATACTCTGCCATGCTAGTAAATGATGACCGAAGGTAACTGGCTGAGCAGGCTGAAGGTGTGTGTAACCTGGGAAGATGCAATCATTATATTTCACTGCTAATGATGCGCATGTTTTTTGTAATTCTCTAATATGCTGAAGCATGACATCAATTAGCTCTCTCAAATACACCCTTGTGTCAGTTGCAACTAAATCATTTCTAGATCTTCCTAAATGAATTTTTTTGCCTATTTCTCCAATTTCAGATATCAGAGCATGCTCTATGTTCATATGAACATCCTCTAATTCAATTGACCATGGAAGTTCACCGCTATGAGCAAGCTTCTTAATTTTTTTAAGGCCAGCTTTAATTTTTTTTACTTCTGTGGCTTTTAAGTGAGAGCATCTACCTAACATTTCTACATGGGCTTCGGTCACCATAATGTCAGCATCGTATAAAACTATATCAATAGTCAAACTCTGACTAAAATCTAAAACATCCTCATTAATGGCTTTAGCAAACCTACCTGACCAAGTCTTATTCTTCATAACTATTTCTAAAATGCCAATATTATTGTTTAATAGTAAGTATAGTATATATCTATTTAAAAAATTACAAATGTGGAGATTATTATCAAAATAGCAACTAGGAAAAGTCGGCTAGCACTAGCTCAAACACATGAAGTAATAGCTTCATTAGAGAAAACAGGAAAAATAAAAATAGTGGAAACCATTCCAACCGTTACATCTGGAGATAAATTTAAATCAAAGGATTTTAAGTTAAATGGAGGTAAAGGACTTTTCATAAAAGAATTAGAGTCAATGCTTTTGAATGGTGAGGCAGATGTAGCAATACACTCTCTAAAAGATGTGCCGGCAATCTTAGATGACAGATTTGAAATAGTCAGTGTTTTAGAGAGAGAGTGTCCAAATGATGTTTTTATATCAATAAATTATAATGCTATAGAGGACCTTCCTATAAATAGCACTATTGGAACCTCTAGTCCAAGAAGAGCTGCCCAACTAAGAGCTTTATCAAAGAACTTCAAAGTAAAAGAATTGAGGGGAAACATAGAAACAAGAATAGATAAGCTTCACAACAAGAAATATGATGCGATAATATTAGCTGCGGCAGGGCTCCACAGATTAAATTTAGAGGGAGTGATTAGTCAATATATTTCTGAAGAACATTTTGTCCCTTCAGCAGGCCAAGGCGTTCTGTGCGCTGAGTTTCTTAAAGACAATCAAGATATCAAAAAAATAATGTCATCAGTAAGTGATAATATCTTGAATACATGTATAAAAGAAGAAAGAAATTTCGTCAGAAAGATGGCTGGTGATTGTATGTCACCAATAGGGGCATATGGAAGAGTTGTGAAGGATAGTTTTGAATTAGAGGGATTTGTATCTGATATTAGAGGAGTCAATTACATAAAATCAAAATATGTCTGCGACATAAATAAAGCAAATAATGCTGGTGAAAAATTAGGAGACATATTTATTAAACAAGGGGCTAAAAAGCTCATAAATTCATGACAAAAATAATCTGCATTTCCACAATAAGCATAATTGATAAAATTAAAGAATCATTTGAAAATGAAAAATATTCGTTTACAAATAAACCAATCATCAAAATAAAGGTAGCTAAACTAGAAAATAATGTTTTGAAGAATTTCCAAAACTATGATTCATATATTTTTCAAAGCAAGAATTCTGTTATATCCATGAGAGAAAATATTAAATATTTTAACAAAAGAAATAATTTTTTTGCTGTCGGAAAATATACTGCTGACATGGTTGAGAATATATTTTCTACTAAGTGTTATTACCCAAAAAATAAGTATTCAAGTCACGATTTAATCTCTGAGTTTAACTTCCATGATATATCAGAACAAAACATAGCTATCTTTAAGGGTTCCCATGGATTGTCTCATATCAAAGATTGTCTAGAGGCTAAGAATAATGTGAATGAATTGAATGTCTATGTAAGAGAAATAGATATAAATCTTATAAAAGATAATGATTTTGATATAAATAAACTTAATATAGTTATATCGATGAGTAATGACGCCTTAAAAGCATTTATTAAAAAATATAAACATAAGCTGAAAGATTATGATCTTGCGTTAATCGTTCCAAATAAAAGATTTATAATAGATGAGTGCGATATGTTTAGAAGAATAAGAATAATAGATGGCTTGCAAGACATAGGCCAATATACAAAAATAATTAGAGAACTGAATAATGAATAGGAATATCATAGTTTTAGCTGGTAGTGGATATCTAGGAGATGCAATCAAGAAGATATCCAATAATTATACCTTCGAGAAAATTATTGAGTTCTCAAGAACAAAGAAAATCAACACTAAAAATGATATAGAGCATTATCAAGTAGATTTTGATAAGGAATTAAAGGCAAATAATTTTAATGATAAAACTTCCATAATATATATGGCTCCACCTAGACAAGATGTCGAAGGAGACGTTAGACTACTGAATTTCAGCAAATCTCTGGGATATAATAAAATTAAAAAAATTGTATATATTAGTACGAGTGGAGTCTATGGTGATCATCAAGGAGGGATTGTTGATGAATCAGCAGAATGTATTCCAATTACTGATAGAGCGAAGAGAAGATTGATTGCTGAGCAGATTATTAGGAACTACTGTGAAAAAACGAAAAACGAGTTCGTTATTTTAAGAGTTCCAGGGATATACGGCCCTAAAAGATTACCAATAGAACGGATTATAGCTGGAGAGCCGATAATGGAGGAAAATTTGGCTAAGCCAACAAACTTAATTCATGTTGAGGACTTAGCAAGAATCTCATGGGAAGTTATGGATAGCAGCGTTAAAAATGAAATAATTAATGTCAGTGATGGAAACCCAACTACGTCAACTAGATATTATATAGAAATATGTAAGATACTGAATCTTCCTGTGCCAAAAACCATTACCTTGAATGAAGCTAAAAAAGTATTTAGCAAAAAAAGAATGAGCTTCTTTATGGAGTCGAGAGTGTTAAATGTAAAAAAACTAAATCACCTTTTCCCAGATGTTATTAAATATAAAGATTTAAAAGAAGGCATACAATCATCAATTTGATTTTATCCAACGAATAAGTGGTTTCCACTCTTCTCTATCTTGAGCCGTCATAGATTCCCCCATCTCAAAGATACCTAATCCAGACCTAGCGGATCTAATATAATTTGAATTATCTCTGAATGCTGTAATGTATTTAATTCCCCTCTCCTTTACAAGATATTCATCCAACTCCAAAAATATATTAGTATTGGCTCTGCATCTATTAGCAACCAATCCAATCTTAACTCTTTTTCTAATAATTGGGCCCATGGTCCTCAATGACTGAATAAAATCTTTTGCTGCCCTCATATCTATTGGTGAAGGCATGACAGGAACGATAATCATGTTTGCTTTTTTAATATAATTCTCTAATCTGTTTCCATATAGTGATGCCGGTAAATCATATATAACAACGGAATCTTTATTTCTTTTTTGTAATTTATTGAACTTAGTCGTCCCATGAATTTTGGGTTTAGATATTGGTCTTAAATTTAGCCAGTCCATGCTTGATGCTTGTGGGTCTAAATCAACAATAGTAGTGTGAACTTTCTCTTGCGCAAAATAAGCTGCTAAATTTACTGCTAATGTAGACTTGCCAGATCCACCTTTTGAATTGTAGAACATAATCGTTTTCATTCAGCACCTCTTAGAAATAATAGCAAAGTAATTATCAACAAGCTATAAGTCATTTTTTAGGACAACTCTCACCGGAACGTGATCTGATGTTCGCGGTTCATCTTTGCACCACGATTTATGGCGAGTATCTTTATCTATTTTATACTCTATACACCTTTTTTGTATTGGCTTTGAGCCTAGTATTAAATCTATCCTATAACCAATATTTTTATGAAAGGCGCCACCCCTATAATCCCACCAAGTAAAAGTTTGGGGAGGAAAATCATAGTCTTGAAAAAGGTCATATAAGCCAAGATTAAGTATTGAGTGGTAAGCATCTCTCTCTTTTTCTGAACACAATATTTGATTCTTAGTTAACTGCACGTCGAATACATCATTATCTGTTGGAGCTATATTAAAATCACCAAGAACAATCAAATTATCTGAATCCTCGAAAAGCGATTTAGTAAATAATTTTAATTTATTCATCCAGTTCAATTTATATTCATATTTATCTGATGTTACATCTTTCCCATTTACAACGTAAACGTTTAATATACGAATACCACAATAATTGATAAGTATGGAACGCATTTCCTTATCATCAATATGAACAGGGTTTAATTGAAAGCTTGTCGGAGATTTTTTAGTAATAGCAGCGACACCATTATATGTCTTTTGACCGCAAAAAGTAGAGATGTATCCTAAATTTTCAATTTCTTTAAAAGGAAAATTTTCATCTTGCGATTTTGTCTCTTGTAACATCAAAACATCAGGTTGATATTCAGATAAATACTGTAAGACATTTGGAAGTCTTACCTTTATAGAATTTACATTCCAAGTGGATATAATCATATATCGAGATTTAGCACATTATTGTATTCTTCTTTTATAAATTGTTTTCTTGGCTCGACATCAGAGCCCATAAGATCTGAAACGACTGTATTACCCTCCTCTAAAGGCAAAACCTTAATAAGATTTCGAGATTTTGGATTCATAGTAGTTTCCTCAAGCTGAGATGGATTCATTTCACCAAGACCCTTATATCTTTGTAATGTAATGCTGCTCTTAGATGCATTTATGAGTCCATCGAAACACTCATTGATCGCAAGTGAATTGTCAATAATTTCAGTATTTTTTTCATAGCTAAACACATTTTTACTGTAAGCGTTGAAACCAAGATTCATCAAATCAGTATAATGGTCTGTGCCAAAAAAATGTTTAGTTAAAGGAGCTAATTCCGTAATAACACCATTATGTATTTTCTTAAGAGTTATCTCTGTTTGATCTTTGTCAGGAGATGTTGAAACACCTAATATGAATTTTAAGTTAACTGCAGTATTTCGCTCTAACAATTTACTAAAACTGCTACACCATTTCTGCAGAAGTTTTGAGTCCTTGAAATCACTCTGCGACAATGGTTCGTGAAAAGCAAGATTAGTTATAAACGTCTTATCTCGCTTCGAAGAGAACCTATCGATTATGTACCGCATAGAATCATAGGCTTTAAGTAAATCCGATAGTTCATTTTCATTAAGCTTTTTATTGTCATAAGTAACTACGAAAGTCGATACAATATCTTTATGAATGAAATTCATTAATTCTTTGTCATCAGAGAAATACCGTTGTGTTTTGCCTTTTTTCATTTTATAGAGTGGTGGCTCAGCAATAAAAATATGACCATTATCAACAAGCGCTTTCATCCTGGTTTGAAATAATGTCAGTAACAATGTTCTTATATGGGCGCCATCTACATCTGCATCAGTCATGATAATAACTTTACCGTAGCGAAGATTATTTATCGATTGCCCATCATCCGATAAAGTACAGTCTTCACCAACTCCACACCCTAAAGCTGTAATCAAAGTAGCAATTTCTGATGAAGATAGTACTTTATGGTCTTGAGCGCGTTGAGAATTCAATATCTTGCCTTTTAGAGGCAAAATAGCTTGAGTTTTTCTATCTCTTGCCTGTTTAGCAGAGCCACCAGCAGAATCGCCCTCGACAATAAATAACTCAGTTTTTGTGGGGTCTTTCTCTTGACAATCTGCTAACTTACCAGGTAGGTTGCCAATACTCAAAGGGTCTTTTCTTCTAATTAAGTCTTTTGCCTTTCTAGCTTCTTCTCGGGCTTTCGCAGCTTCATAAATTTTACTCAAAATAGCTTTGAGGTCTTTTGGGTTTTCATCAAGATACTCTATAAGTTTACGGCTAACTAAAGTCTCAACAATTCCCTTTACTTCAGATGAGACTAGCTTATCCTTTGTTTGCGATGAGAATTTAGGGTCTGACATTTTTACAGATATAATTGCAGAAAGACCTTCTCTAGTATCTTCTCCTGTAATTTCAAATTTTTCTTTTGAGAATTGTGGTTGTTTAAGAATAATGGAATTAATAGTTCTAGTTAATGAAGTTCTAAAACCTGCGAGATGTGTACCGCCGTCTTTTTGAGGTATGTTGTTTGTAAAACACAATATGTCCTCTTGATAAGAATTAGTCCATAGAAGAGCCAGTTCAATATGAATATCTTTTTTTGAATCAGAGATATAAACAATTTCATCATGGATGTTTGATTTACTTTTTGTAATTTCTCGTATGTATTCGTTTATTCCACCATCATACTTAAATGATTGCTCCTGTCTCTCAACATCATCCGTAAGTTTGATGGTTATTCCAGAATTCAAAAACGCAAGCTCCTTTAGCCTCTTTTTCAGTAATGAAGAGTTAAATTTAGTTAATGTGAAATACTTCTTGCTAGGTTTGAATGTTATTCGTGTCCCCGCATTGTTAGTTTTACCGACCTTTTTTAATTCGGTAGTAGGCACACTATCTCTGTATTCTTGCGTATATTCATAGCCGTTCTTGTAAATAGTCAATTCTAGTGTTTCAGAAAGGGCATTTACCACTGATACACCTACACCATGTAACCCTCCAGAAACTTTATAGGAATTATCATCAAATTTACCGCCAGCATGAAGGACTGTCATAATTACCTCAGCTGCTGATTTTTTTTCTTCTGGATGTTCGTCTACAGGTATGCCTCTTCCGTTGTCTGTCACTGTTACAGATTGATCTTCATGTATAGTAACGCTGATAGTATCGCAGTGTCCTGCCAGTGCTTCGTCTATTGAATTATCTATAACCTCAAATACCATTTGGTGTAGACCACTACCATCGTCTGTGTCACCTATATACATACCAGGTCTTTTTTGCACTGCCTGTAAGCCTTTCAGCACCTTGATGTTGGAAGAGTCGTAAGTATTTTTAGTCATTTGCTACTATCATTTAATCTTCATCAGCTCGGATTATATCTTTATCTAGCTGATATATGGTTCCTTTGGGTTTAACCCTCATGTTAATTACTCTATCTTTAAAAGAGTTTGGTGCCGAGAGAAAACATTGTTGCTCGGATTCATTAAGTAATTTTACCACAACCTCGAGGTTTTTATTATCTATTCCAAAGAATAAGTCATCCATCAAGAGTATCGGTTTGTATTTATGTTTCACGTGGAACGTCTCAGATTGAGCTAATGATAAGCATAAATTGAGGATAACTTGCGATGACATTGATGCCATGTCCTTAATAGCACCACTTGCAGTTGTTGATATTAACTCAGCACGGTGTGGCCCTACGCTTGTGTAACCGAGCGCAATGTCTCTATTAAGATTGGAATCAAGCACATCACTTAAATCACCCTCCCAACCTTTAAAAAAAGATAATCGAGCCTCAGCAATGTCCCGGTAAAGCCCTATTGATTCTTTGTTAACGCGTGTAAGAATACCAGAAAATGACTGGTACAATATGTTAAAGTAATCTTCACGTCGTTTACTAATCTTCATCGCAAGTTCGATGAGCTTATTCGTCCAAGGGCTAATCACATCATAGTTTTTAGTCTTTAACGCCTTGTTTCGCGATACAAGAACGCGGTTATAGTCTTTCAGGGTGCTGTGGTGTTCATGTTCCACGTGAAACACGCCCCAGTCAAGAAAGTTTCGCCTATGTTCCGATGACTGTGTGAAGATATTCTGATAACCGAAATTCATGGATAGAACTGGAAGAAGCAGAAGAGATTGCTTAGTTGAGGATGATTTTTCATTGATAAGAAGTTTTTTAGCTGAACTTAGATGCTTTTCTATAGTAATAGACGATTTTAGCGTATTTTGGACACTTTTAATCGAAATTTGAAAGCTTTTTGACTGATTATTTATAAGAGAGTCTAAATCAACACCCTTAAATGACTTTGATGAAGAAGCTAAGGATATAGACTCTAATATTGTTGTCTTGCCTGCATTGTTATGCCCCAAAATAAAATTAAGGGATTTGCATGGTTTAAATTGAATAAATTTAATGGATCTTAAATTAATTAGACCAATGTTTGTAATTAACACTTCACACACGCATAGGCATAATTATGTATTTACTAGAAGGGTTATTAGAGTTAGCAGAAACTAAACAACCAGAGTCTGGGGACCCAAACCTGAATTTCACTTGTTCTGTGTCTATAGCATCTATCACTTCCATAATGTAAGCTAAATTAAACCCAACAGCCATTGGGTCACCCTCATAGGTACAGTCTATGGTGTCCTCACCCTTTTCTTGCTGGGGGTTAGTTGTAGAGAGGTGTAGCGATGTGGGTTCTAGACCAAGCTTAACCCCTTTGTATTGCTCTGATGATAGAATAGCCATCTTCTGTAGTGCGGTACGTAAGTCTTCTCGAGAGAGCACAAGCGTGTTGGGGAGGCTATCTGGGAATACTTTTTTATAGTCTGGGTAATTGCCCTCAATAAGCTTCGTTGTCAAACTATAATTTCCTATAAATACCGTCAAATTCTTATTATTGATGCTAACTTCTGCTAAAATATCTTTATTTTCAGTAAAAAGACCAAGTATCTTCTTTAATTCCACAATACCCTTACGAGGCACTATACATGAAGTAGTGAACTTCCCATCATTGGACGTTATTTCACAGTAGGCTAGCCTATGACCGTCTGTAGCAACAGCTATCATCCCTGAATCAGTTGGTTCAAAATAAAGACCATTCAGAAAATGCCTGGCATCTTGGTAACCCATAGAAAATGATGTGTTGTCTATCATCTCTAATAAATCACTTGGTTTAATAGAAAACCGGTCACTACTGTCAAATTCGGATAAAGGAAAATCATCAACTGGAAGAGTTGATACCTTGAATTTACTTTTACCTCCCTTTATCTCGACAGATTTTTCATCGAACTCTAATGAAGCGTTGGATCCACCTAGCACTTTAAGAATATCTGAGAATTTCTTTGTTGGTATTGTAGATGATATCTCGCCACCAACACCAACTTCAGAGTTCAAGTAACGAACCTCAACCTCCAAATCACTAGCAATTAATTCTAGTGAACCACCACTCAACTTAAATAAAGTATTGCCTAGAATAGGCATTGTTTGTTTTGCGTCTGAAACACTTGATAGAATGCGCATGGGTTTATCGAGAACTTCGGTTGGTATATTAATAATCATATATAAATTATATATTATTTTTATTATTAAGGATTGTAAAAATTGATTTGGAGTGTCTGTTCGCTTTATTTGTTTGTTGTTATATCGGTAGTGTGGGCTTGGTTAGTGTCTTTTATCTTGTGGAGAGATTGTTAACAAGATTACAAGTTGATTTTATTAACATGTTATCCACTAGTTGTGAAGAATATGCACGATGTTTTGGTAATCTTGTTCTATAGACGATTCTCTTTGCCTTAGTGCCGCTATTTTTTTGCATGCATGTAGGACGGTGGTGTGGTCTCTTCCACCAAACGCATCTCCAATGCTTGGTAAACTATGGCTTGTAACCTCTTTGGCAATCGCCATTGCCATGTGCCTAGGCAATGTAACGCTTTTATCTCTTTTTGCAGATAGGATGTCTGCTACTCGTATTTTGTAGTAGCTGGCGACAGATTTTTGTATGTTTTCGATAGTTATTAATCTTTCTTGTAGCGAAATTAAATCTTTTAATGTTTCTTTAGTGAATTCTATGGTTATCTCTTCTCTTTTAAATTCTGCGGTTGCTATTAGTCTCCTTAAGCTACCCTCTAATTCTCTAACGTTGGAATATACATTTTTTGCTAAAAAATATGCTACTTCGTCATTTATAGATGATCCAGCGATTTCAGCTTTTTTATGCAGTATTGCCATTCTTGTTTCAAGATCAGGTGGGTCTATCATGACATTCATACCCCACACCAGCCTCGATTTTAGCCTTTCTTCAAGGCCTGATATCTCTTTTGGGTACTTATCTGAGGTCAAGACTACTTGTTTCTTGTATTCAAATAGCGAGTTAAATGTGTGAAAAAATTCTTCTTGTGACCTCTCTTTATTAGCAAAAAACTGAATGTCATCGAGCAAAAGCGCATCTACAGACCTGTAATACTCTTTAAAACTCTCTATTTTGTTCCTTCTTAATGCCGTTACCATATTTTGAACGAACTTTTCTGAATGCAGATAAACAACATTCTTGTTTGGATCATTCTTGAGTATTTGGTTCCCTATTGAGTGCAGAAGATGTGTTTTTCCAAGACCAACTCCCCCATAAATATAAAGCGGGTTATATTGTCCCAGCTGTTTTACGACAGACACACAAGCAGCCTTAGCAAGCTGGTTTGACTTCCCTTCTACAAAATTCTCAAAAATTAAATCCTTGTTTAAGTTATTACTAATCTTTATTTTTACTTCCTGTTTAGCCTTAGGCTCCTGTTTTAACTCTGGCAGCGACAATAAAACCTCTGATACCTTGTTCTCACTCTTGTGTATGACCGTCTCCTTAATCAGAACCATGTAATGCCCCTCTATCTCGTCTCTAACATACTTGTTAGGTGCGACAACTTTTAACGTATTACTGATTTGCTCCACTTCTAAAGGGTGGAACCAAGTTTTCATCTGTTTTTCAGAGAGGACATCGTTAAATGCTGCTAAACATTGTGTCCATAGCGTCGTTTCAGTCATTTGTTATTTTTGTTTGGTTTACTTAAACAGTATTGATTATTATCTCATAAAAATAATTAAATAATATATTGACAAAGAAAATTATAATTTGCAGTATACAGTCACGAGTTAGATATTATGAAAAGAACTTTTCAACCAAGTAACTTAAAACGCAAAAGGAAGCATGGGTTTCGAGCTAGAATGAGCACATCTGCTGGAAGAGCAATACTTAGTGCCAGACGTGCTAAAGGACGTGCAGTCCTAAGCGCCTAAATTTGTCAAAGCAAAATCATTTTCTCAAACTCTCTTCACCTAAATATAAACTGTTTGGGCTAAAGCCCAACTTTACAACATCCCATATCTATGTTTATGTTACTTCTAACAACGCTGGGCGTCCTAGAATCGGCATTAAAGTTACGAAAAAAGCAGTCTCTCTCGCTGTTGTCAGAAATCTCATTAGAAGAAGGATTTCCGCAAACTTTTTAGAGCAAAAGTTCAATTTCTCAAATGATGTAATAATCGTAATTTCTAAAAAGATTTTCTCAGAAAAAAAGGAAATCAGTGATATTCTTATGCAAGAATGGAAACAATCAGTACAATATTTAAGAAATTCTTATTAGCGCTCATCTGGGTATACAGTAGTTTTATATCACCGCTTTATGGCAAGTCATGTCGACATATCCCCACTTGTTCTCAATACGCCAGAGAAGCAATTATCCATCATGGACCTATTAAAGGAACATATTTATCAATTACGAGAATTTTAAGATGTAGACCAGGTGGGACTAGCGGTTACGATCCAGTTCCAGGAGATAAAATTGAGCAGTAGAATATTTTTATACAGTGCATTTTTTTTCGTATCTATTCTTCTTTACGATTCATATCAACGCACATTTTATGATGTTGAACCACAGGTTAGCCAAACTATGCCTGAAACCAAAAAAAATGTAGAAAAAAAAGCATCTGTTGAAAGTAATGTAAATAGTGATGTCGAAAATAAAACATTGAATGTTTCGAGTGAGGTTATCAATGTTAGAACAGATTTTCTTGATGTAGATATTTCACTAATTGATGGATCAATAGTTAAGTCTAGACTCTTACAATATAAAAGAAATTTTAACAATGAAGATAAAAAAGTAATACTTCTTAATGAGCGTGAGAGTGGCTATGTTGCGAAAGCTGACGTACAAACGCCAGACACAAAATCACCAAAATCCTATAAAAGTTCACAAGATGCCTATTATGTTGAAAGTTATCCGTATACAGTCACCCTGAATGGAAATAATAGTGAAGGTGTTCGTTTTGAAAAGAAGTATGTTTTCAACGAATCTTCACACTTAATAAATGTTTCGAACACTATATATAATGAAAAAGCCGATTCAATCCAGGCGAGATTTTACACTATACTTCAAAGGGGCGAAGATACGGATTCAAATGTCATGCTTTACACATACACCGGCGCCGCTTTCTATGATGAAGAAAATAAATTTAATAAAATTTCATTCTCTGATATTACTGATAGTAATTTTAAACTTCAGACATATTCTTCCTGGATAAGTATGTTACAGCATTATTTTTTTACAGCTTGGATATCTGAAAAAGAGTCTGATCAGACCATTTTCACAAGGAGAGTATTATCTGAAGATATTCCGTACTATCAGATTGGATCACTTTCAAATTATGAGATAATTTCACCAAACTCTTCAAAAACTTTTTCTTCAAATTTATATGTAGGTCCAAAAAATGTCTCAGAAATTAGTAACATAACGGAAGGATTAGATTTAACAGTTGACTATGGGGTTTTGACTTTTCTTGCGGCTCCACTATTCTGGGTTCTAGATAAGTTAAATATGATGTTTGATAACTGGGGAATAGCTCTTATAATGTTGACGATTCTCATAAAGCTTTTGTTTTTTAAATTGTCAGAAACCAGTTACAAATCTATGGCTAAAATGAAAAAATTAGCACCTAGAATGACTGCATTGAAAGAAAGATATGCTGATGACCGTAAAAAATTCAGTGAAGAGCTCATGAAGGTTTACAAGCAAGAAAAAGTTAATCCTCTGGGAGGTTGTTTACCAATACTCGTGCAAATTCCTGTCTTCATTGCCCTTTATTGGGTAATTGTTGAAAGTGTAGAAATGAGACATGCTCCTTTTGTTGGTTGGATAGTTGATTTATCTAGCAAGGACCCCCTATTTGTTCTGCCGATATTGATGGGTTTATCTATGTACATTCAACAAAAACTCAACCCACCGCCAACAGACGCTATGCAACAGAAAATATTTCTCGCTTTACCTTTCATATTTACAATATTATTCGCCACATTCCCCTCGGGATTAGTATTATACTGGCTCGTTAATAATATCCTCTCTATTGGCCAACAATATGTAATCAACAGAAGACTTTCTGTTTAGACATGAGTAATGAGGGTACGATAGTTGCGATTTCAACTGCTCATGGTAATGCTGCTGTTGGTATTATCAGAATATCTGGAACAAATGTGAAAAAAATTATGTCAGACTATTCATGGCAATTAAGTCCAAGATTAGTCAAATACGTAAAATTAAAAAATGAAAAAGGTGATACCTTTGACGATGCACTATTAATTTTTTTCGAGGCCCCGTCATCTTATACAGGCGAGGACATGTTAGAAATTCAGATGCATGGAAACTCTCATATTCTAGAATACTTTCAAAAAGAGTTATGTAAGAAATACACGAGGCTTGCTAATCCTGGTGAATTTACAGAACGTGCATTTTTAAATAACAAAATAGATTTGGTTCAAGCAGAGGCTGTGATGGATTTAATTAATTCAAACAACTCAAATTCTGCCGTGGCAGCACAGAGATCATTGCAAGGAGCATTTTCAGATAAAATTAGCATGCTTAAGAAGGACCTTTTAGAGATAAGAATGAAAATCGAAGCCACGATAAACTTCCCCGAGGATGAAACATCGAATTCAGAACCTAACGATTTAAGCGTTGTATTACAGAGATTATCTGAGCGTTTCAGCGACATCATCCTTCAATCAGAATCAGGGATTAAGTTGAATAATAACCTAGTAGTAACAATTTTAGGAAGACCAAACGCCGGTAAATCATCATTATCAAATACCTTGTTAGGTGAAAACTGTTCTATCGTTTCTTCAGAAGCAGGCACAACAAGAGATATTCTTAGAAATAATCTTATGTTGGGTAGTAATGTTGTTACTCTATTGGACACTGCTGGACTCAGAGATGGAAAAAGTGAAGTTGAAGACTTAGGCATCGAACTTTCTTTCGAGGCGTCTAGTAAGTCAGATTTAGTATTGTATGTTATTGATGTCACCGAAGGTATTACAACTGATGATAATAAATATATTGAAAAGTTACCGGCAAACTGCTGGATTATATACAACAAAATAGATCTTACAAAAGAATCCTCAAAAAAGGAAGTAATGAATAATAGAAATATTTTTTATGTCTCAGCCTTAGATGGGCAAGGAATGGATTTAATAAGAGATGAGATTTCCTCTCTTAAATCTATTGATATTAGCGACGGCCTTACTACTGCTAGGCAAAGACATGTTGACTCATTATCAGAGGCCTTAAAACATCTTTACAACTCAATACAATATAATGATAATCAACAATTGGATATTGTTGCAGAAGAACTGAGGCTGGCACATGTATGCCTAGAGACAATATTAGGTGGTGATGTAAGTGAAGAACTTTTAGATGCAATTTTTTCAGAGTTTTGTATTGGTAAGTAGATGATAAAATATGATGTCATAGTTATTGGTGGTGGTCATGCAGGTTGCGAGGCAGCACATGCTGCTGCCCGAATGGGAGCGAAAACTTTGCTCATAACTATGAAAAATTCTTCAATTGGCCAATTAAGCTGTAATCCAGCGATAGGCGGAATTGGAAAGTCACATCTTGCAAGAGAGGTAGATGCAATGGATGGTTTGATATCAAAAATTGCTGACAATTCTGCATTACAACGTCGCAAGTTAAATCTGAGTAAAGGCCCTGCTGTTCATGCTACAAGAATTCAAACATGTAGACATGCTTACAAAAAAAACATGCAACTAGAAATTGAACAACAAAAAAATTTATCTGTACATGAGGGTATTGTTTGTTCGCTCATAACAAAAAAAGGTTTCCTTAGTGGCGTCAAACTTAGAGATGGAACAGATATTTTGTCAAAGTCTATTGTTCTAACAGCTGGAACATTTCTAGGTGGCGTAATTCATTGTGGAGAGAACTCGGAGGAATCCGGAAGATTAGGAGACGACTCTTCTAAGGAACTAGAATCATTTTTCAGATCAATGAATTTCGAAATTGGGAGACTTAAAACTGGGACCCCGCCTAGGCTTCTGAGAAGTTCTATAAATTTCAGTAAATTGCTACGACAAGATAGTGACAAGAATAACCCATGTTTGTCATATTTGTATGATCACTATAATCGGGAACCTAAGCAAATTAATCAAATCCCATGTTATATTACAAGCACAAATTCTTTAACTCACGAGATAATATCTAGTAACAAACATTTGTCGGCGATATATTCTGGTTCTATTAAAAGCAAGGGTCCAAGATATTGTCCTTCTATAGAAGACAAAATTGTAAGATTTTCTGATAAAAACCAACACCAAATATTTCTTGAACCTGAAACCTCTGATAATGAGAGTATCTACCCAAATGGGATTTCTACCTCTTTGCCAGAAGATATTCAAATAAAGTTCCTAAGAACTATTGAGGGACTTGAACGGTGCGAAATTATTCAGCCTGGTTATGCGGTTGAATATAGTTATTTTAATCCTACTTCATTACATAGCTCGCTAGCCACCAAAACAAATAATAATTTATTCTTCGCTGGACAGATTAATGGAACCACAGGATACGAGGAGGCAGCAGCACAAGGAATTATAGCTGGTTACAATGCAGCTGCTCTAGCATTGGGAAGAGATCAACTTATTCTAGACAGAGAGAATTCATATATTGGCGTAATGATTGATGATTTGGTGACAAAAGGAGTAACCGAGCCATATAGGATGTTCACAAGCAGGGCCGAATATAGACTGAAACTCAGAGAAGACAACGCAGATATGAGACTAACTGAAAAAATGTATAAATTAGGCTTGGTAACCTCAGAGAGATTTGAATTATTTGAAAAGAAGAGAGATATGATTAGCAGAGAGGAGTTGCTATTGGATAGTGAGATAGTTAAGGTAAATTCATCCACTAGTAAACAAATAAAAAGCAAATATAATATAGAGATTAAAAACAACACGTCAATCAAATCGTTACTAAAAATCCCAACAATTAGTTATCAAGCGGTGGCTAATTATTCTGAGTTTTTGCACGAACCAAACATAACCATCGGTAATATCATTGCCACTCAAGAGAGATATAAAGGTTATTTAGTTAAACAGGACGAGGAGATATTGCAAATGAAGAAAACATCAGATGTTGTGATACCGAAGAATATAGTTTTTGATAAAATTGATGGACTGTCTAATGAGGCCGTTGAAAAACTTAACTCTATAAGGCCTAAAAATTTAGGACAAGCATCTAGAATACCTGGTATTACACCATCAGTGATCTCTTTGTTGCGCATATTTTTAAAGAAGTATGCGGCTTGAGCATATATAAAATTTAATTCTCTCTTCTAGCAATATCTGATTATGCTTAATCTTCAAAAAAAAATTAAACATGTAAACGATAAACTAGTTCTTCCGTTCAATTCAGAAATACAGAGTAAATTTTCACAATTCATTGAAATTCTATTCAAATGGCACGACAAAAAAAATTTAATTTCTACAAAAGACCCTGAATACTTCTTGCAACGAGATTATTCAGATTCAATTTTGTTATCGCGTTTTTTATCGCCTGGATTACATTTAGATCTTGGTACTGGTGCTGGTATACCTGGCATTATTTTGTCTATTATAAGACCTATAGATAAATTTATTTTAGTTGATAGACGAGATTATCCAATAAGGTTCTTAGAGCACGTGAAACTGTCTCTAAATTTAGATAACATAGAACTATTGAGGGTAGATGTGAAAGACATTTGTCTTGATGTAACACCAGATACGGTGGTAATAAAAAATTTTAGTAACAAAAATATTTCAGGGTTACCTATGGTTAAAAAAATGTCATATATACTCAAACTTCTAAGCTCTAGGTTACCAGGTATTAAAAGAATTTTGGTATTGACGGGTTCGCCGGCGCTTGATGTTCCTAAATTACTGCAACTTGCAGACAAGCCTGTAAGCTGTAAAACACACGAATTGACATCTCCTTTTTTTTCGCAAAATAAATACATACTTGAGATGACTCGATAATGGAAATACTATCAATAGTTAATCAAAAAGGTGGTGTAGGTAAAACTACTACATGTATAAATCTGGCTGCTTCATTGTCAACCACTAAAAGAAGGGTTCTTCTTGTGGATTTAGATCCACAATCTAATGCAACTAAAGGCTGTGGTATAAATTCGAGCGATGTCATCTCTTCAATTAACGAACTTCTTTTGAAAAGATGTAAATTTACCGACACAGTGAGGCATCTACAGTCTTTTAGTTTTGATGTTCTTCCAGCGACACCTCAACTGACGGAATCTGAAGTTATGCTACTTGCCTCTGAAAAGAAGGAGTACGTTTTAAAGGACATTCTGTTAAATAGTAATCTTACATACGATTACATTCTAATAGATTGCCCGCCATCTCTTAATATTCTTACGGTAAATGCTTTGACTGCGAGTACAGGTGTAATTATCCCAGTTCAATGTGAGTATTTTGCACTTCAAGGTTTAAGCGAGCTAGTAAATACTATTGATACAATTAAAAAATCTTCAAACCAATCAATTCAAATTAAAGGTATTATAAGGACAATGTTTGATTCTAGGAATAATCTTTCTAATGATGTTAGTAATCAGTTGATTAAATACTTTAAACAAAAGCTTTTCAAAACAAAAATTCCACGGAATATTACTGTTGCTGAGTCACCAAGTCATGGCATGCCTGTTACTGTCTATGACCCAAGTTCAAAAGGTTCATTAGCATATCTCTCATTAACCGGCGAGATTTTAAAACAAGAAATATAGAGCTATATACATATCACTATCTGTGAGATATATTATCAATATGAGTAAAAGAAAAGCGCTCGGCTCTGGGTTAGAGGCTTTACTTAGTGATAAGCCTGGTATTAGTGTTGTCCAATCTAGCCAAGACGCCAACACTTCTAATAAATCTGTTCAGAAGATACCAGTTGATGAAATATCTAGAAATATCAATCAACCAAGAAAAGTTTTTTTCGATGGCGCTTTAGAGTCAATGGCCGACTCCATTCTTTCAAATGGCCAATTATCTCCGATACTAGTGAGAAAAGTTAATTCTGGGTATGAGCTGATTGCAGGAGAGCGAAGGTGGCGGGCCATACAATCTCTCAAACAGGATTTCATAGATGCTATCGTTATGGAGGCATCTGATAAAGACTCTGCGTTGATTGCAATTGTTGAGAATGTGCAAAGAGAACAGCTTAATGCTATCGAGGAAGCTCAAGCGTTCGCTAAACTTATTAGAGAGTACTCTATGACACATGAGGATATCTCTAAATATACTGGTAAGTCACGATCACATGTTACAAATATTTTAAGACTCAATGAATTAAGTGATTTCGTTAGGACTAAATTACTGAATGGCGAGATTGATATGGGGCATGCCCGAGCTGTTCTTAGTCTTAGTTCTGCAAATCAAGCATCAACAATAAAAGCTGTTATTTCAAGAGGACTTTCAGTCCGAGCGCTTGAGAGCTTAATACGCAGGAAAGCCAATAATTCTAAAAACGTTAAAAAATTAAAATCTCAAGATACAATCATCCTTGAACAAGATATTTCACAGAAATTATGTGCAGAAGTAAGTATTTCCCATAATAATAAAGGCCAAGGAAAATTAGAAATTAAATACGAGTCTCTCGCGCAATTAGATGGGATTATCAAAAAAATAAAATAGATATTTATCTATATAATTGAACTCACATGAATACTCATCTATACTACCAGTAGCCATAAAGTTAGTGGTTTTGCTCCACGGTGAAGATCTAAAGTGGTAAGAGTAATAATATACCAGACCTTAATAACATTGGCCGTCGCTATGACATTTTTAGGCCTGGGCTCACAGAGCATATGGTCTTCAGTTTTCGGAGGCGCTATTGCAATAGTAAACTCTCTATTGTTAGCAAGGTCGGTAAATGACGCAGGCATTGAAGCCTCAGAGCAAAAAACGGCAAGAGGTGCACTTACGCTAATAAAAAGCGTTGTGTTCAGATTTGTGCTAGTTTTATTGAGTTTTTACTTAGGTATTGTGTATCTAGAACTCAATGCGCTACAAATGTTGGTAGCATTTGCTTTAGCACAGATAGGGTATATCTTCTATAAGACCGAGAGTATTTATTAGTATATGAGGTGTTATGACACAAGGACCAGCAACAGATAATCCGGTGCAATATATTTCCCACCATCTGCAACCGTTACAGGTTGGTTCTGGCTTTTGGCAAATTAATGTAGATACAATCTTTTTTAGCGTTCTGATAGCATCTATAGTTATGTTCATTTCTTATAGAGTAGGTAAGACAATTCAAGTTGGCGCACCATCTGGTATGCAAAACGTACTGGAGACACTTATTGATTTCGTAAATGACCTTGTTAAAGAGGCTTTCCCAAAACCGAATAAAATTGTAGGACCACTTGGATTAACGATTTTTTTATGGGTATTCCTGATGAATGCTATGGACCTAGTGCCTGTTGATTTATTGCCAAAAGCTGCAGACATGATAGGCATTCATTATTTGAAAGTTGTGCCCACTACAGACCCTCACACCACTTTTGCTATGTCTTTAATGATATTTTTACTCTGTATTTACTACAATATTAAAATAAAAGGTGGATTAGGTTACTTTAAATCATTTTTGGTTCATCCATTTGGTATATGGTTAGCCCCGATCAATTTCATACTAACAATGGTTGAAGAATTGGCTAAGCCATTAAGTTTAGCATTGAGGCTTTTCGGAAATATGTTTACTGGAGAGCTAGTATTCTTATTAATTGCATTATTGCCATGGTATATAATTCCTTTACCAGGGAGTTTGTGGGCAATCTTTCACATTTTAGTTATTACGCTACAGGCTTTCATATTCATGGTGTTAACCATAATGTATGTGAGTCTAGCATCAGAGGAATCACATTAACAAAAGAGGTAAAAAATGGAAACAACATTATCACCAGATATGATCACACAGATCTACTCATCAACAAGTCTTGGGGTATCGATCATGCTTGCAGCAGCAGGCTTAGGTTCAGCTCTTGGATGGGGATTAATATGTATGAAATACATCGAGGGAATTGCTAGGCAACCTGAGATGTTGCCTGCTTTAAGAATTCAAATGTTCATAACAGCCGGTCTAATGGAATCTTTCCCATTTATTGTTTTGGCTTTCGCGATGTTCTTTGTATTTGCAAATCCATTTATTGGTGCAGCAAAAGCTGCTTTAGGAGCATAATTAAATTTCATAGAGGATTATAGTTATGAACGTTACAGCAACATTATTCGGACAAATGTTAACTTTTGTTATCTTTGTTTGGTTCATTAAAGCATATTTGTGGGAACCATTAACAAAGGCAATGGAAGATAGGAGTAATAAAATTGCAGATGGGCTTGCTGCAGCAGAGCAAGGGCAACAAAAGATTGAACAAGCGAAGATAGAGTTTACAACTCGTATAGATGAGGCGAAGAGCAAAGCATCAAATATTATTGGTGATGCTGAGCAGAAGTCTAAATTGATTGTAGAAGAAGCAAGAAATATCGCAAAGGAAGAAGCATCGAAAATAGCTAAATCATCAGCTCAACAATTAGAACAAGAAATTAATGCAGCCAAAGAACAACTTAAAGAAGATGTAGCCAACTTATCTATAGAATGTGCTGAGAGAGTTTTAGCGCAAGAAATTGATAAAAAGAAACATAATAAAATTATTGAAGAGGTGATTAATAGTGACTGATGCTATAACATATGCTCGACCATATGCAGAAGCTGCTCATAAGATTGCCTCTGAGTCTAGCAAGACAGATATGTGGATGTTAGATTTGTTTACACTATCAGCCGCAATTAGTGACTCAAAGGTTAAAGCAATACTGGCTAGCCCAAAAGTTGATGATTCACAGAAGATTGATTTCTTACATAGTCTTCTATCTAGTAAGAGCAAAGACGTAAAACAGTTCTTAGAAATATTACTCGAAAATAAAAAAATATATTTTCTAGATTCTATTGCAGAACTTTTTCGTGAAATGGTTCTTGCAGATGATGAAATCTTGGTCGCTACTATCGAGACGGCTTACGAGTTATCAAGTGAGCAGAAATCTCAGTTGAGCGCGAAACTTGAAAAAGAGCATAATAGAAAAATCATGATTGAGGAGTCAGTAAACAAGGCTCTTATTGCTGGTATCAAAATTCATGTTAACAACCAAGTAATTGATCATAGTATTAGATTTAAAATTAACACAATGCGTGAGCAGATAACTGATAGATAGGTGAAAAAATGACAATTAATCCAACAGAAATAAGCGATATTATAAAAGATAAAATTAAAAAACTTGATATTGATGCTCAGTCTCACAACGAAGGAACTGTTGTATCACTTACTGATGGGATAGCAAGAATTTATGGTATAACGGAGGCGCTACAGGGCGAAATGCTCGAATTTCCTAATAACATATATGGCCTTGCACTTAATCTAGAGAGAGACTCTGTTGGAGCTGTAATCCTAGGTGACTACAAATCAATATCTGAAGGCGATACTGTTAAATGCACTGGAAAGATACTCGAAGTCCCTGTTGGAGACACTTTGCTTGGCAGAGTCGTAAACTCTCTCGGAGAGCCTATTGATAATGCAGGTCCGATAAATTCTGCTCAAAGTTCACCAATTGAGAAAATAGCACCTGGAGTTATTGAGAGAAAATCAGTTGATCAACCTGTCCAGACGGGTTTGAAATCAATCGATTCAATGGTGCCAATAGGACGCGGGCAAAGAGAATTAATTATTGGAGACAGACAGACTGGTAAAACGGCTGTAGCTGTTGATGCAATAATAAATCAAAAAAATACAGGCGTAAAATGTATATATGTTGCTATCGGTCAAAAAGCATCGTCAATAGCTGCTGTTGTAAGGAAACTAGAAGAACATGATGCGCTCAAACACACCATTGTTGTCGCTGCTTCGGCCGCAGAGTCTGCAGCAATGCAGTACATAGCTCCATATTCTGGCTGTGCAATGGGAGAGTATTTTAGGGATACCGGTGAAGATGCGCTTATAGTTTACGATGACTTAACAAAACAAGCTTGGGCTTATAGACAAGTTTCTTTACTCTTAAAGAGACCACCAGGACGCGAGGCATACCCAGGTGATGTATTCTATTTACATTCTCGTTTGCTAGAGAGATCAGCTAGAATAAATGAAGAAGCTGTGGCAGATTTAACAAAAGGTAAAGTAAAGAATAAAACAGGCTCATTGACTGCACTTCCAATAATTGAAACTCAAGCAGGCGATGTATCCGCATTTGTGCCGACCAATGTTATATCTATTACAGACGGCCAAATTTTCCTTGAGACTGATTTATTTAATGCAGGCATAAGACCAGCTATTAACGCTGGTCTGTCTGTATCAAGAGTAGGTGGGGCTGCTCAAACAAAAATTATTAAAAAACTTGGCGGAGGTGTTCGATTGGCGCTAGCACAATACCGTGAATTGGCAGCATTTTCACAGTTTGCATCGGACTTAGATGAGGCAACAAGAAAACAGTTAGAGCGTGGGAAAAGAGTGACTGAATTGATGAAACAATCTCAGTACTCGCCTCTATCGGTAGCAGATATGGCGTTATCTTTGTTTGCTGCAAATGAAGGATACTTAGACGAAGTTGATATCACAAAAATTATTTCATTTGAGAAATCACTTCACGAACATGCAAATGCAAAACATGGTGATCTAATGTCTGAAATTAATCAGAAATTAGATTATAACGATGATGTGGCAAATCGAATGAGAGCTGTGTTAGATGAATTCAAAGAGTTGGGAGTTTATTAATGTCTGGAAGCCAAGAAATACGCACTCAAATAGCAAGCATACAAAATACAGCAAAGATTACAAAGGCGATGGAAATGGTTGCTGCTAGTAAAATGAAGAAAGCACAAGACCAGATGATTAAAGCTAGACCTTATGCTGACAAAATAGTTAACGTTATATCACATTTGGCTCATGCTCATCCTGAATACGAATCAGACTTTCTGACTCAAAGAGAAGTTACAAAGAAAGGTTTTATTATTGTTTCCTCAGACAGAGGATTATGTGGTGGGTTAAATAATAATTTGTTCAAAAAAGTGCTAGATATAGTTGCTAAAGATAAATCTAACAACATAGAACCAGCTTTCTCGCTAATAGGCAATAAAGCTTCATCTTTCTTTCAAAGAGTAGGCGGAGATGTTGTCGCTAAAACTTCACAACTTGGAGACAAGCCGACAATCGAACAAGTGCTTGGTTTGATAAAAAGTACAGTCGATAAATTTCTTAATAAAGATATTGATGAAGTCTACATAGTATATAATCGTTTCGTCAATACAGTTAGTCAAGAGCCAATTATTCAAAAGATTCTTCCAATTAGCATTGAGGAGAAAAGTGAGGACTATAATTTTTATTGGGATTATATCTATGAACCTGATGCAAAAGATGTTCTAGAGTCTTTGTTTACAAGATATTTAGAATCTTTAATTTACAGGGCTATTGTTGAGAATCTTGCCTGTGAACAGGCCTCTAGAATGGTAGCTATGAAGGCGGCATCAGATAATGCCAAGGATTTAATTGCAGAGCTTCAACTTATCTATAACAAGAATAGACAAGCTGCGATTACACAAGAGATATCAGAGATAATTTCAGGGGCGGCAGCTCTATAAGCCAGGAGATCAAAATGGAAACAGGAAAAGTAGTAGAAATAATAGGAGCAGTCATTGATGTAAAATTTCAAAGAGATGCAATGCCAAAAGTTTTTGACGCATTAATGGTTGAGGAGAGTAATCTCACTCTGGAAGTACAACAGCAAATCGGTGATGGAGTTGTCCGTACAATAGCCATGGGTTCAACTGATGGTCTAAAAAGAGGATTAAAAGTTAATAATACCGGTGAGCCAATCAACGTTCCCGTTGGAGAGAAAACATTAGGCAGAATTATGAATGTGTTAGGTGAACCGGTCGATAATGCTGGAGAAATTAAACCTGAAAAGACTATGCCAATCCATCGACCAGCTCCAACATTTGCTGAACAAGCATCAGAAATTGAAATATTAGAGACTGGAATAAAAGTAGTTGATTTGATTTGTCCTTTTGCAAAGGGAAGTAAAGTCGGTTTGTTTGGTGGTGCCGGTGTAGGTAAAACTGTAATTCTAATGGAATTAATTAGAAATATTGCAGCTGAACACAGCGGATTCTCAGTTTTCGCTGGTGTTGGAGAGAGAACCAGAGAAGGTAATGATTTTTATCATGAGATGACAGATGCAAAAGTTATAGATAAAGTTGCGTTGGTATACGGTCAGATGAATGAACCTCCAGGAAACAGATTGAGAGTTGCATTGACTGGCTTAACAATGGCCGAACATTTTAGAGACCAAGGCAGTGACACTCTATTATTTGTTGATAATATATATAGATATACACTAGCGGGTACTGAAGTCTCAGCATTGTTAGGCAGAATGCCTTCCGCTGTTGGTTACCAACCAACGTTAGCGGAGGAAATGGGAGTGTTACAAGAGAGAATTACATCAACTAAGACTGGATCAATTACATCTATACAAGCTGTGTATGTGCCTGCAGATGATTTAACAGATCCAAGTCCAGCAACAACTTTTGCTCATCTTGATGCAACAGTAGTATTATCTAGAAATATCGCAGAACTTGGAATTTATCCAGCAGTTGATCCTCTAGATTCTACGAGTAGGCAATTGGATCCGCTCATTTTAGGTCAAGAGCATTATGATACAACAAGAGCTGTACAAGGTGTGTTACAGAAGTATAAAGAGTTAAAGGATATTATCGCAATTTTAGGAATGGATGAGCTCTCGGAAGATGATAAGCTTGCGGTGAACCGAGCTAGGAAAATTCAGAGATATCTCTCGCAACCATTCTATGTAGCGGAGACTTTCACCGGAACACCAGGTAAATATGTTTCACTGAAAGATACAATGGCTGGCTTTCAATCAATCGTAAATGGTGATATGGATCATTTACCAGAACAAGCATTTTATATGATAGGCGAGATATCAGAGGCTGAAAAGAAAGCTGATGAAGTGAAATAATGGAAGGAAAAATTAAATTAGAAATCGTAAGTGCTGAGCGAGAATTGTTCTCTAAAGATGTAGAGATGGTATATGCTCCAGCAGAAATGGGTGAGGTAGGTATAACTCCCAAACACACACCATTAATTACCAAGCTCAATCCAGGTGATGTACGAGCCCAAATAAGTAAAGATGAAGTAGAGACCTTTTTTGTAAGTGGTGGTATATTGGAAATACAACCGAATGAGGTAACAATTTTGTCAGATACTGCTTTAAGAGGTGAAGATTTAGATGAGGAAAGAGCTATGGAAGCAGAGAGATTAGCACAAGAAGCAATGAAAAACAGTAGCAGTGATATCGATACTGCGAAAGCAAAATCAGAATTATTACAAGCAGCCGCACAATTGAGATTAATCAAGAAATTGAAGAGTAAATCGAAAAAATAAAGGGGTCGCTGTATGTTCTCGACAATTATTCTTGGCGCGGGTAAAAGCACAAGAATGAAAGCAAATAAGTCAAAGTTATTATTTGATATTGCAGGTAAGCCTATTATCACCCATATTATTGAATCAGTAAAACAAGCTGGGTGTCGAGATATAATATGTGTTGTTAATAGAGACTCTAGAGAACTTGTACAACTTCTTAAGGATCATAAGACTACCATTACATTCCAGAAAAACTCGAACGGGACCGCAGGAGCAGCGTTAGCTGGAAGTAAGATTATCACTAACAATAGCAGAAAGCTCCTAATTTTGTGTGGTGATGCTCCTTTTATAACAACTAAATCTATCAAAAGTATGATCCGTAAAATTTCATCTGCAGACGCTTGCGTCGGTACCGTGGAATTAGAGTCACCAAAAGGATATGGCAGAATTATACGGTCTGGTAATAAAATTTCGGAAATTGTTGAAGAGAGAGATACAACTATAGAGCAACGATTGATAAGGGAGGTTAACACCGGAGTAATATCAATCAAGAACTCCGTATTTAAAAAACATATAACAGAGATTAAAAATAATAACGCTAAAAAAGAATATTACCTAACTGATATTATAAAAATTTTAATTGATAAGGATTATAAGGTTAACACAAATAAATTTATTGATGATTTAGAAGTAACGGGGGTTAATTCTAAAGTTGATCTTGTTAATCTTGAGAAAAAATACTTGCTTAGGAAAGCAGAAAGACTTTTAGAAAATGGTACTCTTGTTAGAGATCCATCTAAAACGGAAATTCGTGGAGACTTAAAAGTTAAGAGTAATGTAGAGATAGATATAAATTGCGTTTTTGAAGATAGTGTTAGTATTGGTGACAATACTAAAATTGGTCATAATTGCTATTTTAATCGTTGCAAAATTGGTAGTAATGTACACGTAAAACCGAACACAATAATTTTTGGTTCAACTATCGGCAATCGATGCATTGTTGGGCCGTACGCAAGAATTAGACCTGGCTCTATACTGAAAAACGAGGTTCATGTTGGTAACTTTGTTGAGGTAAAAAATTCAACTATCGGTGAGAGAACAAAGGTCAATCACCTAAGTTACATTGGCGATGCAAAGTTAGGCTCAGATATCAACATCGGCGCGGGTACAATTACCTGTAACTATGATGGTGATAAAAAACACAAGACGTCAATAGAGAGTAATTCATTCATAGGTTCAGGAACTCGATTAGTTGCGCCTGTTAAAATAGCAAAAGGATCGTATATAGCAGCTGGCTCTACTGTTACAAAAGACACGCCGGGTGGTGGAAGTCTTACGATTGCAAGAAGTAAGCAAGTGTCTATACCTAAGTGGCGTGATAGACACATAAAAGGTAAAAAATAATGTGTGGTATCTTCGGTGCAGTTTCATCTACGCATGTCCAAGATTCTCTAATTAAAGGATTATCGAAACTTGAATATCGCGGGTATGATTCAGCTGGAATATCTCTTATTACTAAAACAAAAAAAATAAAAAGATTAAGATGTGTTGGTAAAGTAAAAAACCTCAAAAGTTTAGTTAGTAAATCAAAATCATCAGGTGTATGCGGCATTGCTCACACCCGCTGGGCGACTCATGGGAAGCCGATTCTAAAAAACTCACATCCACATAATTCAGATGAGGTATCTATTGTACACAATGGAATAATTGAAAATTCAGATGATCTAAAAATATTTCTTAAAAAAAAGAAATTTAAATTTACATCTGATACTGACTCAGAAGTTATAGCCCACCTTTTCTCCTACTACAGTAAAAAGTCATCAGATAGTATTTCAACGATGAAAGCTGTAGCACAAAAACTACAAGGCTCATTCGCAATAGCAGCCATTTGTGAGAGATGGCCGGACAAACTAATTGCTGCATGTAATGGAAGTCCACTATTGGTGGGAGCAAAAAAAGGAAGTAATTTTATATCATCTGATATACATGCATTGTCTGAGAGTACAAATAAGTATGTCCCTTTGGCTGATAATGAAATTGTAGAAATTGATAGTGACAATTATCAAATATACAATTTTACTGGAAAAAAAATATCAAGAAAAACATCAAGTACAAAAAAACAAACTAAAATTGTATCAAAGGGTGAGTATAATCACTTCATGCAAAAAGAAATTTATGAGCAGCAAGAAATCATAAGTAATGCAATTAAACATCAAATTGGCAAAAAAGGTTTATTACCTAATATATTCGGACCAAATTCAGATAAACTTTTATTAAAGACAAAACATATACATTTCGTTGCTTGCGGGACTAGTTATAATGCTGCTTTGATTGCAAAGTACTGGATTGAAGAGATTACTGATATCGTTTGTACAGCTGAGATAGCAAGTGAGTATAGATATCGAACGGTCAATGTCCCTTCAGGTACATTATTTGTTGCAATAAGTCAGTCTGGTGAGACTGCTGATACGATTTATTCGCTCAAGAAAGCAAAGAATAGAAACTATTGCTCTATTTTGTCAATTTGTAATGTACCAGAAAGCTCAATAACACGACTATCTGATCTTGTGTATCTCACACATGCAGGTCCAGAAATTAGTGTTGCGTCAACAAAAGCTTTCACTTCACAACTGATTGCACTTTTATTTATGACAATGGTACTATCGAGAACATCCAAGAATAAAGCGATAGAGCAAACTATTCTCAAACAAGTGAAATCATTGCCAGCAATAATCAAAAAAACATTTTTACTTGAAAAAGAAATAAAAAAAATAGCTAAGAATTTCAAGAACAAAAAACATACTCTATTTCTAGGAAGAGGCGTCTCCTATCCAATTGCGCTTGAGGCGGCACTGAAGTTAAAAGAGATTACCTATATACATGCAGAAGGTTACGCAGCTGGTGAGCTCAAACACGGTCCACTTGCCTTAGTAGACAAAAACCTTCCTGTTATTGGTTTGATGCCGGATAATAATTTGGTTAATCAAGTACTATCAAACCTTGCAGAAGTCAGGGCGAGACAAGGTCTAGTCTATATATTCACAAACAAAAAACTATCAGGATCAAAGGTAGATAAAACAAACGTGATTAACATGCCTTCATGTGGGCATTTTGTATCTCCCTTAGTCTATGTAATACCGATGCAATTACTTTCATACTTTGTTGCAATTGAAAAGAAAACAAATATCGATCAACCACGGAACTTGGCCAAATCAGTCACAGTGGAATAGTTTTGGTTGGACATGATGAGTACCCACCATTGTTCTCACAAAAGAAAAGAATCCTAGAACTTGATGATGAAATGTGGATACATCCATGTAACAATAAAAATGATTGGACATCAAAAAAGTTATTAAAGATTTTTGAGAGCGATGAAGATAAAGATGAAGTACAATGAATTATGAATGAGTTTCAATGAAAAAGTTAAAATTAAATCATTATTATGTACGAGAAGAAATTCACGCAATCTTCTCACCTGACACAGACTTTTCTTCTGGTAAAGGAGATTGGGGAGGACGAGGGTATGCAAGTATTCCAAATAGGAAGGGTGATTACGTATTCATGGCATCCTATGGTGCGAAAAGTAAAAATATTATTTTTAAGGAACGCATTAATGAGGATGGAACCTTTGATTGGCAATCTCAAAAGCATCAATGTTTACATCATAAAGTAGTCCGTGATTGGATTAATCATGATGAGAATGAAAATAAAATTTATTATTTTTATAATGATGGTGAAACAGTTGGTAAAATAAAAAAGTATAAATACCTTGGTTTACTTAAATACCTTCATCACGACCAAAGTAAAGAACAACCTGTCAACTTTCAGTGGCAACTTATAAATTGGGAACAGTCAAAGAAAAAAGTAATAAAAAGAAAAAATGTAAAAAAGGGAATCCTTAGAATAGGAGAAGTACCTGCACTACCGAAAAACTTGAAGAAAAAGAATCTCAATAAAAAAAATTCATCTTCACGAAAAAATAGAGACTTTTCAAAACAAGATGAGAAAAATACATCTTTGGGAAAATTAGGAGAATTACTTGTATTGAGACATGAAGAAAAAGAATTAATAAAGATTAATCATGACTTTGATAAAAACCCATTAATTCATCAGTCAGATAAAGAACCAGAATCTCCGTACGATATTAAGTCATATGATGAAAATGGAGGCATTAAGTATATAGAAGTAAAAACGACTGAAGGCAGCAGATCAACAGACTTTTTTATGTCATCAGGTGAACGAAAGTTTGCAAGTGAAAATATAGATAATTATTATATATATCGGGTATGGCAATATGATAAGAACACAGATGAAGGAGAGTGTTTTATAATAAATGGGTCTAATATGGAGAGAATTCTTGACTTTATACCTATTAATTATCAGTTGAGATTGAAGAGAAAGTGATAAACATCCTGTCCAATCAAAACAAATCAGTCACAGTAGAGTAGACACAAATAGTGATTTTGGGGTTGATTGATTGGTGGTTTGATAATACATTGATCATATGAACATGAAATTTTTGACAATTTTGACCTTAATTATAGTCTATGCAGCGCCTGTATTTTCTGATGGGTATGACGACCCTTTTACCTCGAATATTAACGAAGGAGCAATAGGATCAGGATACGATGACCCTTTCACACGAGATATTAACGAAGGAGCAATAGGATCAGGATACGATGACCCTTTTACGCCAGATGTTAATGAAGGTGCTTGGTAGTCATATAAACACACGTCCATAAAAATCGTTGTCTTGCCCTATTCAGTCACAGTGGAATGAATTCGTTTGAATAAAGTGGTCATTTGACAATAAGTTTTCAGGTGAGTGACGTAGTATAAAGTTATCCACAAGATACATTTCGACACTCACAGTAAAATTAGTTGTTGTAAAATAATACTCATATATTGCTTATCTTTTTCTTATATCAACACATTGCCATAAGATTTCCCTAATCTTGAGGTGCAGAGTTTAACGAAGATCAGTCAACTTGTTGTTAATTAATCAAAATTCAAAGATTTTTATCGAGTAGACCAGAAAAAGAAGTGATAATTATGACTATAGGAGATATTGTACATAAAGTATGAAATGAATATATTATAAAAAAAGAAATGAAAGATGATTTGCTTAAAAAATACAAAATGTACTTTGGTGATGATGCAGAGATACCACCAGAGCATATTATGGAAACGCTTGTAGAGATGAAAGAGAAAGGCACATTTGATGATGTTATGGGGAAAATGGCGTCGAAAATAGATAAGTTGAATTCAGATATTGAGAGAGCAACGGGCGAGAAAATAACATCTAAACATCCAGTATTTGATATTAATTTCAATGAAGACGAAAAAAAGGATGACTAATCCCTATATACATTGGGGTGCAAGACACATGTTAAAACAAAACAAACCAGTCACAGTGGAATAGTAGATTGTTAGTGAAAGCCAGTTTTAACAGCAATTATCTGAGTCATCACAACAACCGTCGCTACAACAAGTGCTACTACACTCACCAGTTTCGCAACCAACACTGCAACAACCATCAGCGCAACAGGTTTCCTTGCAACATATTACTGCTAAATCATTCTCTTCATTCATAATAACCACTTTGTAAATAACATACATATAATCTACAACTATTACTGAAATATGTCTATATCGCTTGGTATGAATAGTTCCCCCATTTGAAGAGTTTGTGTAATAATTAAATGATGAAAAGGATTTTTATAGCGTTTGGCCATCATAACACTACTGACTCATTTAACGCTGCTATCAGAGATAATTTTATTGATGAGGTGAAGAAAAACGGACATGAGGTTGATTTAGTCAACTTATTTGAAGAGCTAGAACAACTACCTTTTTATAATTCAAACTTCAACCCTCCACCTAAACTAGTCCTTGAATATCGTGAAAGATTAGAGAAATCAGATGTGATGTTTCTTGTTGGTTCTTGCCATAATTTAAGGATGAATTCTATTCTTGAAAACTGGATAGATTGGGTATTGCACCCCAAATGGTTTTTCTCTTATAAATCTATGTTCCCAGAGAGCAAATATTTCAAGAATTATGGTTATCCCGTAGCTGGCGCCATGAAAGATAAGCTTGGTATAGTCTCGATAACTTATGGTGGACCCATGTTTTCATATTTTAATTTTTCTATATTCGATAATATACCGTATAGACGTATTAAAAAATCTGTGTTTAAGCTGGGGGGTCTCAGAACAAAATATCTACGCTTTTATTCTGTTCTACCTAATATGAGTAAAGAGGAATTTAATAATCACATGTTAAGAGTTCGCAAATTAGCAAGAAGTTTGTAGTAGAATTATCATTATGTGTGGTAGGTTTTCACTGAGTAATAAGGAGAGCGTCAAGTCAAAATTTGATATTGATATAAATCCTCGTTTCAATATTTCACCTGGCTCTGATGTGAATTTATTGGCATCTGGGCCTATCACTCTAACTTGGCAATTGTCACCACCTTGGGCAAAAAAGCCGATGAATCTTATCAATGCCCGATTTGAGACTCTAGATGAGAAGCCATCTTTCAAAGACACATCCAGATGCGTTTTTATAGTTGATGGTTGGTACGAATGGAAAAGATTTTTTGATTGGAAGCGCAGGGAGAATAAAAATCAACCATATTATCACCATTTAGAAGGTGAGATATTTTTCATGGCAGGCATCTACAATGATAGTGGTTGTGCTATCGTCACAAAAGAGGCTACACGAGATCTTAAAAATATACACCCAAGACAACCTTTTCTCTTATTAGAAAGTCAGATATCTGAGTGGTTATCAGGAGAACAATTTATAAAAGACCGATGCTCTAGTGATATACAGATACACACTGTTTCTACATTCGTAAATTCACCCAAAAACGATTCAAAAGAATGCATGGCACCTATTCAATGAAGGGTTTCAGTGACTCAGAAATTAGCGAAATAATAGAAATGGCTCTATCAGATGACGTTCCATTTAAAACTATAGAGGAAATCTATGGTGTAAGCGCAGATCAAATAAAAAAAATCATGAAAAATAACGTGTCTGATAGTTCATATAGGACATGGCGGAAGAGAGTGAAAGCTTTCTCAACTCGTAGAAAATACTATAAGTAGTATTGATTTTATTTAGACTCTGACTTAGAATGATTCTAAATTTATTTCAGTCATATGGAAGGAGGATGATGATGACTATACAAGTAGGTGATGAAATACCTAATATTAATTTTCAATTTAGAGAAGGCGACACACGTCCAGAAAGAGGAACTTGCCCTGTTGGTGGTGAATTTGTCTCTAAATCAAGCAAAGAGCTTTTTTCTAATAAAAGAGTAATTATATTCTCACTACCTGGAGCGTTTACACCAACATGCTCAACTTATCAGTTACCCGGTTTCGATGAGAAATTCGAGGTATTTAAGGAACAAGGGATTGATGAAATTTACGTAGTCTCTGTTAATGATGCATTTGTTATGAATGCATGGGCTACAGATTGTAATATCAAAAATATTAAAACAATTCCCGATGGAAATGGCGAGTTTACAACTGCGATGGGTATGAATGTTGCAAAGGATAATCTTGGTTTCGGTCAAAGAAGTTGGAGATATGCTGCAATTTTAAATGATTGTAAAGTCGAGAAGATATTCGAAGAGCCTGGGAAAGCAGATAATTTTGGCGAAGATCCATATGGTGAGACATCACCAGAAAATGTTTTGTCTTATTTGCAAGGTTAATTATTTTTTAATCTCATAAAAGATATTTAACATTAGATGTGGAAGTGTTAGGCATGCTAACAATATGAATGTGTATTTTGCGATAATAATATCAATCGTGTAATCACTAAAGTTTGAGAGCATGCCTAAGATAAAAATACTAAATACTACAGATGCTGACACGATTGTAAATAAGAACCCTCTCAATGTAAAACTATCCGGGACAAGTTTATCCTCATAAATTGATATAATGTAATGATTTAATGAGTGATGAAAGCAGAAATATAAAACAAAAGATATCAAAGGTGGAAGAATTACAAAACACGGTATTAATAAAACATAGGGTAAAAATCTCTTATAGTTATTAGAATAAAATTTGTACAATACCAGAGTGAAATATACAAGCCAAATATATTCACTTACTAATGGCATTGTAACTGGGTAGCCAACTATCTGCTCAAATATAAAAAAGACATCCTTAGAGTGAAAAATAATCGGTAAGACAATGGGTATTGAGCCTATTATGAAAATATCAGATATAGACATATCTGAATATTTTTTGTGAGCTAGTTCTTCCATCCCAAAATGATAAGCAGCTAGCAAAAGAAAGAACAACAATGAAGCTAGGGGCATTAGATTCCACAATAGAAAATATATTCCAGATATAAGTGTATAGCCTATTGTAAAAATCCATACCCAATTAGGATTTGTTCCTAACAATCTTTTTCCAATCGTATAATCAAAAAAACCATGTGGTAAACCAATTACAGAAACAAACACAATTAGCAGGTAATACTGCATGTAGTAATCAAATACGTTAGGATTGATTAGAAACAAAATTATGCTCAGCAGACTTAGATTAATTAATAAGAGTAACTGTGTATGTTCAAACTTTTTTACTGAATATTGATTTAATTGCATGGTTTATAAAAATTAATTTAGGCATATTTGCTATTATTCTTATGATATCAAAAATTGTCGGAATATCTGAGAGGAATCTGATTAGACAATCAGTATTATTTTTTTTGAACATATCATATATTATCGATTTACTAGTTTTTGGTTTTGACATAATTATTCTGAGAAGGACATGATCCATTTTTCTCAGAATTTTCCATCTAAATGACTTCATTGGATTTTCTGATTTAATCCCTTTTAAATGTTTTGCTAGATAATCTGTTTGTTTTTGAATATTTAAAAATGTGTATCCTGTAGAGGATCTAGTGGCGCCTGAACTTATGCCTATTCGTTCTATGCCATCAACAGAATTCTCCTCTTTAGTGGTCATAGGTATAACTCCATACTCATCTCGTATTACATCATAATCTGTGGTGAGATTTTTTTTAATATAGTCTTCTATTTCTTGCTTCATCTCTTCTTCTGGATATACTTTTTTCGAAAAATAAGTAGATTCAACTAAGATTGATTGATCATCTTTAGGAAGAACGTAAAAAAAGTGAAAATCATTTTGCTCAGTAAAATCCATCAATTTGGGTTTAAGCTTTATATTATTCTTTGGTTTTATAAAATACCCATGAAAAACTTGATATAGAGACGCTGAAATATCTGTTTGTCTGCTATCAAAGACTTTCTTTGCAAAAAAATGTTTACCATTAGATTCCACACAATATCCATCGCTTGATTTATAGACATCCGTGATATCAGAATCAAATATCAAGTCTATTTTTCTTGCTTCATCTAATTTTGGAATAATATAATCATCAAAGTCTTGTGAGTCAATAGATACATATTTATTATTAGAGCAATTTAATAATACAGACTCTCCCTTTTTAATTTCTAATTCTTCATAGTGATTAGATTCTAGATCAATGAAATTATGTTTATACGTATCCCAGTATGACCAGGTTTTTCTAATTCTTTTGGTCCTTGCAAATTTCTCGAGGACACATATTTTTAAATCAGAGTCTATTAGTTTGTAAGCTAGACTTAATCCAGCACATCCAGCCCCAATTATTAGGATGTCATATTTATCCATTAGTAAATGGTAACTTTTTCAGAGCAATATGCAAATCAGCATTATGTATAGTATCTTTTTTATTTTGTATATGATTGAGTATAAATTCACCAATACATTTCATTAATATAAGAAACTTTTCAAATTTTGTTGTGTGTATTTTCTTATGAAAGTACTTTTTTCGATTTCTAAGAATCTTTTTCCCTATTGCTTGATATAGTCTAAGTGACACAAGTATGGAAAACCTCGACCCAAATGGTATTTTATTGATACCTTTAATGGCGCTCCCATAATAATTTTCTGATATTTTTATCAACGCCTCTATTTTTTCAAATAACTTATCTTCATCAGTTTTATTTTTGATATTAACATTGTCAATCATATCTTGAGGGAGATATATTCTATTCATAGCTTTATCCTCAAAGACATCTCTGCATATGTTTGTAATTTGCATTGCTATACCTAAATCAATTGCAAAATACTTATCATTGTCATTGTCAATATCAAGTAATTCGCACATCATAAGACCTACGCAACCAGCCACTCGATAAGAGTAGATAATTAAATCATCTAACGTCTTTAGTCGTTGGAAGTTTCTGTCTGAATCTATGCCAATTTTAAGTTGCTTAATGATTTGCTCACTTATCTTTAAATCTTCAATTATTTTGTCTACGTCAGGATTATTGATTTTTATATCACTATCCGCACTATCATCGTATTTCCGACAAAAAGCATAAACATTTAGAACCTTATATCTTATTGCAGCAGGAAGAAAAGACGAGGCTAGATAGAACGTCTTGCTATTATCTTTTAAAATCGCAAAATTCTCAGTGGATGTCATAATCTCTTAAAATAAGTTTCTCTGTCGTTTTGGCAGTTGATATAACCCCTGGGACACCAGCACCAGGATGTGTACTCGCACCAACAAAATACAGGTTATCATATTCTTTTGATTTGTTTGAATATCTAAAATACGCCGATTGTCTAAATATTGGCTGAATGCCAAATCCACTCCCAGCAAAAGTATTTAGGTCATTTTCAAAATAATCAGGTGTCACATAAAAATGATCAACAAGATTTTCTTTTACGCCAGGTAGAATGTTTTCATCTAGAATATTAAATACGACATTACTAAATTCCTCTCCATAAGCATTCCAATCAATTGAACTTAAATTATTAGCAACTGGCGCTAAAACATAAAAAGAATCCGAGTTCATCTGTTGATTGTCAGGGTCTGTTGCTAATGGTCTATGAAGATATAAGCTGGGATCAATTATTTTAACCCTCCTATCAAAGATATCATCTAGTAATTCCTTGTGTCTTTTATTAAATATAATCGTGTGATGTTGAACATTATTATAAATCTTACTTGTAGAAAAATATAAAACAAATAAACTCATTGAGTGTTTAAGAAGTAGTGGCTTGTTAGATAATTTTTTTGGTTTCTTTTTGATAACTTTTTTATAGAACATCGTAGGGTCTGCATTGCTCACAATTAAATCAGCATCAATAACACCGTTTTCAGTATCTACACCAGTAACGGTATTTTTAGATTTAATTAATGATATTACCTCAGTATTTTTCACACATTTAACTCCTATCTCATTGAGTAATTTTTCTAAACCAGCAACAATTGCTCTTGTGCCACCTTTGGCATAAAATACACCCCATTTCCACTCTAGATATTGTATCAATAGATAAATAGAAGTTGTTGTGTATGGGTTTCCTCCAATCAATAGCGGGTGCATGCTCAACGCTTTTATTAAATTTTCATTCTCTATGTGTGAAGAAACAGATGAATGAACTGATTTATAAAATTTAATTCTCATTAACTCAGGTAAATATGGAATCATACTTTGTATTGATTCAAATGGTTTATCAGATAGTTCTGTATATGCTGTTTTAAAAATTCTTTTTGAGAGTTTAAGCAATTTTATATATCCACGAGCATCTTTTTCTGAGTAATTACTTTTAATTTGTCTTACCATTTGTAGGATATTATCACCATAATCAAAATGACTATTATCTGAAAAAATAAATCGATAATATGGTTTTACTTTAAGTAATTTAAAATACTCATTCCAATTCTTGTTGTGCATAGAAAATAATTCTTGGATAAGGTATGGAGCAGTTATCACAGTTGGTCCTGCATCATAGATAAATCCGTTGTGGGACAATGACCTTGCTCTGCCCCCAAGATTCTCTTGCTTTTCTATGAGTGTTACATCGAAATTATAATGTCTCAATCTACATGCTATAGCTAGACCACCAAAGCCGGAGCCTATTACAATCGCTTTTTTCATTGGAAAATAAAAACATGGGGCTTGTATAAAAGCCCCATGTAATTGTTCAACTTATGCAGTTTGTGCTGAATCTGAAACCGCAGCTGACCAAATGAACACACCAAATGCGATTTTGTTCACGAAGTCTGCTAAGTTATAGATTAGGTTAAGGCTTGCAGCATCTACGCCACCCATTAGGTAGCCAAATAGATAACCTGCAGGGTAGATTGCCCATCCGACAAGAACTACCATTCTACATGCTGAGAACGCTGATTGTGCAGCTGCACTGACAGATTGACTGACCGTGCCTGCTTCACCCATGAAGATCTCATATAGAATATAAAACCAACCAGCCATACCTATTATGAATCCAAGCATTGCAGGAATTACTTTTGCTTCACCAAGATAACCTGCGACAAGCATAACGAGTGTACCGACTAGTAGTCTCCAGAAGACTCCTGCGCTAACTGCTGTTACTGCTGCAAGGATTAAATAGAATTCAATCATTTGTAGCGGTACAGTTAATACCCAGTCAATATATCTGAATACTGTTGGAGACTCACCGGTATCAACCCAGACTTCCCTCATATAAAAATAATGCACAGCAGCGATAAGTGTTACTAGTGACATGATTGACAAAGATGTTTGCCATTTGCCAGACACTCTGCTTCTTTCCATAAGGAAGAATATAGTAGCTGCAACCATTGCAATCGAAATAATCCAAAACGTCACGCCTACAAGGTCATCAGATCGCAAATCTCCAGCGAATGCTAGTGATGGTGCAAGTACTAATACTGCTGTTGGCATGAATAAGGAAAATAATTTTTTCATATTAAAACTCCTCAATTTCCTAATAATTGTGTGTTTCCACTCCTTTAAAGCCCCAATTATATACTAAATTCCTCATTCCTTATACATAAATAAGAGCTATAACCATTCTAACCTTACAAAAAAAGATGTAGTAATGCAATATCTTTATGATGGATTAAATCATTTAGAAAAATTTAGATTGTCTAAGTAATTTAGTCTAGAATGGTTCTAAATATTATGATTAAAAATGAATGTTTATTCTGTAAAATTCAGGAAGAAAATTATTCGAAAGAAATTATATTTCAGTCTGATTATTTTTATGTTACCAGGGACAGCTATCCTGTCACTAAACTGCATACTCTAATTATTTCAAATAGACATGTCCCAACTTTTTTTGATCTTGATGATGTCGAAGTTTTAGATTTATCTAATATTCTCAAAAAACAGAAAATTGATATTAGAAATTTAGATGACACTGTAACTGCATTTAATATCGGTATTAATGATGGGAAAGATGCTGGCCAAAGTATAAACCACTTACATGTCCATTTGATCCCAAGACGCGTCGGTGATATTGATAATCCACAAGGTGGCGTAAGAGGTGTTATACCAAATAAACAAAAATACATAAGAAGAAAAACATCGTGATAGATATTGTAAAAAACAGGGTTATAGATTGGGATCTTCAATTAAGAAAGGAGCAAAATTTTAATGAAAAGTTTGGAACAAATCTTTCACTGAATGAAATAAAGGAATTAACGGGATCTTTTAGGAGATTAACAAGTAAGAGTAAATCTAAGATAGGTAAAAATATATTTGAACAATGTGAGGAATTTTATTTATCTTTAAATACTCTCAAGCAAAATCAGTATATAAACATTTGCAAAAATCGAAGTGCGGCATTCTTTAGAATAGGCAATGAACCAAAGAAATCACCTTCTTCTGAACAAGATTATATAGATTTTGAAAAATGGGAAAAAGAGTTGAAGGACTTTAAGGAAAATAATGATTGGGACAAATTTAATCGCGAAAAGGTTTAAAATAAGACTCATCAGCTAATTCCAACATTTCCTTATCGCCTCGGCTGTCACCATATACATGTATTTCAGAATATTCTTCAAGATTATATAAAGATTTAATTCTTTTTACTTTCTCAGGACCCCAACAATTTCTGCCAATTAATTTTCCAGTTATCTTATTTTCTTTTATTTCTACCTTTGTAGATATAAGTTTTAGAGAATTCTTATCACACCATGGTTTAAGCCACATATCAATTGACGCAGAGACAATAACAACTTCGTCTCTATTGTTTTTGTGCCAATTTATTTTGTCAATAGCTTCATCCCTGATAATATTGCCAATTTTATTATTTGAGTATTTTTCAGCTAAATCACGAAATTTGTTGGCAGATTCTCCCTCAAAGAAATGCGTGATTACTCTCTGCTTCATATTATTATTCGAAATTAAATTTAACCAATATAGAACTAACGATGGTAGCGTAGCTAATACACCAAGAATAAATCTATGATAGCCATGATAAAAAATGATGAATCCTCGAAATGAATCTGATTTAGTTATAGTTCCATCAAAATCAAAAATTGCCAGCTTCACTAAATATTCAACCTTTTGAAAACGAACTCAGGGATAATCTTAATTATTAACATTAATATTTTCCAGTACCATTTTACATAAATTATATTTCTATTATTTCTCTGACCATTAAACACTATCCTTGCGATTTCTGATGGATGAGCTTCAAGATATTTGCCGTAACCATCTCTTCTTAGATCAGATTGTATATACCCACAAATCACAGATAAGACGTGTACATTATAATTATACAATTCGTTTCTAATTCCACTTAGATAGGTTGTAAATGCAGCTTTTGAACAACCGTAGATATAATTCTTCTTTCGTCCCCTCTCTCCAGAAACTGAACTAATTCCAACTATAAACCCCTTTTTTAATCTTTTCATGTCCTCTATGAAAAATGATAGAAGACTAACTGGTCCTGTAATGTTTGTATTGATACAATTTAAAATATCTTTATTATTCGGATGAATTTTCCCTTGTAGTAAATAATTTCCAGTTGCAACGATTATTCCATAGGGTTTTACTCTGAGGTTTTGGTAGAATTCTTTATGTTTTTCAAATTCGCACAGATCAAATTCAGATAAATGAGCAGTTGTATTATATTTGCTTTTAAGCGATTCAGAAAAATCAGCTAACGAATCAATGTTTCTTCCAGCGAGAATAACCCCAAAGCCTTCTTTTGCATATAAAATAGCTAGTTCTTTTGCTAGTTCACTCTTTGCGCCTAATATTAGTATGTAATTCATTTTTCATTTATTTAATATCAAATATCCTCATTATTAACTATAGCATTAAATTAATAAATTTCTTCTTGTGAACATCTTATAAGACATCATACTATTTATGTATGAGGTTTCTTTTAATATTTTTATTTAATGCATTATATTTGCTAGTCATGGCTCAAGCAAATGAGATGTTAGTAGGGAAGTCTTTGATTTGCAAGACCGAGACTTTCCCCGTAAAAGGAGGATTCAATTTCAGTACTTCAGATAAACTTATTAGATATAATATTTTATGGAATTCTACAAAAAATGAGGAATTTATTGAAAAGACATCACACTGTTACATGATTATTAATGATGAGGTAGCTGTCTCAGAATCTAGTAAAGATTTAAACTGTGGCACTTATAGCTCATTCATAAATTTAAATACATTGGTTTACACCATACCGACATCCACCAATCTTCTCACTGCTGACTGTGTTTACTTTGATGGGGATATAGAAGAAAAAATAGAGTCTAGTATTAATGTAATTCATAATTAAAATTTAATTTCTATTTGCAAGATATCTTCTCAGTATATACTTCAATTGTTTTTTAGTTTCATCAGAGGCTACGTCTATATTGCTTATTATGCTAGTATCTAAACAGCGAGAAATCTCATCATCTTGTTTATTGTATTGCTCATAGACATCTATAAATTCGTTGATAAATATTTGGGCATTTTTTGTCATCACTTTCATCACTTCAATTATTTTTGGTATGTCTGTATTGCATAAATCTTCTTTGAAGCAATCAAAATCTGTCACCATCCCAATTGATTGATATCTTATCTCTGCTTCTCTTGCTAATTTTGCTTCTGGCATATTTGTCATCCCTATAACATCAAATCCTGCATCATGATAGTATTTAGATTCAGCGTGAGATGAAAGTTGTGGTCCTTCTATAGCGACATATTTTATATTTGTGTGGTAATCGTAATTTAATTTAGACATGATGTCACGTGCGCACGATTCGAGTCCTACACTATTAGGTATTGCCATAGAAACATGCGCAATTATATCTTTGTCGAAGAAAGTATTTTCACGTTTGTATGTTTTATCAATATATTGATTAATAATTGCAAATGACCCTGGTAATATTTTATCAGAGAGAGAGCCAACCGCAGAGATTGATATTATATCTGTGACTCCTACTTGTTTTAGCGCATCAATATTAGCTCTATAATTGATTGAAGTAGGATTAATCAGATGATGTTCACCATGTCTTGGTAAAAAAAATACTTGTTTATTATTTATTTCACATTTAATAATCTCAGAAGAGGGAGATCCCCAAGAAGTTTCTATCTTTAAGTTTGTAGATTCACATTCTAAATCATAAAGACCGCTTCCACCGATGATACCTAAACTAGACATGTTACTAACTCTCTAAAAAATTATATCATATCATTTTAATTGTTAATGATAATCAATTACATTTGCTAATAATAATTATTTATTGAAAATTTTTTCTATTTTGATTTTTTAAATTGAATCATTTTATTTTCACGTATATACTCCACTTAATTATTTGGGGAAAACATAATGGAAAATTTAAATGTTAAAAGAGCTATTGAGGTACTTAACAAAATTATACAATATGAGTTATCTGGAGTTGTGAGGTACACTCATTATGCATTAATGGTTACTGGTAGAGATCGTCTAAGTTTGACTCAATTTTTCAAAGAGCAAGCTACAGAATCTTTAACACATGCACATCAAGCAGGAGAACTTGTTACAGGACTTGGAGGACACCCCTCATTAGAAATTTCCTTTATTGAAGAATCTAATAAACATGGCTCGGTTGATTTATTAAATGAAAGCGCGGCACATGAAAAGGCAGCGATAAAACTCTATAAAGAATTATGCGATGTTGCAAATGGAGATAGTATTTATATAGAGGAATATGCTCGTGAAATGATAAAAGCAGAGGAAATGCATAGTTTAGAAATTCAGAAAATGTTAAAAGACTTTGAAGCGTAAAACTATCAAAAACTTTTTTCTAAGAAATTTATAATCGCAGTATTAGTTGTCTCGGTAGCATGTCTGCTGTATTTGACATGCACCCCAGGTGTAGAGCATTCTTTAAGAAGTCTCTCAGATTCACTTGGTCCATTTACAATTCTTCCTGTTATAGTCGCAATACTGCCATCGTCATTTATTGTGAGCGTGCATTCATCATTTATAATATTAAGACTAGGTAAGTTATCGAAAGTGATACCAAAATAAAGAAATGGATTGTCAAAGCCGTGTCTGGCACCTGCAATTGATATATGTTCAATAATATTTTTTTCATCACTGAATTTATCATAAATATTTTTACAGGCTTGTTCTGGTGTTAAATCATCACTACCCCCGGTTATCATAAGCAGAGGTGTTGAAGTTGCAGAATCCTTATTTAGCGTAAACCCACAGTAAGGGTAGATAGCAATAGTGGCATCAAATTTCACTTTTGAAACTTTATTAACAATTTCGTCAAAGTGAGACAATATAGGTCCAACACCACCTTGAGACCAACCAATATATCCAATTTTATTTATTTTAGGATGAGTTTTGATAATTTTAAGCGCTTTGTAAGCATCATTCATAAAGGTAATACCCGACACTTTTGAAAATGTTTTGTCGTATTTTATTCCTCTACCCATATAGTGGTCTAATTGAAAAACAACGTACCCAGCTTCATTTAAGAGATCGACATATTTTTTATGATATCGTCTTAAACCTCCTGAACCATGAGATAAAATAATTGCATTATAAAGATTCTTTTCTTCATCGGGGAATGACAATTTTCCATAAATCTCTATGAGAGGCTTATCTTTATAGTTCAAATCATAACTATCAACTGTTAAGAAACATACTATTTTGTCTTCAACACCGGTGATATATGATATGGACTCTGATGTATTACATGGATCTACTCGAAACATTGCGCAACCACTTAGAAATAGTGCAAGAGGTAAATATTTTATGGATTTCATAAAATTACAAAAGCCTCCCGATGTTAGTTTATCGATGTGACTTTATTATTTTCAAGTAATTTTATAGCTTGGAAAACTTGTTTATCATTCTGATATGGCTCAGGTAAATCAAACACGTCTTTTTCTGAAAGTTCAACAACTATATCAGGTGTAATGCCATTTTCATGTATATCTCTACCTAGTGGTGTAAAATATTTTGCAGTTGTTAGTTTTAACGCTGAACCATCTGATAATTCTTGAATTGTCTGTACTGATGCTTTCCCATAGGATTTTGTACCTAATATCGTTGCTCTCTTATTATCTTGAAGTGCGCCAGCGACTATCTCTGATGCTGAAGCCGATCCTTCATTTACTAGCACGATCATAGGCATGCCATTTGTTATATCTTGAGGTGTAGCACTGTACTTTAATACAGAGTTTAACGACCTTCCTTTTGTTTCAACTATTTTCCCGTTAGGTAAAAATAAATCACTTATGCCCACAGCAGAGCCCAAGACTCCGCCTGGATTGTTTCTTAAATCAATGATGAGTCCATTTAAACCCATATTCGCTTTTTTGTTCAGTTTGAAAAATGCAGATTTTAAATCATTTGTAGAATTTGATTGGAAGTTAGATAACCGTAAGTAACCGATATCATCTCCAAATAATTTTGTTTTGATTCCTTTACTAATTATTATTTCTCTTTTAATTTCATAGACAACTGGACTTTGAACCCCTTTCCTCATTACAGTGATTGTAACTTTAGTGCCAGGCTTGCCTCTCATTAGTTTCACAGCATCACCAATAGGCATATCTTTAAGGTCTGTTTCCCCAACTTTAACTATCAAATCTCCTGCTTTAATCCCGGCTTTCATCGCAGGAGTATCATCTATAGGTGTAATAACTTTGATATAGCTCTCATCAGCAGTTATTTCGATACCTAATCCACCAAACTTTCCAGTAGTACCAATCCTTAATTCTTTAAACTCATCTTTGCTTAAAAAAGCAGAATGAGGGTCTAGACCTGAAACCATTCCTTGTATGGCTTTTTGAAACAATATCTGATCGTCAACTTCATCAACATACTGTTCTTTAATGCGTTTGAAAATATCGACAAATTGCTCGATATCCTCCACCGGAACATCATCAGATGCTGACAACTTTGCAGAGTTCTCATTTATGGCTGAAGCAAGCAAAATGCATACTGATAGTAGTGTTAATCTTAAATATCTTTCCATTTCTCTGTATATTACGGTTTTTGTGCTTTATTATCTTATTAGTTTTGTCTAATATAGATATATTAATAAATAATTATATATCTACATGGAAACTGAAAATTTAAACACTACTAATAATAACCTTAGCGCACTTGAACAACAAGTTCAAAATGACGTAGAGACTGCATCACGTTCACTTAAGGCAATGTCACATCCACTTAGATTAATGATTTTATGTAAATTGGGAGAGGATGAATTTAGCGTACAAGATATAGTTGATAATGTTGGGACATCACAGAGTAATATTTCACAACATTTGGCAATACTTAGAGAGAAGGGAATACTATCTGCGCGCAAATCTGCTAACAAAGTTTTTTATAAAGTCAGTGATGTAAAAACACTCAAGCTAATTGAGATGATGAGAGAAGTTTTCTGCTCACACCAAAAATAGCAAGGAGATAATTAATTGGCTGATTTTATTTACGATAATATCTTTTTGGTTTCTGCATTTATTTTTTTATTTGTATTAATCATAAACCTTGAGATAAAAACAACTTTTAGCAGAGTCAAAAAACTTACTATTGATGAAATGACTTCATTAATAAATGGGTCCAAAGTTTTATTGATTGATATTCGAACCTCTGATGAGTATAACAATGGGCACATAGCAAACGCAAAAAACTTTACATTAGATAAACTCTCCACTATTAAAGCATCTAAACAAGATTACATAATTACTTATGCAAAAACTGATAGCGAGGCTATCAAGGCAGCGAAATTAATCAACGATACAGGTTTTGAAAATGTATGTTATTTAGATGGCGGTATAAATTCTTGGATTGAAAATAATATGCCTCTTTCAGGTGAAGTAAATGGCTGATGATCAGATAAAATTTATTGTTAATAGGATTTATGCCAAAGATGTATCGCTAGAATCCCCGGAAGCACCACTAATATTCAATGATATTAAGATGCAACCCAAGGTTGGCTTTAATTTGAAAACAACTATCGATAAACTTGATGAGCAGACTTTTGAGGTCACGCTAGATATAAATGTGAAAGCAGAAACCGAAGAAAAAGCTATTTACCTAGTAGAGCTTAAGCAGGCAGGGATCTTCGGGATTCAAGGTGCTAATGATGAAATGAAAGATAATTTTCTAAACATACGATGTCCTGAAATTATCTTCCCTTATGCAATGGAGACTGTATCAACGTTAATACAAAAATCTGGCTTTCCTCCTATATTCTTTGCTCCTATTGATTTCAACGCTCTTCATCAAAAAGAACTTGCAAAAAAAAATAAAACACAATGACAGTTTGTTTTAATATACTTGGGTCAGGCGAGTGGGGCCTTTCGATTGCAAATCTATTAGCCTCAAATGGTCACAAAGTCGAGGTATTTGGCAGGGATGACGAAAAAATAGATAGTCTCCAATCAACAAGAGAGTCTCAGAGTTTAGAGGTAAAATTTTCCGAAAATATCGTTTTCTCGCCATTGAGAAAAATTACTAATGATTCAGTAGAAACCGTCGGTACTTTCAATATTATTGCAACTAATAGCAAAGGGTTTGCATCAGTAATTAGAGACAAGAAAATATTTCTAAAGCAGTTTAAACATATTATATGGCTCACAAAGGGAATGGATTCTGAGTCAACTTTGTTATTTGATGAGCTTATTAAAAAAACATTAGGGACTAGTATTACATCTTGTATGATATCCGGACCAAGTTTTGCAAGGGATTTAATTCAAAAAAAAGATATTGAAGTCAGTATCGCATCTTTAGATCTTGAATTTCTTAAAGACATAAAACAACATTTTTCAACAAGCTACTTTAAGCTGATCTCCACACAAGACATAATTGGCGTACAGATATCTAGTGTAATGAAAAATATAGCTGCAATTTTGTCTGGAGCTTTAACCGCTCATGGCTGTTCCAAGAGAGAGCTCATTAGGATGATTGAAATGTCTAAGGTGGAAATAAATAATATATCAAAAATTATTTACGATAGCAGAGGTTTAAACGTAAATTCTATTGATTTAACTGCTACGTTGGCAAGCCCAGCATGTCATGGTGATCTATTTTTATCATGCCTAGAAAACCAGTCTCGGAATAGAACATTTGGCATGCAGTTACAAAATACAGAGGGGATACCAGAATTGATTTCTAAAATAGGGACTGTAGAAGGGTATATATCTACTTCTACATTACACAATTATTTACATCGTAGCCATATTGGTCCTGTGCTTGAGTCGGCATACGGTCTACTTTTTGGAGGAATAGGTATTGATAAGACCCCTATTCTAAATTATCTTTAGCTTTTTTTGCTAATGTATTCCTTCCCCACCCGAGAAGTTTTGCTGCGTCTTGTTTTACACCATTAGTAGCTTTGAGCGATTCTTCGATCAGAAGTGACTCAATATGTTTATTTATTTTTTTTAAAAATTCTTTATCGGAGGAAATGTTGTTTTGAATATGATTTCTAAGTTTTTCTTCCCAATCTTTAGGGTTACTCTCAACTGTACTATTGCTATTGCCATTAGTAATATCGGCGGGGAGATCTTCCAACATGATTGTTTTTGAAGAACACATGATAGTGAGGTATCTGCAAATATTCTCCAATTGTCTTATGTTTCCAGGCCAACTATATTTTTTAAAAAAATCTATTACATCACTATCAATATTTTTTTTATCTGTATTAAGTTCTTTAGCCGATTCACTTAAAAAATGGTCCGTTAAATCTTGGATATCCTCTATTCTCTCTCTTAATGGTGGTAATTCTAATTTAAATACATTTAACCTATGATATAAATCCTCTCTAAACTTCTGTTGATGTATTAGAGTCTCGATTGATTGGTTTGTTGCTGCGATGATCTTTACGTCGGACTTAATTGGATCGTGACCACCAACTCTGTAAAATTCTTGACTAGACAACACTCTTAATAGTCTTGTTTGCAACTCTGGGTGCATATCTCCAATTTCATCTAGGAATAATGTCCCTCCTTTAGCTTGCTCAAATCTTCCAATACGTTGTGCTTGAGCTCCAGTAAAGGCACCTTTCTCATGACCAAATAGTTCGGATTCTAAGAGATCATGTGGAATCGCAGCAACATTAATTGCAACAAATGGCATGTTAGCCCTATTACTGTTTTCATGTACAGATTGTGCTATCAGTTCTTTCCCAGTTCCTGATTCTCCTCTAATAAGAACGCTTATATCTGAATTAGATATTTTGCCTATGGCTCTAAAAACATCCTGAAGTGATTTAGCTTTACCGATAATGGGACTGCTTTTATTTTCGTACTGCTCTATAGACTCTCTTGATTCAGATATCGAGTTTCTTATTGCTTTAAGCGCAAGATTTCTTATTGTATCTACATCAAAGGGTTTTGGAAGATATTCAAATGCACCACCCTTATAGGCTGATAAGGCGTTATCAATATCAGAGTGGGCTGTCATGACGATTGTGGGTAAGTTAGGATATTTATCAGCAACAATTTTAAGCAAGTCAATACCTGTCAGCCCTGGCATCTTTATATCAGTTATTATTAAATCTGGTTTTTCGCTATTAAGTGCAAGCATAGCCTCTGAACCACTTTTAAAAGTCTCTATCTTAAAATTCTCCTCTAATGCACTTGTGCAGATAGTACGAATACTTTCCTCATCATCAACTATCCAAAGCTTAGATTTCATTCCGTAGTCCATGGCAGTATAAGAGTAAAAATTGTTTTATTTTGATGACTCTGACATTCAATGATACCGTTATTTTGAATGATGATAGATTGAGCTATTGTTAAACCTAAGCCCATGCCATCCTGTTTGCTTGTAACCATCGGGTAGAATATCTCTTTTACTTTATCTTGAGGTATACCAATTCCATTATCAATCACATCAATCTTCACAACCAAATCATGCTTTTTGTCTCCAATAGTAAATTTTTGAATCGGTCTCGTCTTAATCTCTACATTGCCGTTATGACTAACAGCTTGAACTGCGTTACGAATTATGTTCATAAGAGCTTGGATTAACTGATTTCTATTTAACATTAATTGGGGAATACTTGGGTCATAATTTTTTATAAAGCTCACATTATTATTTATAGAATCATATTTAAATAACTCAACAACGTGTTCAGTAATTTCATGGATATTTATTAATCTTTTTTCCTCTGAGGGAAGAGGAGACGACATGGCATTAATTAGTTTAAGTAATCTCTCTGATTCTTTAAGTATAATCTCAGTAAATTTTGTTTGTGATTTATCTGATAGAGTTTTTTCTAAAAGCTGGGCAGCACCCATGATTCCCCCTAGTGGATTTTTTATTTCATGTGATAAACCTTTGACCATCTCTCTAGTCGCTTTCTGTTGATCGATCAGATTCTTTTCATTCGAGATATTATAAAGTCTCTCTGTCTCATTGAGCTCTAAAATAATAAATCTCTTCTTAAAACTTTTGAGCGATGAAATAATACAATCACAAATTTTTTCAACTTTATCAAAGTTTCTGAATTTAAGATCTCTTAATGTGACAGGAGCATCATTAGTTCTAACATTATTGATGTAATTATTAAGATGAATTTCTTTACAGCTAATATTATCAATTTTCTTGATAATATTAGCTGATCCCAAAATATCTTTTGCAGACACATTTAGATAAATATAGTCATTAAATTCATCAAGAACAATTACACCTGTTCGGAGATTATCCATTATCTCAAAGTTTATGTTTGTTGCGTCATCACTAACTTTTTTTGTCTTCATAATTCCCCAATAATTGTTATTTTGAGACAGTTAGATAATTATAAACTGTAGTACATTTCAAACTCACAAGGATGCGTAGATTGTCTGAGTCTTTGAACATCTTCATATTTAAGACCAATATATGCATCAATCATTTTGTTCGTGAACACATCACCCTCTGTCAAGAAATCTCTATCCTTATCAAGAGCATCAAGAGCAACATCTAGACCAGGAGCAACTGTTGGTAACATTTTTTCTTCATCGCCTGAGATATCAAATAAATCTTTGTCCATCGATGGGCCTGGATCAATTTTATTCTTAATACCATCAAGTCCGGCCATCATCATTGCACTAAATACAAGATAGGGGTTAGCGGTTGAATCAGGAAATCTTACCTCAATTCTTCTAGCTTTATCACTCATAACGTATGGTATTCTAATTGCAGCCGATCTGTTCCTGGCTGAATAAGTCAGGATAACCGGAGCTTCAAACCCAGGTATCAATCTTTTATAACTATTTGTAGAAGCGTTTGCAAATGCATTGAGTGCCCTTGCATGTTTAATTATACCTCCGATATACCACAGAGCTTCTTGTGATAGATTGCCATACTTATCACCAGCAAATATATTCTTACCGTCTTTCGATAATGACTGATGTATGTGCATCCCTGACCCATTATCTCCAACGACTGGTTTTGGCATAAATGTAGCTGTCTTACCGTATGCATGCGCTACGTTCATCACTACGTATTTATATTTTTGTACTTCGTCAGCTTTTTTGACAAGCGTGCTGAAGAGTGTCCCAATTTCACATTGTCCAGCTGTGGCTACTTCGTGATGGTGCACTTCGCATTGAACCCCCATCTCTATTAATGTAGAGACCATGGCAGATCTGCAGTCTTGTAAGGCATCTACTGGTGGAACAGGAAAATACCCTCCTTTAACAAGTGGTCTGTGTCCCATATTACCCTCATCATAGCTTTTGCCACTATTAAAGCATGCCTCTGTAGAATCTATTGAGAAGAAACAGCTTCCGAGTTTATCTTCAAATTTAACATCATCAAAAACAAAAAATTCATTTTCAGGACCAAAGTATGCCGTATCCGCTATGCCACTATCCTGGAGATACTTTTCAGCTTTCTTTCCTATAGAACGAGGATCCTTCTCGTATGGCTTACCATCCTCAGGCTCAATTACATCGCACGAGATGGCTAATGTTGGTTCGTCATAAAATGGGTCCATAATAGCTGTTGTAGCATCAGGCATAAGAATCATGTCTGATTCATTAATGTCTTTCCAGGCTGCGATGGATGAACCATCAAACATTTTACCTTCTTCAAAATCAGTCTTAATACCATCTTCTGAAGCAGTAACTGTCACATGTTGTTCTTTACCGCTAGTATTAGTAAACCTATAGTCTATAAATTTAACTTCTTTCTCTTTTACAATTTTTAGTACGTCTTCTACACTCATTTGAATTTACCTCATTTGTGTTGTTGCATACTTATACTTGCATAATTCATGCCAATTAATTTATCAGTCAATGCACTATGATTACACTAAATTACATAGATATGGCTCATAGTTCTAGTAACATGCATCATATTTGAGCATTTAGTGCACAATTATTGGTATTATGCACTAAAAAAATGCATATTACTACTAATTGTAAACTTATATGTTATCTGCTCAAAAGATATTGGATTAGGTGAAGAATGTTCACCAAAATACTATAATCACACTATAAATATAATAATTAAGGATTCATAAATTGGCAGCAAAAAAAATGGATGAGCTTGTCTCGTTGTGTAAGCGAAGAGGCTTCATCTTTCAATCTAATGAAATATATGGTGGCCTTCAGGGGTCGTATGATTATGGGCCTCTTGGCGTTGAACTAAAAAATAATCTCAAAGCATCTTGGTGGTCTTGTATGGTTTACGAGCGAGACGATATAGAAGGTCTTGATTCATCAATATTAACACACCCAAATGTCCTAAAATTCTCAGGCCACGAGGACACATTTACAGACCCTTTGATAGATTGTAAATCATGTAAATCTCGTTGGACAGCTGATGAAATTATAGACAACAAATGTCCAAAGTGTGGGTCTAAATCATTGACAGAGCCTAGACCTTTTAATCTTATGTTTAAGACTAGTCTTGGACCGATAGAAGATCTGGAGAATTATGCATACCTGAGGCCTGAGACAGCTCAGAATATATTTACTAATTTCAAGAATATACTTGATACGACATCTCATGAATTACCGTTTGGGATAGCACAGATTGGTAAAGCATTCAGAAATGAAATAACTCCTAGGAATTTTATCTTTAGAGTAAGAGAATTTGAGCAGATGGAATTAGAATTCTTCGTGAATCCTGGTGATGATGAAGAGTGGCATAAAAAGTGGGTTGATATGAGGCTAAGTTGGTGGGAAAAACAAGGGCTCAATAATAACCTTAAAACTCTAGAGGTCCCAAAAGATGAATTATCCCACTACTCAAAAGCTACGACTGACATTATGTATAAGTTCCCTCACGGCGAAGAAGAACTTGAGGGTATAGCAAACCGTACAGATTTCGATCTTGGTTCTCATACTAAAAATCAAGCGGAATTAAATATAGATTCTGAAGTCTTAGAGAACAATGCTTCTAGTGCTAAGTTGGCCATTAAATCTTCAGTATCTAATAAATGGATTGTTCCATATGTGATTGAACCTTCTGCTGGTGTTGACAGGGGTGTATTGGCGATACTTACTGAGGCGTATACTAATGAACAAATTGATAATAAGACAAGTCGAATCGTTTTAAAATTATCAAAACATCTAGCTCCTATCAAAGTAGCTATAATTCCTCTTAAAAAAAATAACTCTGACATAGTAGAGAAATCCAAAGAAATCAAAATGTCATTACAATCATCCAATTTTGGGAGAGTAATTTTAGAAAACACAGGTAATATAGGAAAGAGCTATCGTAAACATGATGAGATTGGAACACCTATTTGCATAACTATAGATTTTGATACTTTAGAAAAAAATACTGTAACCCTAAGAGATAGAGATACAATGAAACAAGAAAAAGTTAACGTAGATGATTTAGAGCTACGTCTTAGAGATATTTTTAAATGATAAATAAGTTTATCATCTTAGATAGAGATGGTGTGATTAATTATGAATCATCTGAATATATAAAAAAACCACATGAGTGGAATCCCATACCTGGCAGTTTAGATGCAATTAAAACCCTTAGTGATAATGGATTTAATGTAATTGTCATAACAAATCAGTCAGGATTAAATAGAGGTATTATTTCATACCATGACTTTGTGGCTATCAATTTAAAGATGCTAGATATGGTAGATAAACATGGCGGTCATATCCATTCAGTACTCTATTGCCCCCATACTCCTGATGAGCCATCTGTAACTCGTAAACCTTTAAGCGGCATGTTTACTCAAGCAGCAGAGAGATATGGGTTTAATTTAAGGAAAACATTTTCTATTGGTGACTCACCAAGAGATATAGAGGCATCAAAATCTAGTAAGTGTATCCCTATTGCTGTAAGAACTGGAAACGGTCATTTAATTGAGAGAGATAATAAACACAGGGTGAAAGTTTTTGATGATTTAAAATCGTCAGTTGATTATGTTTTAAAAAATATCTAGGGAGATGGATTTGGATATTGCTGATGTACTTTCTCAATTTCTTTAATCACTTCCTCCTTCATGTCAAAATCAATACTCTTGATATTTTCTTTAAGTTGCTCCATTTTTGTTGCACCAATAATATTTGAAGTCACAAAAGGTCGTGAGTTAACAAATGATAAAGCAAGCTGAGTTGGAGTCATAGAAAATTTCTTAGCAATATCAACATATGATTTTACTGCTTTTGTTGAAATTTCATTACTATACCTTGTGAACCAGTCACCATATAAATCAAGCCTTGAGTCCTGTGGTGTTTTGGTGATGTATTTGCCAGTTAATACACCAAAACCAAGTGGAGAGTATGCCAGCAAACCAACTTTCTCGTGTTGTGTTATTTCTGCTAAACCGACTTCATAGATTCGATTCAATAGTGAATATGGATTTTGTATAGAAACAACTTTGCTGAGGCTATATCTTTCTGACAGTTTCAGATACTGATTTAACCCCCATGGCGTCTCGTTAGATATGCCTACATATCTTACTTTTCCATCCTGAACAAGTCTATCCATCGCTTTATAAGTCTCTTCAATTTCTACACCCATATCGTCAGAGTATTCATATCCTAGCCGTCCAAAAAAATTACTCTTCCTTTCTGGCCAATGCACTTGGTAAAGATCTATGTAATCTGTTTTAAGTCTCTTGAGAGATGACTCAGCAGCTTCAAGTATCTGTTTGTGATTTAGCCTTGAGCCACCTCTGACGTAATCCATCCCAGGCCCAGCAACTTTTGTAGCAAGAATACAATCTTCTCTTTTATTATATTTTTTAAACCAGCTTCCGATTATCTCTTCCGTTTTCCCACACGTCTCTTCTTTTGGAGGAATCGCATACATCTCAGCAGTGTCTATAAAATTCACACCATTGTCGAAACTATAATTCAGTTGTTCGTGTGCTTCGGCTTCAGAGTTTTGCTCACCGTATGACATAGTCCCAAGACAGATAACACTCACATCGATATCAGTATCACCAAGTTTTCTATACTTCATTTAACCCCCCAATTTATTACTATATTATGATATAATTATAAATCATATTTTACTTTAATAAATAGAGGTGCTAATAATTAATTTTCTAATTCACATTAGAACAATAATTTTTAACTTTAATAACTGGTTACCAGAAGTTATTACAAGTAAAAATTATCTTACAAGGGATGTCATAGCAGGAGCTACAATTGCAATGATAATTATTCCCCAGTCAATGGCTTATGCTACTCTTGCAGATGTAGAACCAGTTTATGGACTTTACGCAGCTTTGTTACCAGTAGCTATAGCATCACTTTTCGGTTCTTCAAGATATTTGGCAACTGGCCCAGTTGCTATGGTATGTTTGTTAACTGCTGTTGCAGCGGAATCACTGACTGGAGGTAATAGAGAATTTTACATAGTCTACGCTGTAATATTAGCTTTCAGTGTGGGTGCTTTTCAAATACTGCTTTCTATAACCAAAACTGGTAAAGTTTTTGATAAGATACCTGAGCATGTACTTTTAGGATTTACCTCAGCAGCTGCTTTGATAATTTCATTTTCTCAGCTTAGTAAAGTTTTTGGTTTACCTAGAGTTGGGCTTGAAGACGTATTTAATTATGATATTTTTTTACAGTCTAATCCAATAAATTCTGAGTCTATCTTTATATCCTTTTTAATACTTACTTTGATGTATGTTATAAAATATAGATTCACTAAATATTTAACTTTTAGTAACCTCGCTGTCTTTTTTGCAGTAGTAGTCTCAATTTCTTTCGTAAATTTATTTACCTATTCAGGACCAATAGTAGGATTCATCCCAGAGGGTCTACCGAAAATTTCACTACCTGATTTTGATGTTTTCTCCAGCTCTATTCCAATGTTAATAATTCACACTCTTATAATCGCATTTGTTGGATTCATGGAAGCCATTGCGATAGCTAAACAACTTCATGTAAAAAAGCCTCCAAAAGATTCAAAAGGTGTAGAATTGTATAAGAACCCAACACCGGTTGATTCTAATCAAGAATTATTTGGTCAGGGTTTGTCAAATATGACTTCGAGTATTTCTGGAAGTTTCCCTGTCTCTGGTTCTTTCTCTCGTTCTGCTGTTAATGAGGCTAGTGGTGCATACAGTGGTTTATCATCGGTGATCACCATGATTATTGTGGGATTAACCTTACTTTATGCAACACCGCTTTTATATAATTTGCCTCAAGCAACTTTGGGAATAATTGTCATATTCGCTGTGGTCCCACTAGTTAGAATAAAAGAGATGCGAGAACTTCTGAAAAATGATAAAAGATCTGGTTTTGTGAGTGTGCTTACTTTTTTAAGTACAATAATATTCCCGCTTGTATCTATAGAAATATTTGAAGGCGTTCACACACATATTTGGACCGGAATTATTTTTGGCTTTCTTCTTCATTTATTTGTTTCAAGTGATGGTACAGACGACGACAGAAGTTTAGGTGAAGAACATAATAATGAAAACCAAGTGAGATAGATTCTAGAGATTAAAAATCAAATCAAGAATTATCCTTTTTTTAGACAATGCTTTTTCTTCAAATTTAGTAATTGGTCTAGCACCTCTGTTAGGTGAAAACTTTAATTCGATTTTAAAATTTTTTTCAATTTGAGTTTTTATATATAATCCATAATTAATATGATCTGTAGAAATATGAATAATATTTTTTTCTTTGGTTTTCTCTTTTAATAGATTTAAAAAATACTCATTTATTATTCTTCTTTTGTGATGTTTCTTTTTTGGCCATGGGTCAGGAAAAAAAATATTAATTTTATTGAAAAATCTGTCTGGAAAAAACTCTAAAATTTCAACAGCATCACCTTTGAATATATGAACGTTAGGTATTTTATTCTTATCAATATAATCTTTGATTTTTTTTATACCGATACTATATGAATCAATAGCAAAAATGTTTTTCTCTGTCTTTTGACAAAAATATTTTATCGATTCCCCGTTACCAAATCCTATATCCAGTAAGTTTTCCTCATCCTTGTTGTATTTGTTAAGGTCTAAGTTATTTTCATAACAATCTAATGATTTCACTCTTCCCCTGTGATTTGAGTAGAATTTTGGTTTTTCAATTATCATTAAAGATATCGCCTTCGCTGGGTGATGACGCTGATGCATATTTTTTTTTCGGAATACGCCCTGCTTGATACGCATCGAATCCGGACTCAACAGCTTTTTTCATTGCACGCGCCATCATTATAGGATCACCAGCACATGCAATTGCAGTATTTATCAACACTCCATCACAACCCATTTCCATAACAATTGATGCATCTGATGCTGTGCCGACACCTGCGTCTACAATAATTGGTGTAGTTGCATTCTCAACAATAGATAAAATATTGTATCTATTTTGAATTCCAAGACCGCTACCTATAGGTGCAGCAAGAGGCATTACTGACATGCATCCAACATTCTCTAGCTCTTTTGCAACCAATGGGTCATCAGTTGTATAGACCATAACTTTAAAACCATCCTTGCAGAGAATTTTTGCCGCTTTGAGCGTTTCTGTTACATTTGGATAAAGCGTTTTTTCATCACCTAACACCTCTAATTTGACAAGCTTTTCCCCGTTTAAAACTTCGGCTGATAGATGACAAGCTCGGATGGCATCCTCAGCGTTAAAGCATCCCGCAGTGTTGGGGAGTATCGTGTATTTTTTTGGATCAATGAAATCTAATAAATTCTGATCTTTCTTATTTTGACCTAAATTTATCCTTCTGATGGCGACAGTTATCATTTCAGCACCACTAGCTTCCAATGCTAATTTTGTTTGAGCAAAATCTTTATATTTCCCAGTCCCTATTATCAGCCTGGATTTATACTCTTTGTCATTTAATATCAATTTTTTCAAATCACCCTCCGCCGACAGCTTGAATAATTTCAACGGAATCATTCTCTCTCACTATATGAGAATCATAGTCAGATTTCGGGATTATATTTAAATTAATCTCTACAGCAATAAATTTTTTCTCAATCTCAAGCTTTTCAAGCATTTTACTTACGGTTATATTATCGGGTAAGGATATTAGTTCTTTGTTGATTGAGATTCTCATAAAACTATTATATCTTACCATTTTAATATGGATATAATTTCTAAATTAAATATATTTACCAAAGAATTTAATCTTTATGCTAAAAAGTTGATGAGCAGCTACGAGATTCCATCAACTCTATATAAGTCCATGACGTACGGATTGATGAATGGCGGGAAAAGAATCCGACCTTTTGTAATAAGTGAATTTTCTAAATTACTAAAAATTCCAAAAAAAAATTATATGCGCCTAGCTATAGCTACTGAGCTTGTCCACTCCTATTCTTTAATTCATGATGACCTTCCATCAATGGATGATGATGATTACAGACGTGGTAAATTGACAACCCACAGAAAATTTGGCGAAGGCATAGCTATTCTTGCTGGTAATAGTCTTCTTACTCTGGCTTTTCAGATTTTATCTGAGCATAAAACTCACAAAACAGCGGCTGTAAGATTAGAATTAATTAATGAACTATCCAAACTCACTGGTTATTGTGGATTAGCTGGTGGGCAAGCTGATGATTTACTTGTTATCGGCAAATCTAAGAAATTATCAAAAAAACAAATTTTGCATATCCACGAAGGTAAAACCGCGAAGTTGTTTGAATATTGCTTTTTATCCACATTAATTTTGAATCAATCAAATAATTCTAGTAGTATAGAGGAAATAAGGAAATTTGGCCGAAATTTTGGAATGATTTTCCAAGCAACAGATGACTTGCTGGACTACAATGGAAGCAAGTCTAATATGCAAAGTTTAGATGGACCTAACATACTACAACACATGTCGTGCGAAGATGTTAGAAGTTACTGCAAAAGACTTGCGGATGAAAGTACAAAAAATTCATCCTATTTTTCAAGCAGTAACAATAGTATAAATAGACTTATTTATGGTTTAATAAACCGCAAAACTTAAATAGTTGTAAAAGGTTTGAATTAATTTAGTAATAAAAATCGTAATAATCATATAGCTACTTTAACGGAGATTGTGTTGATAATAGGAATAGTCAAAGAGAGTAAAGAGAAAGAAAATAGAGTTGCAGTAACTCCAGATGTTGTACAACGAATAAAAAAATTAGGTTATCAAGTACAGATTGAGACAAATGCTGGTATAGCATCTAATTTTATTGATACCGATTATGTGGAATCTGGCGCTGAAGTTTTAAAATCTGCTAAGCAAATTTGGGAAACATCAGATATTGTTCTGAAAATAAATGCGCCATCAATTGACAATCCAAGTGAAATAAACTTATTAAAGAATAATCAAACATTGATATCTTTTTTCGGTGCTGCGACTAACCAAGATAGATTAAGTAAATCAGCAAAAGATAAAGTCAACATTTTAGCTATGGATTCAGTTCCTAGAATTTCTCGAGCTCAAAAAATGGATGCATTAAGTTCGATGGCAAATGTAGCTGGTTCACGAGCTGTTATAGAGGCATCACATAATTTTGGGAGGTTTTTCGGTGGGCAGATTACCGCAGCAGGTAAAATACCTCCAGCTAAAGTTTTAATTATTGGTGCCGGTGTTGCCGGCTTATCTGCAATTGGGACTGCAGTAAGCTTAGGCGCAATAGTAAAAGCTTTTGACACAAGGCCTGAGGTGAAAGAGCAGGTTGAAAGTTTAAACGCAGATTTTCTGACCGTTGAGATTGAAGAAGATGGCTCTGGTTCAGGAGGTTATGCAAAAGTAATGAGTGATGAATATATTAAAGCCGAATTAGAACTTTTTGCTAATCAATGCAAAGAAGTGGATATCATAATCACTACCGCTCTAATACCCGGTAAACCAGCGCCCAAACTTATCACCAGTGATATGATTTCCTCAATGAAACCAGGAAGTGTTATTGTTGATTTGGCAGCGAGTCAGGGTGGTAATTGCGAGGGTACCATTAAAGACGATATCGCAGAACTGAGCGGTGTCAAAATAATTGGATATACGGATTTGCCCTCAAGACTACCAGCGCAATCCAGTCAGCTATATGCAACTAATTTATTTCACGTTCTTTCTGATCTCACACCTAACAAAGATGGTCAGATAAATATTAATATGGATGATGATGTATTAAGAGGTATGACTGTAATCAAAGATGGAACAGTTACGTTCCCACCTCCACCAATTGAAGTATCCGCATCACCTAAAGTAAAAGAAGTTGCAAAACCAATCGAATCTATCAAAACGAAAAAAACAGAGGAGAATAAATTTCCTTTTGTTGGACTCACTATTGCTCTTGTTTTGCTAGCAGCACTTGGTAGTGTAGCTCCAACTTCATTTATGAATCACTTCACTGTTTTCGTATTGTCTTGTTTTGTTGGTTACATGGTTGTTTGGAATGTCACCGCTTCACTTCACACACCTTTGATGTCTGTCACTAATGCTGTGAGCAGTATCATAATAATTGGTGCACTTACGCAAATATCGTCTGATGATTTAATTTCTGTAATTCTTGCATCCACAGCTATATTGATCGCTAGTATTAATATATTTGGTGGTTTCGCTGTTACAAGAAGAATGTTGGAGATGTTTAAAAAATGATTTCACTGGAATTTGATTTAGTTCGTGCGCTTTATATCGGAGCAACAGTTTTATTTGTACTTACACTTGGTGGTCTCAGTCATCAAGAGTCATCACGTAAAGGTAATATGTATGGAATGATTGGAATGACTGTTGCAATCATCGCAACACTTCTTGGGCCTTACGTAACAAAAAATTATCATTTAATTTTAACCCTAATGTTGTTGGGTGGAATAATTGGAATATCATTAGCCAAAAAAGTACAAATGACTCAAATGCCAGAGCTTGTGGCAATTTTACATAGCTTAGTTGGCCTTGCTGCAGTCTTAGTTGGATATGTCAATTTCCTAGATGAGTCGATTATGTTGGTTGGTGTAGAAAAGACCATTCACAGCATAGAAATATTTATAGGCATATTCATTGGAGCTATTACTTTTTCAGGATCTATAATCGCTTTTGGTAAATTAAGTGGCAAGATGAGTGGAAATCCCTTAATTCTCCCAGCACGCCATTATTTAAATTTACTAGTCGTAATTGTTATCGTCTCCTTGGGTTACGCTTTCACCATTGATCCAACACCATCGAATGCGATTTATCCACTAGCATTTATGACGTTTTTAGCATTAATTTTTGGCATCCATTTAGTTATGGCAATAGGCGGAGCTGATATGCCAGTAGTAGTTTCTATGTTGAACTCTTATTCAGGTTGGGCTGCATCTGCAACAGGTTTCATGCTTAGTAATGATCTTTTAATTGTTGTTGGAGCACTCGTTGGTAGTAGTGGAGCAATACTGAGCTATATAATGTGTCGTGCTATGAATAGGAGTTTTATATCCGTTATAGCTGGTGGCTTTGGAACTGATTCATCTCCAGTCGCTACATCCGTTACAGATCAAGGTGAGGTTACATCAATTAATTCTGATGAGCTCACAAACCTTTTGCTTACATCTAAAAAAGTAATGATTATACCTGGTTATGGAATGGCTGTATCTCAAGCACAGCACACTGTCAATGAGATAGTCAAATTACTTAAGAAAAAAAATGTAGATGTCGAGTTCGCTATACATCCAGTTGCAGGAAGAATGCCTGGTCATATGAACGTACTATTGGCGGAGGCAAAAGTCCCGTATGATATTGTTTATGAAATGGATGAGGTAAACAATGATTTTAACAATGTCGATGTCTCAATAATTATAGGCGCAAACGATATTGTAAACCCATCAGCACTTGAAGATCCTAACAGTCCTATTGCGGGTATGCCAGTGTTAGAATGTTGGAAAGGTAAAACCACAGTTGTATTAAAAAGAGGCATGGCAACAGGTTATGCAGGTGTGCAAAACCCTCTTTTCTTTAAAGACAATACAAAAATGTTGTTTGGTGATGCAAAAAAAACAATGGATGAAGTGCTTGGCAATCTTCAGTCTGCATAAGTATTATGAAAAAGAAAACTCAGAGTATTCGTTTAATTGATAATAAATATATAATCGAAGTTTCTCAAATCATATCTAAAAATAGTTTACATTTATCAAGCAGAAGAATAAGAAGACTTGCTTTTTTAGATTTGTATTTACCAAATTATTCCAATAACTATTTATATCAAAAATATAGAAAACTTGTCAGTAAAGATGCATCTAATTTTCAGACGTTAGTTCTATTTATTGCGATTGGTATATTGTCAGCCGTTTTTGTTGTGCTTTTCAACCTAGCAAGTTAAATTATAACAATGATGAAATGTCTTATCACGGGACCAACCTCAGGCCTGGGTCTTGAAACTACTAAAGCTTTGGCGAAGCTCGGTTATCACCTTATACTTATTGGCAGATCAAAAACCAAACTCGACTCATTAAAAACTTCTCTGATTACAGAGTACAATTGTGTAGTTGACACATACACTTGCGATTTATCTCTAATCACAGAGACTATCCAAACCGCAAAAAAGATAAAAGACAAATATACAGAAATTGATGTCTTAATTAACAATGCCGGTGGAATCTTTATGGATCACGAAATAACAAAAGAGGGTCTTGAAATGACTTTTGCATTGAATCATATGAGTTATTTTGTTTTAACCAATTATCTACTTGATTGTGTTAAGAAAAAAATTATTAATGTAGCATCAGAGGCACATCGTGGTGTGGTAATATCAAACGACTTTAGTAATCCAAAATATTTTAATGGATGGAGACAATATAAAAAATCAAAACTTGCTAATATATATTTCACCTATCACCTTGATAAAATACTCTCAAAATCAAATTCAGCTGTAACAGTTAATTGCCTTCATCCTGGTGTTGTTAACACAAATATAGCTAATAATAATAAAAACTTTTTTTATAAAGTAATTTCTTCATTTATTAAATTTTTTGCAATATCTAGCAAACAAGGAGCTTCTACAATAATATCTCTAGCTAGTGATAGCCTCTTTGATGAGATAAGTGGCTTGTATTTTATAAAATCTAAACCTGTAAAATCGTCTACGATAAGTTATGATGATGATATAGCTGAGAGTTTATGGACATCGAGTAATGAAATATGGAAAACAATGTAAGCTTTAAAAAGATCTTTTGTCATGAGAAAAATTAACCTTTTGTGGTTTTTCCTATTATTTGGTTGTGCAACTTTACAACCCACAAAGTATCCAGTGAAGATTGAATTAAATACTGTAAATCAAAAAAATGAACCTATAGACTCAGTATGTACAGTATTTTCATCATCAAATAAGGTTGAAACACTCACACCTAACACAATTACATTTTTAACAGAATGTTCATCAATCAATGTTATGTGCAAGTCTGGAGATAAAGAAGGTCAGTATGGAATGATACAAGAGGATGACTCTGCAGAAAATTTTATCATAAATTCCGGAATAGGTTATTTGTTTGACCGTGCAGTTGATGCTATCACGCCTATGGGACAAGTGCTTAATCTTATGGGAAGCGATGATTGTGAGATGACTGATCAAAAGATTACTATTGTCTTAGAATAGAAAAGTCGTTATGGTTTATATATGATTATAATAACAATTTTGGGGATGGTATTTTTTGTAGCGGTAGGATATTTTGCATTTAACTTTAGTCAGTGCATAGGTACTTTTACACGACTTGATAAAATTATCCCAACAAAAATTTTTGGAGTAGTTGGTCTGTTAGCATATATTTATCTTGTGTATGCCAATCAAGATGCTGTCATTACAGCATTAAAACAACCGCTAACCAATCTCTAAAATGCCTAAAATATCTGTAAAAGGATTTGCGCCAGAGAAAGCTAGAGCTCCATTAACTGAGCTCAACTACAATATGTCTGCGCCAAAAGCACGTGAAGTAATTATTGAGATATCACACTGTGGTATTTGCTATAGTGATATTCATTTAATAGATAATGACTGGGGGATTTCAAATTACCCATTTGTACCAGGCCATGAGATTGTTGGTACAGTGAGGGAATTAGGTAGTAGAGTAAAGAATTTTAAGAAAGGCCAAAGAGTTGGTCTTGGTTGGTTTTCTAAAATATGTAAAACATGCACATATTGTAAATCTGATAGAGATAACATGTGTCCATCATCAGAAGCAACCTGTGTTGGGAGAAATGGGGGTTTTGCAGATTTCGTTAAAGCTGACTCTGAGATGGTCTATCAAATACCAAAGGAAATAAAATCTGAACATGCTGCACCACTAATGTGTGGTGGATGGACAGTTCATGGTGCATTTAGAGGTTACAAGGTCAAGAAGGGCTCAAGAGTAGCAGTTCTTGGTATTGGAGGTCTCGGTCATCTTGGCCTACAATTTGGAAAAGCCATGGGATTTAAAATGACAGCTATTACAAGTACAAAAAATAAAGTAAAAGAAGCTAAATCATTTGGAGCATCAAATGTAATTACTATTGATGAGATAAATAAATATGAAAAGGCATTTGACTTCTTACTTGTTACCGCACATGCAGATTTAGATTGGTCTCAACTTTTAAATACACTAGATGTTGATGGCAATATATGTTTTGTTGGCATACCGCCAAGCACAGTAAATGTCCATGTATTTAGTTTATTAATGAAACGACTTTCAATTTCTGCTAATCCTGGTGGAAGTAGAAAAATGATGAGAGAGATGCTAAGGATAGCAGCCAAGCACAAGATAAAGCCTAAAATTGAGACATTTACATTTGATAAAGTTAATGAAGCAATCAAGAAAGTCAAAAGTAATAAAATTAGATATCGCGCAGTACTTACTTATTAAACTAGTTTAATAATTTACTACAGTTATTACTGCTTGGAAGGGCCCGCTGCCCATGTTGATAACTGGTGGTGTTGCGCCATTTTCAAAAATTGTCATGCCTTCACTAATACCAAAAGCCACATCTATTGTTTTTAAATCTTTCGTAATTATCACTGGTGATGCAAAAGTTTGGATTCCACCAAGTTTATCAACATCGGAACAATCAGATGTTCTTACTCCCGCGCTGGTCTCTAAAACACCTGTTATATCTGCACCAGTATTGTTGAGATTGCTGGCAGTTACAATTGCTACACAACTCGCACTCCCATTAAAACTTGTAAGTTGAGCACCCCATTCCCCAGCAGTAATTGCGGAGGCGCCGCAAGTAGTTGACTGCCCTGTACTTTCATTGCCTGTTCCAGCTAATGTTCCACAGAACACACCACTGTCATTTCCGGTCTTTGATCCTTCTTTAGATTCGTTAAATTTTGCAGCATATTTTACGTAGAACACATTATCTATAAGCATATAACCATGTGTGTACGTGTTTGGTGCTGGCCTGAAAAATGTAGCACCACCAAAAGCACCAGCATCTCCTGTGCCTGTCATATCGACTCTACTTCCAGAAGCACCAGCATCAAAGACTAGGACACATGAACTGATATCAGCTGCATCTGAAGTAGTTGCTGCAGTTGGTGCTGAAGTGCAAAAATACATTTTATACATAGTTATTCCATAACTATCAGGCTGAACGGAGCAACTATTGTCGGTAACTGTTATTACGCCATCGCTATCTGCTGCACATGCAGCCTGTGCATCATCTACTGACACCAGTGATGTTGTAATTAAAAAAATTATTAATAATAATACTCTCATATTAAAAACCACTCGCTGTAACTGAAATACCACCGCCACCTCTGACGACAATAATATTATTTTCCCTTCTTACCTTTTCATAGATTCGCTTCTCTTCTAGCGGTACGTAATTAAAAGCTCTTGAAGAGACATTAAACATTGATGGTCTTGTGCTCTCATCAGCACAACATAATATATAATTTAATTTAACAAATGTTTTCTTTGAGCTTAAAGTGCTGTTGTTATTCATTCCTGCTTCAAAAGATAATCTAGAGGTTGGCTCCATATATAAGCTCAAACTTTCACCATTTTTTATATTAAGCGTCTCATTATTCCATTGATATGCTTTGTAGTAGATTTTAGCCCATGGAAGGTAAGGCATCACAATACCGATTTCAGCATCATAACCACCAGCAGCTACCTCTGGCACATCTTCTACATGGTGAATAGATGAAGTAGCATCATATAGGTTTAGATTAAAATCATATACTGATGATTTTAGCTCAAATCCTAAACTAAATCTTTTATGACCAGTATGAAGTTGTTGATCATAAAACAAGTTCGTCCCATACATAATGGTCTTATCATTATTGAATGCTCTATAAACTAGTCCGCCATTAAAAATTTCTCTATCATCAAATGTTGAGAAGGAGAATTGGCTCAATACTGCATTTGCATCACTCTTCGAAATTTCAAAGAGACTTATTAGTCTTATCTGTGGTTTAGAGCTCTTGCTAATTTTTGTTTCGACTTCAATTAATCTTAGACTCGATATATTCTCCCTTGCCCATGTTTCAAATAACTTGTCACCATATGAGAATGCACGGTTAGCTGTATCTCTCATCTTGCTTTGAACTGCAGATTCTAGTTGCCCACCAACATCTGGTTCCCCTGCATTTAGTGGCGAGAATACTAACAGCGCTAGCAATAAAGTGACTTTTGAATTCATAAATACCCCTTAAAATATATATAATCACTACAAATCATCAAAATCAATATAAAAATGCATTATTAGACGTGTCTAAAGTAGCAGTGCATTTATCATCAGGAAATGCACTATTTTTTGAATATTATCCATTAAGAATGTCTAACTAAGATTTTTCAATTTGAGCTAGGACTGTATAGAAAATTGGGCCTTCGCCCATATCTGTCACATCCTGTGTATTGAGTGCATTTACATTGACACCGTTTTTAACTAGCGAGCCTCGATATTGCTTTTGAGTCGAGGCAACTCCCTCTAACATCGTATCCATAATAACAGCATGCGCATAGGTCTCACCTACATCGTTATAAACTTTACACAAATCACCATCTTTAATTTTTCTTTTATCTGCATCTTTTTTAGATATCTCAATGGTAGGTCTAGATGCCATATTTCTGAGTCTCTCAACTGGGACAAAAGAATTACCGATAAACTGATGTGTTGCAGGACTTAAAATTTGAATTGGATATTTTTTCTTGAGTTTTATATCCCTAAATTCCTCAATATGATTAGGATAAGCACCTAGGCCTAATTTTTTAGTGTCTTTTGAATAGATTTGTATCCTCCCATCTTTGGTTGGCCATCCGTTTTTAATGTAATCTCTTTTTTTATGTGTAACATTACCTTTCATCCAACCTCTTTTTTTAAGTTTGTCATAAGTGATACCTGTAAAGAGTGGATTATGTTTAGGGTCAATCATATCTTTAATCATGCTCTCATCTGATTGTTTAAAGCATTTCTCTTTATACCCCATGTATTTTGCAAGCTCTCTAAATAGATCTTGATTAGATTTGCTCTCTCCTAGTGGCTTGATAGCAGGTTGTGAAAGACTAAAGTAATAATGTCCATAAGGCGCATTTAAATCAAGATGTTCCAGTGCAGTATCTGCTGGTAAAACTACATCTGCATAGTTACAAGTGTCGGTCCAAAAAGTCTCATGCACCGTGGTGAATAAATCTTGTCGTTTTAACCCTTTTCTTACACTTGTTGTATCGGGCGCACAATTAGCAACATCGGAATTCCAAACAAATAGACTTTTAATTGGGGGATTTAATTTCTTATCGTTTAAAGCTTCACCTATTTTAATCATATTAATACTTCTGGGATTTTTGTCTTTCAGAAGATCGGGTCTTTGAAGTTTGTTTAAATCAACATTCCACATCTCTTCAATTGAGCCTACAAAAACACCTGAACTTTTATTTCTCCACGCACCTGTTATGGCTGGAAGTAGCATTATTGCCCTTACCATCATACCTCCGTTTCTGTGACGATTAAGTCCATAGTTAGGGCGTATATATGTTTTTTTTGTAGCAGCATACTCTTTTGCAAGTTGTAGAATAATTTCCTTTTTAAGACCCGTAATTTTTGAAACTTTATCAGGAGTATATTTAGGAAGTATATTTTTAATAAAACCTTCATAACCAGTGGTGTGTCTTTTAAGAAATGCTAAATCATGTTTTCCATTTTTTACAATCAAATGCATCATACCTAACGCAAGCGCAGCGTCTGTTCCAGGTCTAGGTTGAATATGCCAATCACATAAAGCCGCTGTTCTTGTCTCCCTTGGGTCTATGCATATAATTTTTGCACCTTTCTTTTTTGCCTCTTCTACAAACGGCACCATATGCACATGAGTAGAAACAATATTTGTTCCCCAAAGAATAATTAAGTCGTTGTTGGGAACTTCATCGATAGCTGGCCCGCATGCAGCGCCATAAGTATATATGCCTGCTGTCGATGCAGCTGCGATACAAATGGTTCGACCCAGTCTTGCTGCACCCATCTTATTCCAAAACCTCTCAGACATGCCCCAATAGCCAAGCATACCAAGTGTCCCAGAATAACTGTATGGTTGTATTGCTTCTGCACCATATTTTCTCTCAATCTCTTCTAAATTCTTTGTCACAATCCTGAGCGCATGATCCCAAGACACGCGTTTGAATTTTGCTTTGTTTCCTTTTGGACCGATTCTGACATGCGGATAAAGAACTCTGTTTTTATTGTAAACTAAATCTAAATAGTGATTCACTTTGTTGCAAAGATAGCCCCTAGTAATTGGATGTGTTTTATCTGCCTTGAGCGTAACTGCTTTTTTTATTGACATATCAACAGTGACTTTAAGTGAGCATGTATCAGGACAATCATGCGGGCATGTTACGTTTACCGTTTTAAATTTAGGTTGTCGCATGATGCACCTTTTCAATTTTTTGTATCGTGATAGCGCCTGTCGGGCATGCCTTTTCACATTCACCACATCTTATGCATTTCTTGTGATCAATTAATAATCTTCCATGATAAATCCCCTTTGTTTTTTTTGGATTAATTCTTTGATAATCAAAATCACCATCGACTGTTTCTTGAGTTTTTTCAATTTCTACAATGCAATGATCAACTGGTTTTACTAATAGACATTCATCACACAGAACGCATAAATTATTATTAATTTCAAACTTATAATGACAGAGGTAACATCTAGAGGCTTCTTTAGTAGCTTCATTTTTTTTATATCCTAATTCAACTTCTTTATAATTTTTTCGACGCGAGGGTTCAAGCGTACTCATAGAAGTAAGAGGAATATAATTCATCTTTAAGTTTCTATTAGTCGAGGCAACATCTTTTATTTCAATCGAATTAGTTTTAAGTATTCTATTCATTAAATGCTTATCAACTCTATCTGCTGTTTCTTTTGCATGTGCTATGGCTTCAATTAATGTCGAGGCGCCAAGAGCATAATCTCCAGCTGAAAAGATATTTTTAATTAGATGATGACTAGTAATACTAGTTTTTAATTTACCTCGGTAATTTTCTAAACCATCTATTGCTTCATAGTTTTGTGTTTGTCCGATAGCTAGGATTATGTGATCGGTCTTGATATTAAATTCCGATTCTTTTATATCTTTCAATTTGCCTTTTTTATCAATGATGGTTTTAATCATCTCAATTTTTACTAGCTTATCTTTTGTAAAAATGAGTTTTTTCGGTCTAGCATTAAACTTCATTGAGCCTTGTTCTTTTTTGAGCTCATCAAGTTCACCTGGTAGAATTACCAAGTCACCTCTGGTGCGTCTATAAAATGTTTTGACAGATTTTGCACCCAACCTAAGTGCCGTTCTTGCACAATCCATAGAGGTATAACCGCCACCTATTACTACGACGTTCGATCCTACAAATTTTGAGTTGTATTCATTTGTTCTTAGAAGGAAGTCTAGCCCATCTTCTACCTGATTACATTCACTAAACTCATCATTTATTTTATTGGCATTTAATGTTCCCATAGCAAGTACTACAGCGTCATAATTCCTTGCAAGATATTTAAGTTCATCGTACGTATCAATTGGACTTCGAAAATTTATTTTTATACCTAGAGATAGAATTTGCTCAATCTCTTTTTGAATAATATCTCTTGGGAGTCTAAAAACAGGGATTCCTTGGTTGAGCATACCACCTGCAGTTTTGTGTTTCTCGAAGATTTCAATATCATGTCCATAACGATGAAGTTCTCTTGCGCAGGCCAACCCTGCCACACCTGATCCAATAATTGCTATTTTTTTGTTTGTTTTGGGTGAATAGTTTTTAAGTTTAATTTTATTTTTTTTGAAATCTCCAGCCGCTCTTTTTGAGAAACATATTGCAACTGACTCTCCATTGCCATCTTTTGAATGCCTACATGCATCCTCGCATGGTCTAGAGCATACTCTCCCTAATATCTCAGGAAAAACATTATCTTCTAAATTAATAGAATATGCTTTTTTATAATCTTTCTTGTGTATTGCCTCTAAGTACGAGGGGATATCTGTATCTGCTGGACATGCTGTTCTACATGGTACGCTAGTATCGTACCATTTGAAATCGCTTTGGTTTTTTACTCTCCCTTTAGAAGAAGATAGCACGCGATTGTGCATAAAAAATCTTCTCATCATCTCATACCCCTACATTAAATATAGCATATTCAAAGCATAGTTCATCAAATCTGGTATATGTTAGATGTTGCTAATATTATTAAAAACATTAGAAATTATTGGTTTAAATGTTATATTAAATATCTAACTATAAAAAAGAGGGTCAAATTATGGATTGGAAAGTATCAGGAAATTATGCAGAGTCATGTAATTGCGATGTACTATGCCCTTGTATATTTCTTCAACCAGCAAGCATGGGACCATGTAATGCAATGTTAGTTTGGGATATTCAAGAGGGACATTGTGATGATGTCAATCTTAACGGAGTTAAAGTGTCTGCATTTCTTCAAGCTGGCACCGAAAACTTAACAGATGGTAACTGTTCACTCGCACTTTATATTGATGAATCAGCATCTGATGAACAAGCTGCTGCAGTTGAAAAGTTGTGGGGTGGTCAAGGTGGTGGTCACCTTGGAGTAATCGCAGGTCTTGTCTCAAACCTTGTTGGTGTAAAAAGAGCAAAAATTGAATGCTCTATCGATGGTAAAGATAAATTTTTAAAAGTTTCTGATGCCGGTGGTTGGGAAATGGCTGGTGTTGTTGATGCAGATGGCAAAGTTGCACATTGTGCTCATCATCCACTTGAGGTCAATCCTGGCTGTGGTGGTGTTGATGTTAATGTTACAAGTAGTCAATCATTTGATGATCATGGACTATCTTGGAACACCAAACCAGCACGCGTTGGGTTGTCAGGACCTTTTAGTTATCAACCATAAATTATTCTAACTAGAGAGTCACACAAGACTCTCTAGTTATTCTCCAATAATATGTATTTCAATACTCCTATCATGGGGTTCTAATCGATGTTCGAATAGAAAAATGCCTTGCCAAGTTCCAAGAACTAGCTTTTTATTTTTCATTGGTACTGAAAGCTGAGTATTCGTAAGCAGTGATTTTATATGTGCCGGCATATCGTCTGCACCCTCAGAATTATGGATATATTTGGACTCATCCATTGGTACAAGTTTATCAAAAAAATTCTCAATATCTCTCAGAACATCGGTGTCAGCATTTTCTTGGATTATAAGTGATGCACTTGTGTGTTTAATATAAATTGTCACAAGACCGTTTTCTATAACCTGAGTAGTGAGGACTTGTGAAATTTGACTAGTAATTTCAGTGAGCTTTTGCCCTTCAGTTTTTATAATAATCTTAGTAAATTTTTGCTGCATACGATATATTATCTCTTATAGATTTTATGACAAAAAAAGAGACACTAAAACCAGAAATATCTAAAGCTATTAATGCATTTGGACAAAATAAATTTGAAGAGGCTGAGAGTCTTTGTCAAAACCTTCTTAATCAGGAACAAGACGCAGATGCTAATCATATAATTGGCTGTATAAGAATGCGTGAGAAGAAATATGATGAGAGTATTTCTTATATCCGTAAAGCTCTAGAGATTAAGAATAATGACATAGGTATCTTAATATCACTAGGTTGTGCTCAAAGTTCAATAAAAAACTATCATGATTCAATCAGTACTTTTGAAAAAGTTATTAGTTTAAATTCACAAATATCACAGGTACACTTTTATCTTGGTGAGGCGTATCGACAAACCGACAAATTTACTAAAGCAGTTGATGCTTTTAAAAATTGTCTTGAAATAGCACCTGATCATTTAGGCTGTCAATTGATACTTGGCATAACTTATGAAGAATTGAAGAAATTTGATCAAGCAATTTCTTTTTACAAATCATGCATAGACACTTACCCTGATTATATCGAACCACATATAAATCTAGGAATGTGCCATCTTCTACTTGGCAATTACAGTGAGGGTTGGAAAGAATTTGAATGGAGGTTAAAAATGCCTCTAGAGATTTACAAAAGAGATTTCAATAAACCAAAATGGACAGGACAAGATGTAGATGGCAAACATCTATTAGTAATTGCTGAACAGTCTGTTGGTGAGACTTTTCAGTTTATTAGATTTGCCAAACAATTAGCTATGGAAGGAGCTACCATAACGATAATGGCACAGGATGCAGTTATAAACTTTTTAAAAACTCAAAAATGGATAAAAAATGTTATAGCATATGACGGTGAAGTTCCTGAGTTCGATTATCATTGTTACTTGATTTCACTTGCAAAAATTTTAGAGTGGGAACCCAAAATGGACACACAAACCTTCCCATACTTAAACGTTGATAATCCGAAAAAAAATTCATTAAATGAAAAATCAACAATAGGTATAGTTACAACAGCTCCTAAAGAACTATCAAATTATAAACAAATTATTTTGCCTGATGGGGCGCTAGATAACTTCTTTGATTCAGAAAAACACAATGTAATTGATCTTACAAAATTCGATAATCTTGACGACTTAATCTATACAATAGATAATTGCGATTTAGTCATTACCATAGAGGGCATTGTGCCACACATTGCTGGTTCTCTAAACAAGCAAACATGGATTCTTTTACCAGCTGTTCCGAAACACACTTGGGATTTAAATTACAAATCATCTAGTCCATGGTATCCGTCTGTGGAACTATTTAGACAAGAATTATTAGGTGACTGGTCCAGTGTTATGAGTGAAATCGAAAAGAGACTTTCGAATGTCTAAATTTTTTATCAAACAAGCATTTGCAGAAGCAATAGATCTGCAAAAAAATGGAAAATATAAAGAAGCAAAGGAGCTTTACAGTAAAATTCTTAAAAATAATCCAGACGATGCGAATGCACAGCACCTTATTTCGCTAATATTTATGGCAGAGGGAAACTTCAATGATGCAAAAAAATACCTTGAATTAGCAATAAAATCTGAACCCAATCAAGCCGTGTTTTTAAGTAATTATGGCGCATTACTTCATTCAATGGGGGATAATAAATCTGCAATTGTTGCCTATGAAAAGGCGATCCTCCTTGATCAAAAACATTTCCAATCTTATTATTCACTAGGAATAATTTATTCAGATTTAAAAGACTATGATAGAGCAGTAGAAAATTATCAAAGAGCGCTTGAAATTGATGATTCATCAGCGCCCGCTCATAATAACCTAGCAAATGTGTTTAGTAATACTAATAATCCTGAGGCAGAGTATCATTACAAAAAATTAATTGAGTTGGTCCCTGATCAAGTATATCCAAGATTAAATATGGCAAATTTTCTTATAAAACAAAGTAGATTTAATGACGCTATGAGTGCGCTAGATGAACTAGTATCGATGGACATCGCCACAAAAGAGGTCTTCAATAGTCTAGGTGTTTGTTACAAAGGTATTGAGGATAATGAAAATGCTATAAAGATGTTTCGTCAAGCTCTTAGCATTGACGGCAACTTTCCGCTTGCAATCGAAAACTTAAAGAGTCTTGGAGAAGAGGCTTAGTGATGATCGTGTCGACAATCAGCTTTTCGGCATAAAAAATAATTTCTTACATGACTAACTATTAAAAGAGAGCTACCAAGAAGAGTTATTATTCTGATGAGTTCACTGCTGTACATATCATGCAGCACAGTTGCGCTGATAAGTAAAAGTATACCAATAACCGCTAAGGTTGCTACACTGTAATCTTTGTGTTTCCTGCAACCCATAGTAAATGCCATCAGAGCGCAGGGTAAGATAAAATATAAAATAATTTCATGGAATGTGTGCTCATCTAGGACAGTTAGACCTATGATCGGAAAGAGGATGACTGTCACCGGCGCAAAAAGGCAGTGAATTGCACACGTCCCAGAGACAGTGAGACCTATAGTGTCGAATATCCTTTGCATGGCAATTAATTTATCAAGAATCCCTGTAAAATCAAGTGATATATACATAAAATTAATATACTGAGAATTTATCGACCTAAATTGATAGAATAGATTGATGAAAGAAAATTTGTCATTTGATTATATTTTTAAAGATGGGAAAGTAGTGCTTCCCTCAGGAATAGTTGATGCTGACATAGGTGTAAAAGATGGCATCATTGAAGAGATAGGTAAAATATCAAAGGAATCTGCATCATCAGTCACAGACTCAATAATAGATTGTAATAACCTTCATGTCTTGCCGGGCGTTATAGACTCACAAGTTCATTTCAGAGAACCAGGTCTTGAGAATAAAGAGAATCTCGAATCAGGAATGAAAGCAGCTGCTGCAGGAGGAGTAACATGTGTATTTGAGATGCCAAATACAAATCCATTAACTATTACACCAGAGGCTATGGCAGATAAACTGCAACGAGCAAGTAGAGTGGCTTGGACCGATTATGCTTTTTACCTAGGAGGGACTGGAAGAACAAGTAGTAATCTCAGTGAATGGGAAAATTTAGAGGGAACTTGTGGAATAAAAATATTTATTGGAGCGAGTACAGGAGATTTAATTACACCATCAGATGAAGAGATTGAAGCTGTAATCTCAAATGGTAAAAGAGTTATAGCAGTTCATGCTGAAGATCAATATATTATGGATAGAAATAAAAAAGAGATTTTGGGATCGAGTACTGATGTTTCTATGCATAATATATGGAGGTCACCAGAGAGTTGTTTATCTGCAACAAGAAGAGTAGTTGAAATTGCAAAGAAGTATAAAAGAAGAGTTCATATTCTTCATATTACTACCGCTGAAGAGATGGAATATCTGAAAATGAATAAAGATGTTGCGAGTGTTGAGGTTCTTGCTAACCATTTATCTTTTTCTGCACCAGAGTGCTATGAAAGACTTGGTACACTTGTCCAACAGAATCCACCTATTAGAGAGAAGCATCATCAGGACGCCCTATGGCGAGCTATTAATGATAATACAGTTGATATTCTTGCATCTGATCATGCGCCGCATACACTTGATGAAAAGGCACAGACATATCCGTCTTCACCAAGTGGAACCCCAGGAGTTCAAACACTCGTTCCAGTAATGCTAAATCATGTCAGCAATAAAAAATTATCTATTGAGCGTTTGGTTGATTTGTGGTCGCATGGCCCTCACAGGATACATAAAATTCACAACAAAGGTCAGATAACAAAAGGCTATGATGCTGATATAACCCTCGTTGACTTAAATAAGAAGATGACGATTACAAATGCGCAACAAAAATCTAGAACTGGATGGACTCCTTACGATGGTCTAAATGTAACAGGATGGCCGGTAATGACAATGATAAGAGGCAATATTGTCATGCGTGAGGATGAACTACTTCAACCAATTGGACAACAAGTTAAATTTAAAGAAACAATGTAATGTTAGATAGTCCCGAACAAAATGAAGATTATATGCAACAAGCAATTGATTTAGCGAGAATAGCATTTTCAAATGATGAAGTACCGGTAGGCGCAATCATCGTAGATAATAAATCAAACAAGGTAATTGCTAAATCTGCAAACAGAATGAGAGAGAAAAAAAATGCTACTTGTCATGCTGAAATTCTCTCAATTCACGAAGCATGTGATCACGTACAAAATGAAAGATTAGTGGGTTGTGATATTTATGTTTCATTAGAGCCTTGTGCAATGTGTGCGCATGCGATAAGTATTGCTAGACTGGATAGACTGTTTTTTGGAGCCGAAGATAAAAAAAGTGGAGGAGTGTTTAATGGACCGAAGATTTTTGAATCATCTGCAACACATCATAAACCTGAGATTATATCGGGCCTTTGTTCATCTGAGTCATCACAACTTCTAAAAGATTTTTTTAAAGCAAAAAGAAATAATGGCTAAGTTTTTCATTCTTATCGGCATTATATTTATTTTAGTTGGATTACTCTATCCTTATCTAGCGAGCCTTGGTTTAGGAAAATTACCGGGAGATATTGTTATTGAAAAAAAGAACTTTAATTTTTATTTTCCTATAACAACCTCAATTATTTTGAGTATTTTATTGAGCTTACTATTCAAGATTTTCTTTAAATAAATCATCAAATTTCTACTGATGCCTGATGCATATTGTTATTTTAGTGTTAATATAATTATATATATGATGTCGGGGGGACATTATTATGGGGAATCCATCAGACAAATACGATGTACAGGACGCACATTCTGAATGCGGCGCCTCCGAGCCATATGCTTTGCAAGTCACTGATAATTCTATGGAACCAGAATTCCCAAATGGTTGTATTGTAATTATCGATCCATCTGGACAGTGTTCTAACAACAGTTATGTTTTCATTGAATATGACGGTGTTAGGTGGTTTAGAAAGTTTAGTGAAGTCGATGGAAAAAAATACCTTTTTGCTTTAAACGATATGTATCCAGAGATTCAATTGGATAATTCATATGACGTCTTAGGAGTAATAGTTCAAAAGAATATGAAAGGAGTGATAAAACATTACTTATGAAGAAAGTCATAATATACAGTACGCGTATTTGCCCTTTTTGTGTAAGGGCTAAAAACTTTTTTGACAAAAAAGAAATTCCTTATGAAAATATTATGGTTGATCAGAATCCTGAACAGCTACAAATCATGATGGAGAAAACAAAAAGGCAATCTGTCCCACAAATTTTCATTGGTGATTATCATGTTGGTGGTTTTGATGAACTTGTAGAACATGACATGGATGGAAAATTAGAAGAATTATTAAAGGACTAATATGGATAAGTTTGAAAATAGAGCAATGGAGCTGGAAAGTGGAATAGCAGCATTTGAAACTAAAAACTTCAAACATGCTATCACGCTTCTCTCTCCAATTGCAGAAGAAGGAAACGCGGATGCGATGTATCGTATGGCAATTATGCTTCAGAACGGTTTAGGTTGTGTTGCAGATGAAGCGAAAGCGTTTAAGTATATGGGAGATGCTGCAAGTAAAGGATTACCGCTGGCACAACATGCATTTGGATTCATGTATTTTGAAGGTGAATGCACAGATAAGAATGTGGACAAAAGTATAGAATGGTTCACAAAAGCTGCTGAGCAAGGTTTGGCTGGTTCTGCTACTACTTTGGCAATGATATATGAAGAGGGAAAATTAGTCCCTCAGGATCTCGATAAAGCTAAGTTTTGGTATCAAAAAGCTGGCATTGATCGAGATTAATGAAATATTTCCCACTTAACATAGAATTAAATAAAAAACTTATTCTTCTCGTCGGTGGCGGTGAGGTTGCGGAGAGAAAACTCGATCTTCTTGTTAAAGCAAAAGCACAAGTTATTATAATGTCACCAACTTTTACAGATTATCTACAGACTTTTTCGAAGCGTGCTGAATTGACTTTCGTTGATTCAGAGTACAAGACATCAATCTTAGATGAATATAAATTTTCGTTTGTCATTGCCGCCACTAATAATGAGGATTTAAACAAAAAAATAGCCAAAGATGCTAATGAAAAAAATATTTTGGTGAATGTTGTTGATAGACCAGAAATTTGTGATTTTATTTTTCCGTCTATACTCGAACGAGGACCAGTTACTGTGTCAGTCTCTACTGGTGGTGCATCGCCAGTTTTGGCAAGAATGTTAAGAACTAAGTTAGAGACTTCAATACCGGGCGGATACGGAAAACTCGCAAAAATTGTTTCAGACAACAGAGTAGTGGTCAGAAAAAAATTCAAAAATTTTAAGTCAAATAGAATTTTTTGGGAAGAAATTCTAAATAGTAAATTTGTTGATTTGGTTCTCAGTGGACAAGAGGGTGCAGCAGAGAAGTTCCTAGAAAAAGAAATAGAAAATTTTGATGAAAACAAAAAGAGTGAAGGTGAAGTTTATTTGGTTGGTGCTGGTCCTGGTGACCCTGATCTCCTTACATTTAGAGCACTCAGACTTATGCAGCAAGCTGATATTGTTCTTTACGATAGACTTGTTCATCCAGACATAATTGAATTAGTTAGGAGAGATGCACAGAAAATCTACGTAGGAAAAAAAAGAGATCAACACACTGTCAGACAAGATGAAATAAATCAACTACTCGTTAAGTACGCTAAAGAAGGAAACCGTGTTCTTAGATTGAAAGGAGGGGACCCCTTTATTTTTGGAAGAGGCGGAGAAGAAATTGAAACATTATTGGATCAGAATGTTACTTTTCAGGTAGTTCCAGGTATAACTAGCGCAAGTGGGTGTTCAACATATAGCGGGATACCATTAACTCATAGAGATTATGCACAATCATGTATTTTTGTTACTGGACATTTAAAAGATGGGAAATTAGATTTGAATTGGGAGAAACTCATTCAACCAAATCAAACTATAGTATTTTACATGGGTTTAGTCTCAATTAAAATTATATGCAATAAGCTAATTGAATATGGTCTAGATAAAAATACTTATTGTGCCTTAGTTCAGCAAGGAACAACACAAAATCAAAAAGTATTCGCTACAACTATTTCATTGATGCCTGATATGGTGGAAAAAGAAAAGCCTGAGCCCCCGACAATTTTTATTATTGGAAATGTTGTCAAATTAAGAGAAAAATTAAACTGGTTCAGCGCAGATTAGTTGAAGACTATCTAGTAGGTAGTTTTCTATCTAATGAGAAATTAATTGGGATAGTGAGTTTAATTGATGTTTTTTTAAACGAGTCGGGAATCTTAGGGAAAGGTGCAGATGTTAGAATCATTCTCCTAGCCTCTCTATCTAGTAACCTATGACCAGATGATCTCACCATAAGGTCTTTAATGTCTCCACTTCTCAGAATAGTGAAAGTTACTTTGGGTGAACCCTCTTGTTGTCGCTGTCTAGCAATGATTGGGTAGCGTTTATTAGAGTCAATAATTCTTCTTATTTTTGCAAAGTAAGTATCATATGTCCTGTTACTTATGTCTCCAGTTTTTCTATTATCTAGAATAACCTCTTGATCTTTTTCACTCTTATCCGTTGTCTCTTGAGTATTCTCTGAGAGTGATTTACTTTTATATTCCGCATCACTTTTTTCTATAACAATCATTTGAATATTCATACCTGTCTCACCAATTGAGGATATGTCTTGCAAGCTTGCACTAATTTTTAGTGTCACTATGAAAAAAAGATGAATTGCAAAGGCAACCACGTAGTAGTTTTGTAATCTATCGTCATGCATCATTTTTACTCGTCATAAGAAAAATTTTCTTAATTGATTGGTTATTTAAAATTAGTAGAATCCTATTTAGCTTAGCTGCAGTTAACTCTTTATCAGCCGCAATGAGTAATTCGGATTTCTTGTTGAGTTGTGAAATTGTTTTTTCAAAAACAGAAAATGATACATCTTCATCGTTAAGGATAATTGATCCATCCTTATTTATAAACAAAGTATTAATTTCTCGCTCTGTATAATTATCAATAGTTGCTTTGCCTAAATCGACATTATAAAGCTCTTTTTGTTTTTGAATAACTCCAGCTATCATAAAAAATATTAGTAGTAGAAAAATAATATTCACAAGAGGTAGTAAATTATTATCATTTATTTTTTTATTACTATTTAATGGTAATTTCATTTTTATTGAACTGGTTTTCCAAGGATTTTTGGAGTTTTAACTGGCTGACTTCCATCTTCCCTCTTATATGTAACATCATTTTTATTCTCTTTAATTCCTAAAAGAACATTGTCAATTTCGCTTTTATTAAAGTCTTCCATAACGGAGAGTATGTTTTGCATACTTACATTGTCATCGGGTTTAATCACTACCAAATGCTCCTCTTTGCTTCTAATACTAGTAAGTATTTTTGCTTTGATATCGTTGATGTGAACAGCCTTGTCGTTTAATTTGAAATCTTTATCATTGTTAAAACTTATAAGGTACATTTTCTTATCACTACTTATTGATTTTGCAGACTCACTAGACAAGTCAATATCTGTCTGACTAAAGTCTTGAAAGTTAGTAGCTAACATGAAGAATATTAATAAGATAAATACTACGTCGATAATTGGTGTGAGGTTAATTTTGTTCATATTTTGACATTTTTTAATATATTAAATTTAGCTTAAAATAGTTCTAAAAAACACATCTATATACTGTTGATTATTATTAGTATTTGCAAGTAATTATTGTTTACAAATGAGAATCATTATCATATAATGGCATTTCAAATAATTATTTGGAGTTATTATATGGCCAAAAAAACGTTAAAATTCAGCTACTTATGGATGGTGCTGTTCATGATGAGCATGCCTATTCACGCTGAGCGTAACTATGACTCTACACCTGTAACGGTCTTTCCATCTGGAGAAGATGAAAGAACGATTGCTGGTTCAGCGTCATACATAGGCGACGAAGAGCTGAAAAAATTTGGTTACACAGACTCTGAGAGAATCCTTAACAGGATACCTGGTGTTTATTCACAAACTGAAGATGGTTTCGGTTTAAGAACAAACCTTGGTATGCGTGGGGTATCTGCGAAGAGATCTGCAAAGACCAACATTATGGAAGACGGGGTACTACAAGGCCCTGCTCAATACTCCAACGCATCAATGTACTACTACCCTACAGCGGGTCGTGCAGAGGGCGTTGAAGTTATAAAAGGTGCAGCTGCGATTGGAACAGGTCCAAGAACAACAGCTGGTACTATTAACTATATTTCACGTCAAGTACCTACAGCAGGAACTGATGGTTATGTTAACATGACTTTCGGTGACGATGGATACGACAGATTCCATACTTACTACGGTGGTAACATCGGTGATTTTGGATATGTTGTCGAGTACCATCACTATGGGTCTGACGGTTTTAAAACTATCAACACTAATGGTGGAGATGCTGGATTTGATAAACAAGATAATCTTGTAAAAGTTCGTTACACACCATCAGGTAGTTCAATGAATCAATATTTTGAATTAACAAGTATTAATTCAGAAGAATCATCTAACGAAACATATATCGGTTTAACAACTGCTCAATTTGCAGCGAATCCGTATCAAAGAATGGCGGCTTCTGCATTTGACAACATGTCTACTGACTATCATAGATATATTTTCACTCACTACATGGAACCAATGGACAACGTGCAAGTGACGTCAAAATTATACAAAACTAGATACAGTCGTCTATGGGGTAAAGTAGGTGCGGTATTTGTTAAGACTGCTGATGGCCTTGGTTCTGGTACTTTAACAGACTTATCATTTAGTACACATGGCTTCTACGAGCTTATGCATGCTTCTGGTTCAGGCGTATTCGCCAACAATTACACGGTTAACCGTGCTTATAATATTGTTTTTGGTACAACTGCAACTGATGCAGCAGCAGGTGAGTACATTGAGAGATCAATGGGTCATCGTGACTATACTATGCAAGGTTTTCAAACTGTGATTAACATGCAAATGGGAATGCACGACCTTGAACTTGGTTATCGTAGACATAAAGACTTAAGACAAAGAATGGATAGTGGTTTTGTTAGAAAATATGTAAAAGATTCTAACGGTCTCGTCTCACTTATGGTGGGCGGTGATTCTGCACAAGGTTCTCAAACTGGAGCAGAGCGTAAACACGCTGATGCAGTCTCCTTGCATATTAAAGACACTATTAAGCATGGCAACTTTACAACTGTACTTGGAATAAGACATGAAGATGTTGAGTACAACAAAGGAACAATGGCTAATGCTGGTTCGTCTATTCAAGATAAAACAAATGAAGCAACAATGATCGGTATGTCAACAAACTACGACTTACGCAATGGTGCTTCGATCTTCGCTGGTTATCATCAAGGATACTCTCCAACAGGACCAAGCTCATCAGCTCAACCTGAAGAGTCAGATAACTTTGAAGTTGGTGTACGTTACTCACAACCTGGCTCATACTTTGAAGCTGTAGGATTCTTTGTAGATTACGACAATCTACTAGAGTCTTGTACAATTTCAAGTGGATGTTCTAGTGGTGGAAGTGATTTAGGAGCATCAAACAACGCTGGTGAAGCTGAAGTTTATGGATTAGAACTTCAATATAACTTAGATAACATGTTTGCAGCACCTGCTATGAAAGGGCAAGGTACAACTGCAAGCGCTGTTCGTTTCCCATTAATCATGTCTGCTTTAATACAAAAGTCAGAATATAAGACAGATACAAACTCTGTAACTGGACGTATCGGAAATGACATTATGTACATTCCAAAATCACAAATATTTGTTGGAACTGGAATGCACACAGCAAACTGGTCACTAGATTTAAGTGCTAAGTACTATGACACTATGTTCACTAATGAAGAGAACAGTCAACGTACTGGTAAAGCATGGATCTTCGACTTAACAGGTTCTCATAAGCTTCCAGCTATGATTCCTGGTACTAGAGACGCTAAAGTCTTCGTACATGTCGATAATCTATTTGACAAAGTATTCGTAGCATCAGAGCACAACCACGGAAAAAGACCTAATAAGCCTGTTTCTGTAAGTGCGGGAGTAAGCTTCGGATTCTAATTTATAAGAACATTCATCTCTCCCGATGAATAACCTTGGATACCTAGTTTGAGATACTTTCACATCATTCTCCATCTTAAACTAAGGTATCTCAAGGAACAAAATCCACACAATCACCAACCACAAAAACCCTCTGATCATATTGCATTCTAAAATATATTTAGTATATTAATTGTTGGGGTAATTATGTTCTGGAATAGTAAATTAATTTATTTCTTTTTGTCTCTTAGTATCGTATCGGCGCCTATGATGGTGGCGGCGAAAATAGATTCATACGCAACTCATCATTATCTTTGCACTATAGATTCAACAAGTGATGAAAATGACTTGGATACACACTGTGATAACTGTTACTTTTATTTTTCAGATAATGATGATCTCATTAAACCTCAAAACATATCTAATCTTCAGTCAATTAAATCTGATTTAACTCTTCTTGCTCATCATGAATTGACTGGCCAAGACGAATCTAAAATATCTACAAGAGATCCACCACTTCTCGGAAAATAATTCTTTTCCCGACAATTAACTTATTAACTAATTAGGAGTGATCATGAGATTTTGCAAGTTTATAACATACATAATTATTTTTCTTTTACCCAGTTACGTCTATTCAGATGACTTAACCGATATCGAGATAACAGCCCCATCTAACACTAATGCCGTGGTAAGTGATGAGGCTATTGATGATATAAAAACAAGAAATATTGTTGATGGCGGTGATTTATTGCAATCGGTCAATGGTGTTAATGTAATTCGTCGTGGTGGACACGGTTTAGATCCTGTTGTACGTGGTCAGAGTGATCAAAGACTTAATACATTTATAGATGGAGCTATGGTGTATGGTAGCTGTTCATCCAAAATGGATGTTGCATCAACATATGTTAATGTGGAGAACTATGACACAGTAACTGTCATCAAAGGAACACAGTCAGTTATATATGGCGCGGGAGGTCCAGGTGGTGTCATAAGTTATAAAAGAGTAACCGAACCTTATTCACCCGATACATTTGGCCCTTTCAAAATGAAATTTGGACAAACATTTGATGCTAACTCAGAAGCACTGACAACCATTGGTGATATCACCTATAGTAATGGTACAAGTTATATACGTTTGAACAGTTCATATTCTCACTCAGGTAATTATGAATCAGGTAGTGGCCTTAAACAGCTTACTGAATTTAGAACTTCTAACACTGCATTAATATATGGAATGAGATTAGGTGATGGCTCAAAACTTGAGGTGTCCTACACGGATAATCAACAAGATAATATTGGTTATCCAGGATTAAATATGGATATTAAATATTCACATGCAGATATTTATAATTTCAAATACCACCGGGTAACGCCCTTAGGAATGTTTACATCTATGAAATTTGAGATGTTCAACAGTGATATGGATCATGAGATGGACAATTCTACATTACGATCTACATCAACTATGAGGACGCCAGCAGCCTCGGATACATATGGTTATCGGATAATAGGAGCTGTGGGAAAGAATAGTAGAATGGGTTTGGATTACGAACATAATACAAGAGATGCTGAGCAAAATATGGTAATAAGTGGTACAGAAAGGCACCTAACTTTTTTATGGCCGGGTGCGGAGGTTTCAAAGTTTGGTATATTTTATGAAATAGACACGAAAATTTCAAAAGCTCAAACACTCTCATTTGGAGTTAGATGGGATCAAGTAGAAGCAGAAGCTACCCGTGCAGGGGATGACCCTGGCTCAGATCACATGTTACAAGTGACAGCAAATAGTTTATATACTGCACACTATGCCGGAACTGTTACTGCAAAAAAAAGAGATTGGGATAACATAAGTGGCTTTGTTAGATTAGAAAAGACTTTTAATCCTGCTTCTAAATATTACATTTCTATGAGTCATACTGAGCGCACACCTGATGCTACTGAGTTATTTCATGCTAAAACCAGCATGGCTATGGCGATGAAATATCGAGATAGACATATTGGTAACCCAAATTTAGACTCAGAATCTCACTTAACTTTTGAGTTGGGATTTGAGGAAATGTTTTTAGGCAATAGCATCGTTGCATCAATGTTTTATACAGACGTTGATGACTTTATTACTACATACAGGGTTTCAGATGGGACATTTGCTAATAACGTAAATGATGCAAGAGTTTACAAAAATATTGATGCCACATTATGGGGTTATGAATTTAATGCTCTGCGTGACTTGGGAAATAATTACAATATCAAATTTAATTTAAATTATACAAATGGTAATGATGATTCTCAAAGCCGTCCTTTACCTCAAATCATGCCACTTGCAGGTGATATATCTCTAAATTATGAAAATTTATTAACTAATTATGGTCTTAGAATAAATTTTGCAGCCTCTCAGGATCGAGTAGATACCCGTGTAATTGATGTTGGCAAAACTTCAGGTTATGGGACACTAGATTTATTCTTCGGGACTGAGTTATCTCCAGGTATGGATTTAACTTTGGGTGTTTCAAATCTTCTTGATAAGAAATATTCCTCACATCTCAGTAATGCAAACTTAATGGATGCCTCTGCTACTCAAGTAGATGAACCAGGAAGAAGTATTTGGGGGTCGATAATTTATGATTTTTAGAATTCATAGTGGGTTTTTGATGTGATATTGTTCCAAATGATTTACAATATAGCGATTAGTTAAAAACGGAATTTTTATGGGACTGAATTCATTATTAAGTTTAGGCGGACCAATAGTTTATATTCTCTTATTATTGTCTGTTTATGCACTTGCTGTAATACTCTATAAGGCACATGTCTTTTATAAAGTTCAATTTTTTAAAAATCAGAATTTATCTGATAGCGTAGAACTTTGGTTGACTAATAAAAAAAAAGAAGCGTATGAAGAAGTTAATAAGTCAGATAATCCAGAGTCCGAAGTTATATCTTTCACAATGTATCAGTTACTTAAACACAAAAATATTTCTGCGAAAATAGAAAGTGACGTAAGAGAAGAAATTACAAGACTATCTGAAGAGAGAATAAATTATTACAGTTCAAAATTAGATAGTCTTCAAGTCATAGCTACTATCGCACCTTTACTTGGATTACTTGGAACAGTCTTTGGAATGATTGAGGCATTTCAGCAAATGGAATCAGCTGGTAAAAGTGTTGACCCTTCAGTGTTATCAGGTGGCATTTGGGAAGCTCTACTAACAACTGCAGCAGGACTGTCTGTAGCTATTCCAATTGTAGTTTGTGAGTCTTACTTCAGATCTTTGGTGGAAAGATTTAAAATCAATGTAGAGAGTAGCGTTACAAAATTACTCACCTCTAATTTAAGCTAGCCACAACAACCAATCCCTTTCTTTTTTAATCTCCAGTAGTTGTAAGGCCACGGGGTAATGAACCCAGCGATAAGCATAAACGGTATCACAAATAAATCTACCCTAGCACCTCCTGTTAACAAGAAATCTACAAGGTTCATAGCTAGCTCCATACTAATCATAGATATTAAACTCATACCACAGGCTGTTTTAAGCGCATCGATAAATTGCATCTGTTTTAATAATATAAAAGTTTCAAGAATTATACTGGTTAAAATTCCATTGAACATCGCTAGTAACATTATTGAAAAAGTTGACCAAGGGATTGCGTTGATTTGAAAATAGTATATCGTGCCAATATCACCAATACTACAACCCAGTAAACACCATGATGTATTGACGGCTGATTGTTTCCAAGTTGCATTGCAGCGCCAATCAATATTTATCTCTGATGATACACTCATTAAACTTTCTCCGAATTTTTTTGTATATATATATGACCATCTTCTATTATCGTTTTATGAATTCTAATTGGTTCATCGGCAGGCTCATTGAGGGCTTTACCTGTTGCCAAATCAAAATAACTTCCATGAAGAGGACATTTAACAGTTTTGCCTTTGAGGCAGCCCATCGTCAATTCAGCATCTTCATGAGTGCATAAATCATCGGCGACAAAAATCTCACCGTCTATATTTGCAATAAGATAATCATTATCATTGACTGATACTTGTTTCATATCTCCAATATTTATCTCATCTATACTTGCTAATTTAACTTTGCTCATTTTTATTTCTTAAATCTCTTTTCAGCTGACCCAGCATCTAAAACTTTATTAATTTCACGATAACAATCAATTGGCTTTTGACTTGTTAGATGAGTAAGAATTAATGTGGTACTCAGTGCTATACAATCTCTCATTGGTCCTGTTTTCCCTGACAATGCATCTAAGCCTTGCTTTAATGATTCTTTCGCTAACTCAAGAGGATTAACCTTTGTTTCAATTTTATCTAGTTTTTTTGTTTTCTCTATCGCCTCTGGTATCTTAACTGCCCTTACATCTTGTTTGAGATCTAAATCTTCATCTGGATTAATTTCAATCATCTCATTTTCTGATTGAATCTCTTTATAATAATGCGCATTAACTTTTTGTCTCAATGATGGGACAACACCTCCTTCAGTTCCACGTATAATGAGAGAAGTGTCAAAACCTGCATTTCTTGCAAGCATAAGATAGACTGGAGGATAAGGTTTATGAACATATCCTGTGATGAAATGTGTTTTTTTTGCTTTAATAGGGTTGGCAAGAACTTCTATAGTTGTGATTACGGGCCTTTTTATAATCTCGGATCTCAACTCCATTAGATCATGAAGTTTTGGCGAAAAAACTCTCTGGTCAATGTACCCCCAACCAATTTCTTTTTTTGATAACCTTTCCGCTACTTGTTCATTGGATGCAAGCACATCTACTCCAAGCAATTTTAGTGTTAGATGATGAGTACATCCATATTTAGGTCCTACTGTTTCTACACCTTGAGAGAAAGAAGGGAACCCCAATTCTGCTAGCAGTGGTAAGACGTACAAAGAAGAGGGTATGTTTCTTGTATAACCATCGTATGGATCCGCAATATTTACTAGATTTTCTAAGTCAATTTCAATCTGTTTAATGTGCTCGTTCATAGCGTCTTGTACGCCTAGATTTTCGTCTTTTGTCTCTCTTTTCATTCTCAAAGCTATAAGAAAAATAGCAGATCTAACATCACCTACATCACGATTTAGTATAGAATTCATTGTTGCACGAGCTTCTTCTCGAGTAATATCCTTACTTAGTTCTGGGCCAGTTGCTACTCTTTGAATCACTGATTTCATGAGTTCCTGAGGCGTAATGTCTTTTTTAATTTCAGTCATGTCTTAAATACTATCCATGTAGTTGCAATATATTTCATTCCTTTTTGAAGTTTAACACCGCGATGTTCATGAGTCCAAAAAGGTGGGAATAATATAAGTTTACCCTTTTCTGGTTTTACTTTTACATTTTGGTTGATAAATTCTGTTTCTCCTCCGGGACCCTCAACATCATTTAGATACCAAATTGCAACAAGTTGACGGTCACTAAATTGATGACTTCCACTATCTATATGCCAGTTGAAATATTCACCAGGCTCAGTTCGTTGAATCGCATACCCAATATCTTTGAAGGGGCCTTTAAAAAAATCATATTCTTTTTTAACTGTAGCGAGAGCTTTTGACAGACTTCTAAATAAAACTTCATCAACATCTTTCCAGGAGTCTTTTCCGCTTATTACCATGTCTGTAGATTTTTTTACCTCTTCGTTTTCTACAAAATTTTGCCCAACTCTTCCCCTATAATGGTCTTCTGTTGACTCCTCAAATCGTTGAATCATATCGTCACACGAGCTGTTATCAAGTGAGTTAGAAAATTCAAATATAAAGCTTCCTGAGCTTACCTCTATTAACCTTTTTTCTATTTTCATATCCATTTCTTTATATATTATCTAATAAATTAATATAATATAGACATTATATATAAACCTTAAATATATAAAATGGCAATAAGAATAAAGAGTAAGTGGTCCAAGACTGTAAAAAGAGATAAAACTAGCGAAGATTTTGCAAGCGCACTCTCTTATATAGGATGGAGACTAGCATTGGACAAAGCAAGAAATTTGCATGGCGAGGATTTTGAGTATACTTCAGATCATCAGAGAGTTACTGTTATTGTAGAGTTCATGTCATTTCAGGTACACCTCGCAGATAGACTTTTATTCAGTGATAATCATCCTGAAGAATTTAGAATAGAGGTCATGAATAAAATTGGGAGTCATTCTGCTAGAACAATGCAAGAAAATTGTGAAGATTTGTTTGGACAAGGAGATTATCGGACAGGTTACATAAAAACACTTAACCTTCGCTCATCAGAATATTCTGATTATGAGTTTTCTCCTGGTGAGACAAACTATTCAATATACAGACACTTAGCGAAAAAGATTCAGGATGCAATGGGCTTAAGTCAGACGAACAAATGGGTTATGGATCAGATAGTTGATATTGATGCTGTGGAAATGTGTAAGAAATTTGTTGAAGTATATAAATCTTTAATGCGATAGTTTATTTTTTGAATTTTTCTGCACTATCTGTAACTTTATTTTCCCCATCCTCGTAACCAGCATCATAAGCATCTGTCACTCTCTGCTCTTCAAGTTTTGGGCTTCTTAAGTACCCTTCTTGCCATCCAATCATGTAGTCATCAGAAACACCAATTTCCTCTAGTTTTGTAACAAAATCAAAGTATTCTTTATTCATTATGTTCGTATAGATCCTTTAAGCTCGTGCGCTATGTCTACTAATCTATTTGCTAGTTTCTCGTGTTCTTCTTTATATTCCTTAACTATCCCTTGAGGATTATGATGTATATCTTTTTCTGTAACACCTTTAGAGCGTTCGAGCTCCATGAATTCTTTTTGTATCCTCAGCATTTTTTGGATGATTTCTTTCCTTTCTTTTTCCAAAGCTTTTATATCAGGTTTTTTTTCTTCAGCTACAGCTTCAGATTTTTCTTCTTTTGATTTTTCTTCTTCTGGGCTTGCTTTAGTTTCTGGATTTTTCTCTTCTGACATTAATATCCGCCTTTTCGTCTACTCTCTGGCAAGCCACCAATTCTTCCAGCTTGCTTGCTAGGGTTCCCAGGGAATAAGTCGAAAAGTGTCTTAGTATCAATTTTCTCTCCCCAGAGCTTACCTAAATCTTTTACCATATTTCTCGTGTTTGGTTGATTCTCTTTATTGTTGATAAACTCATCTCTTAAATAGTTTATAACATCCCAGTGTCTTTCAGCTAGTTCTATACCTTCTTGTTCAGCAATCACTTTTGCCACATCCTCAGTCCAATCCTCGAGATTAGTAAGAAAACCAGTCTCTGAGGTTGGAATCTCTTTTCCGTCTACTTCAACTTTCATAGTATCACTCCGATTTACACTATAACAAAAATTACTATATTGGAAAATTCTAATATACTGTGTTGAAGATGTCTAGGTAGATTAGTCAATCTTCTTTGAAATTTGCAACTGCATCAATTGACTTGTGTGGAAGAAAGATACCGCACCCAAAAATCCTCCCTATGCCAACACCTACATCTTGAAGTTTAATTGAATTTTCTTTCGATAAATCTGCAATCATAAGACTTCTTGTAAATTTTTTATTCCCATCCACGGAAAAAGATTTAGTTTTACCACAGATTGCTTTTCGTATATGTATACTGTGCTCTTCAAATTCTTTTGCTACATACTTAAGAAATTCACTTTCATCTAAATCGTCATCTGTGAGAACAAATCTGCATATTAAATCTCTAACTGTTAAAAAAGGCTTCTTACAAGCAGTCCCAACTTTAATATTGTTACCCAGCACTTCTAGAGTTTCTCCTTCTAGCTTACAAGTCCTATCAAAGTCAGATTTAGGTACTCTTATGATTAGTCTCGTTCTTTTTGATAGGAAAATTTCTTCATTTTCAGCTCTTGTCCAACCATTACCAGAATCAGGACCATGGAGAGTTTGAATGCCAGTAAGGTTGTTCTCTCTAAGCCACGGCAGGTATTTTAAAATTTCACTCGATAATGAAAAGGCATGATCGTATGGAAGAGTTTTGCAATTTATTCTAAATGCAACATCAATCATTTGAGAGGAGTCTGCTATCGATGTTTTTTCATCTTCAATCCACATTATTCGATATACCCAGTAAAGGCTGATTCTACTCTCTCTTCCCAATTTTTCGGTGTATCAGGATATGGAGGTTTCAAGTCTAGTCTTATAAATCTCTCGCCAGACTTTGCCCTGAGCTTGACCACTTCTAAAAGCTCATCAAAAGTCTCAACATCTTTTTCTTGTATAAGTATTGTACTTAAATAAAGCATTAGACACTTATTCTCTTTTTTGATCTTAATCTATATAACAGCCTATTCTTATTATGGCTATTTGTAAATGATGTCCTCATGTGAATGACATTATTTGAGATAACACCCTCATTTGGTTTAAGTTTATATTTAATCTGGTAATTTTCATTCTCTAAAATTATTGATTTTAATAGTTTAATTGATTTCATTATTTTTTTATTCCAAATTATGTTCTTCTCTCTCATAGTGAACCTCATGTGAAGTTTATTGGACAGTAATTTAAATACATACCCAGAAATTTCTTTTCTATTATTATTTTTGTTCTCAGGTATAGTAAATGCTTGTTCGAGTAGTAAATCATTAAGTGCATCTGACATTTCATTAAACAATATATAAACTATTTCATGATCGATAAATCTGTTTTCACCACCAATATCTGAATCGGAATGACAGAATAACATCCAAGATAAAATTGGGTCACTTACATCATTATAATAACCGTCAGTATGCCAATTTAATGCCTTGTTTGTATATGGTACATATTCACTTTTTATTTTATCCTCATCTGAGACCTCAATTTTTGTCAGACCACTTTTCTCGCTGGACTCAAGTATTTCAAAATCATCCATTCCGAATTGCTTTGATAATTTTAGAAGACTATCTTTGATATCAGCGAATTCATTCTCCAATCTAAAAAACAATATATTTCCCCTCTCAATAATATCTGAGCATTTTGAAGCTTCATTTTTTGTTAGATTGTGCGGATTTTTAATATCTATGGTAAGTTTGCCAATATCTCCTGTGAAATTAGCTAATTTAAGCTCCTTCCACCTCTTATAATCATCGCTCTTCGAGTCTAAAATATTCATAAAATTATGGTTTTTTTTAACTTGTAATACAATTAATATCAATGTTATATTGATTATCCAAGCATTATATTAGAAAATAATGATAATATAATAAACATATTAAATGGATTTAATATAGAGAGGTAACAAGGAAGCATAATTTAGAAGGTATAAGGGAGAAATAATTGAAAAAGCACGATACCCCGATGATAGATGAGCTCGAAAATGGCCCATGGCCTAGCTTTATCAGTGGAATAAAACGTCTCAGAGACAATCATCCGGAGCCAAGAATTAATGAAATGACCAATGACTTGCTTGGTCAGCTAGAACACTCATACGAGACAAGAAAGGGATATTGGAAAGGTGGAACCGTAAGCGTATATGGTTACGGCGGAGGCATCATACCACGATTTTCTGAGGTAGGGCACGCATTCCCAAAATCAAAAGAATTTCACACATTAAGAGTTCAGCCGCCTGCCGGAAATTTTTATACCACCGACATACTTCGCCAGCTAGCAGATAGTTGGGAGAAATATGGCTCAGGATTGGTTACATTTCATGGTCAGACAGGTAATATTATGTTCATCGGATCTACTACTGAGAACACCCAACACTTCTTTGATGAAATAAATGATTATGGTTTTGACTTAGGTGGTGCAGGACCTTGTGTTAGAACTGCAATGGCTTGTGTGGGAGCTGGAAGATGTGAAATGTCAAATCTTAACGAGCAAAAAGCTATGCGCCTCCTAGTGAACAATTTTATGGATGATATGCATAGACCTGCTTTACCATACAAATTCAAATTTAAAATATCAGGTTGCGCAAATGATTGCATGAACTCTATTGAGAGAGCAGATATGTCTGTAATTGGTACATGGAGGGATGATATCCAAGTTGACCAAGAAGAGTTCAAGAAATATGTAGCTTTGAAAGGTAGGAAGTATGTAATTGATAATATTGTCACTAGATGTCCTACTAACGCCATCTCGCTGAATGACGATGACTCTATTGCAATTGATAATCAAAACTGTGTGAAATGCATGCATTGTTTGAATGTTGTTCCTAAAGCTCTTCATCCTGGTGATGACAAAGGAGTAACGATACTGATAGGTGGAAAGAGAACGCTAAAAATTGGTGATTTAATGGGTACAGTAATTGTCCCATTTATGAAATTAGAGACAGATGAAGATTGGGAGCGTTTAGTAGAGATTGCTGAGGAGTCCATTGATTTCTGGGCTGACAATGCGCTTGAACACGAAAGATGTGGAGAAATGATTGAACGAATTGGTCTAGTCAATTTCTTAGAGGGAATCGGAGTGGATGTTGACCCTAACATGGTTGCAAACCCAAGAGAGAGTTCTTATGTAAGGACAGACGAATGGGATGATGAGGCAGTCAAATGGTATGAGAAAGCAGACGCAAAAAAAGAGACAGCGTAGATAGATTATGAGTGAAGAGCAGAAAAAAGAAATGAGAGCACCCATTGAGACTGGAGCACCAGATGGTTTCCAGTACATGCATCCGACAATGCGCAAAAATTATGGTCAATGGCAATATCATGAGCACCCTAAACCAGGTGTACTAAAACATGTAGCAAAAAGCGGTGAGGAAATATGGACTGTGAGGGCTGGTACCCAGCGAATCTTAGATGTATTCACACTCAGAACTTTGTGTGACATTGGTGATAAATACGCAGATGGTTATGTCAGGTTTACTATTAGAAGCAACATCGAGTATATGGTTAAAGACGCGAGTAAAGTCGACCCACTAATTCAAGAATTAGAAAATGCAGGTTTCATAGTAGGTGGAACAAAAAATAGCGTGGCAATGATATCACATACGCAAGGTTGGTTGCATTGTGATATTCCAGGAACAGATGCATCAGGAGTTGTAAAAGCTATGATGGATGAACTCATAGAGGAATTCAAAGGTAATGAGATGCCAAATAGAGTTCATATGACCACATCATGTTGCCAAATCAATTGTGGTGGCCAAGGTGATATCGCAATAAATATCCAGCATACTAAACCTCCAAAAATTAATCATGATTTAGTTTCCAATGTTTGCGAACGTCCATCTGTTGTTGCACGCTGCCCTGTTGCTGCAATCAGACCGGCTATGGTAAATGGAAAGGCGTCATTGGAAGTAGATGAGAAAAAATGTATTTGTTGTGGTGCATGCTTTCCACCATGTCCACCAATGCAAATTAACGATCCTGAGCACAGTAAGCTAGCTATATGGGTAGGTGGAAATCACTCTAACGCAAGAGGAAAACCGACTTTTCAAAAACTAGTAGCTGCGGGTATTCCAAACAATCCACCAAGATGGCCTGAAGCAACGGCGATTGTCAAACGTATACTCAAGGTGTATAAAGAAGACGCGAAAGATTGGGAAAGAATCAATGACTGGGTAGAGAGGATCGGATGGCCAAGATTCTTTGAGCTCACAGAGCTTCCATTCACCAAATTCCATATTGATAATTGGCGTGGTGGAAGAAAAACACTTAACTCTTCTGCGTACGTCAGATTTTAATTTAGATAATCATGAAGTTTGGAATTCTTGTAAATGAAGGACCATATACACACCAAGCGTCCGATAGTGCTTATTTGTTTGTAAAAGCGGCTATAGACCAAGGTCATGAAATATTTAGAGTGTTCTTTTACCATGATGGGGTCAACAATGGCACTCGTTTGGCAACACCTCCGCAAGATGATAGACATATTCCAAATCGTTGGTCTGAACTTGCAAAGGAACATAACATTGACTTGGTGCTTTGTGTCGCAGCTGCTCAGAGAAGAGGCATGGTTGATGCAGATGAGATGAAGAGGAATAAAAAAGATGCTGATAATATTGCTGAGAATTTTAGAATATCAGGACTTGGTCAATTAATAGAAGCTGGTATTCAAGCTGATAGATTAATAACATTTGGTGATTAGATGGAAGAAGAAACTCAAAGTGGTGTAATTAAAAAATTTCTATACGTAAATAGACGTGCACCTCATGGAACAATCTATGCTCATGAAGCTTTGGAAGTAGTACTAATAGGCGCGGCTTTTGAGCAAGATGTTAGTATGGCGTTTATAGATGATGGAGTTTTTCAGTTAAAAAAAGATCAGAATACTGACGGTATTGATACAAAGAATTTTTCTAAAACTTTTTCTGCCCTTGAAATGTATGATGTCGAAAAGCTATATGTTGAAAAAGAATCATTAGACGAGAGAGGTATTAAAGAGGATGATCTTGCTGTTGATGTGAAAGTAATATCCTCTAGTGAGATGAAAAAACTAATTACAGAAAGTGAGGTTATTTTAAATTTCTAATGCTACACACAGTAAATAAATCTCCATTTGAAAAAAATAGTCTCGAAACCTGTTTAAGATTAACAGAACAGGATTCAACGGTTCTTTTAATTGAAGATGGAGTGTACGGGGCGTTGAAAGGAACTAAAATTGAGGACCTTGTATCAGAGTCACTTAGTAATGTGAAAATGTACGTCTTAGGGCCAGATTTGATGGCCAGAGGGCTTGATAAAAACTCTCTAATCAATAATATAGAGATAATAGATTATCAAGATTTTGTTAAACTTGCCGTTGAGAATGAGAGAATTCAAAACTGGCTATAAATTAGGAGAACACTATGCCTATAGAAGTAAATGGTAAAAGTTTAGAAGTGGATGAAGAGGGTTATCTTTCAAATCTTAATGATTGGGAAAAAGATGTCGCCGAGATAATGGCCAAAGAAGATGGCATTGATTTGGGTGAAGACCACTGGGAAATCATCAACTTTCTAAGAGAGTACTATGAGGAATACCAAATTGCCCCAGCTGTTAGGGTTTTAACAAAAGCTGTTGGTAAAAAACTTGGTAAAGACAAAGGTAACAGTAAGTACTTATACGAGTTATTTCCATACGGTCCTGGTAAACAAGCGTGTAAATTCGCTGGATTACCAAAGCCAACTGGTTGCGTCTAGGTATTTAAACAAGGTTGTGAGAGGAGAGGAGCATGTCACTTGTGACAATTATATATGGATCGTTGTTTTATTTTGCAACCCTTATATTATTCATAGGATTGGCTTATCGGGTATACGAGTATGCTTCTATCCCAGCGCCTCTCAAAATACCTACACCGCCTGCGCCTAAGACAAAAAAAGGCGTAGCAGTAAGACTTTTCCGTGAAGTCGTGTTATTTGAAAGTTTGTTTCATTCTGCAAAATGGACATGGTTATTTGGTTGGTTATTTCACTTCGCACTGTTGTTAGCATTTTTCCGTCACCTTAGATATGTTACTGATCCTGTTTGGTTTTGGGTCTCCTGGGAGATAGTACAAGCAGCAGGTCATTACGCAGCTTACATGATGTTGATAGGCTTATTTGGTCTGTTCGCAAGAAGAGTATTCGTAGATAGAGTAAGGCACATCTCAGCACCATCTGATTATTTAATTTTGGTTTTAATTATAGGAATTGCATTATCTGGTCTACTGATGAAATGGTTCCCTACTGATATCTTTGCTCTAAAACAATTTTTCTTGGGTTTAATTTATTTTAATTGGAGCGAATTACCCTCGGACTTCATGTTACTTATACACTTAGGTTTAGTTTTATTATTAATGATTATTTTCCCATACAGCAAACTTTTGCACGCTCCTGGTTTATTTTTTAGTCCGACACGAAACCAAACAGATACTGCAAGAGACTCTAGGCATATTGCTGATTGGGCAAGAAAACTTGAATCATAGAGAACGTTATGGCTGTTAAAGAATTTGAAAAACCAGAGCTTAAAGAATTTACGGAAGTTCCTAAATTAGAAAATGAGGCAACGTCTCATTTGGCGCCATTTAAGTCTAAAGAGGAATTCCAATCAACATTAGGTTACCCTGGTGAGTTAGTAGATAATTGGGAAGATGCAGCTCTCGATAAAATGGGAGACCTCTTAAAAAAGTACAGGTCATTAAGAGTTTATCTGGATTCATGTATTCAATGTGGTGCTTGTACTGACAAATGTCATTATTACTTGGGTACAAAAGATCCGAGTAATATGCCTGTTGGGCGACAAAATCTTTTGAGGAGTGTATATCGCCGATATTTTACTTTACCTGGAAAATATTTTCCCAAACTTGTCGGTGCAATAGATTTAACTAAAGAAGTGCTTGATGAATGGTATTCATATTATCATCAGTGCTCACAATGTAGGAGATGCGCTGTATTTTGTCCGATGGGAATTGATACTGCTGAAATTTCCATGGCCGCAAGAGAAATAATGGATTCTATAGGAGTAGGTCAAAAATATTGTAACGAGATTATTGGTAAAGTTCACAAAATTGGAAACAACTTAGGTTTACCAGAACCCGCGCTAGCTGATACTTTAGAAGGACTTGAAGAAGACGTTGTTGATGAAACTGAGATTGATGTAAAGTATCCACTCGATCAGAAAGACTCCGATGTATTGCTTGTAACACCCTCGGCAGATTTTTTTGCTGAACCACATGTAGATGGCTTGATTGGATATGGGAAGGTATTTCATCAAGCAGGTATAAGCTGGACTCTAAGTTCACATGCTAGTGAGGCAGCGAATTTTGGAATGTTTATTGGAAGTTATGCAAATATGCGTAAACTTGCGCTAAGAATTAGAGAGGCCGCCCTAGACTTGAACGTAAAAAGAATTGTTTTTGGTGAATGTGGTCATGCTTGGAGAGTTGCATATAGTTTCTTGAATACATTGGCGGGTCCGTTTGATTTTCTTGATCCGAAATATCCAGTCCCACAACATATCTGTGAGGTTACTTATGATCTTATTCAAAAAAAGGTACTTGAGTTTGATAAGTCTGCAAATGATGACATGGTCATCACCTATCATGATTCATGTAATGTAGCACGAGCATCAAATATGGGAGACATAATTGGTGGTCAATTTTCCATACCTCGAGATATAATTAAAGCTACGTCAAATCATTTCTATGATATGGAAGAGAGTACCATTAAAGAGAAAACTTTTTGCTGTGGAGGTGGGGGTGGCCTTCTAACAGACGATTTAATGGAATTAAGAATGAAAGGAGCACTACCAAGAATGGAGGCACTGAAAAGAGTTGTTGACGATTATGGAGTCACCCACATGGCAGCAATTTGCGCCATCTGCAAGAGTCAATTTTCAAAGGCACTAGGTTACTATGGTTTTGAAATGGATAGGATTATTAGCCTCCATCAGCTTGTTGGAAATGCATTAATAATGAATAAAAAAGAGCTTTAGGCTGGTATTGCGTATGCTATAATTTGAATATTAGAGTAGAATAATAAGCTTATATTTAGTAAGCGATTCTAGGAATTAACATATAATCAACATATTAAATGGACTTAATATAGCGAGGTGATGAAGGAACATAACTGATAGGTAGTACAGGGAGAACCATGTCTAAATTAGAAAAGACAGTCAATTTAATGAAAGAGGAGAATACTTATAGAAGATTCTCTGACGGCGATAATAAATATAAAGATTTTTCTCAGGATATCTTTAATGAGGATAAATCACATAAGTGCCCGACTTACATTCACAAAACACCACCATGTCAAGGTAGTTGCCCATCGGGTGAGGATATTAGAGGTTGGCTACAGATCGTAAGAGGTATAGAAAAGGCGCCTGAGGGAATGACAATGTCTGAGTATGCCTTCAGAAGGTCGACCACCGCAAATCCATTTCCATCACAAATGGGTAGAGTATGCCCGGCACCGTGTCAAAGTGGTTGTAATAGAAATGAAGTTGACGACTATGTGGGTATCAATGCTGTCGAGCAATTTATTGGTGATACCGCATTTAAAGAAGGTTTTAAGTTTGACCCTGCGCCAAAATTGAAAAAACAGAGAGTTGCTATAATCGGCGGCGGTCCAGCTGGAATGTCGGCGGCTTATCAATTGAGAAAAAAAGGATATGCGTCAACTGTTTTCGAAGAAAGAGAGCAATTGGGTGGAATGATGAGATATGGTATTCCTAACTACAGAACACCTAGGGATATCCTAGATGCGGAAATACAGAGAATTTTAGATTTAGGTGACATAGAGGTTGTTCTAAATACAAGAGTTGGAAAGGACGTACCTTTAGAAGATGTTGAAAAATCACATGATGCAGTTTTATGGACTATTGGATGTTGGAATGGTAGATCTTTGCCTGTTGAAGGTAGTGATGCTGAAAATTGCTTAAATGGAGTTGAATTCTTAGAAGCATTCAGTCAGGGTCGTTTAAAAGTAGGCGCACAGAAAGTTGTATGTGTTGGTGGTGGTGATACCTCAATTGATGTTGTGTCTGTCGCTAGACGACTTGGTCATATCTCTAATATGAATCCACAAGAAAAACCTGAAGCTGTTGTACACGGTTATGTCGCACAAGATGTTTCCGAGCAAGCAATAAAAGAAGGCGCTGAAGTCACCTTAACATCCTTATTTAAAAGAGAAGAAATGACAGCTGCAGAACAAGAAGTTAATGATGCAATGCATGAGGGTGTATCAATATTAAATGGAGTAATCCCTGTAAAAGTTGAGCAAGATGAAAACGGAAGAGCTACCGCTTTGGTTGTTGCTGATTGTACTTTTGAAGAGAATATTCCGAAACCAATAGAAGGAACAGAAAAAGTCATAGAAGCTGACTTGATAATTTCAGCTATTGGTCAATCTCCTGATATCGAAGGTTACGAAGAGATGGGAAATGAGAAAGGATTTTTTGATGTTGATGACTTTTATAGACACAAAACCAAAGAAGGTCATTTTGTTGCTGGTGACATAATCAGACCACACCTTTTAACAACTGCTATTGGACAAGGATCTATTGTTTCAGATACGATTGAAAGTTACTTTGAGAACGATGATTTCAAAAGACGACCAAAAGTAGATGTGCATCATTTCAAATTATTAGATAAATTAAGAGAAACAGATTTAGCACCAGAGCAATATCAAGCAAAGATTGAAGATCCAGATAAACTTCGAGGCAGTGACAATAACTCTGCTGTAGTGCATAACTATGAAGATAGATCTGGTCAAGAAGTAATTCCATCTACAGAATTATTTTTAGGTCATTATAAGCATGAGGCTAGGTATAAACGAGGAGAAGCAGTTCCATCAGGTGATGATGTAATTGATCATTATGAGGACAGAATTATTGGATTAACTGAGGAAGAGGCTATTAAAGAGGCAGGACGATGTATGAGTTGTGGCATGTGTTTTGAATGTGACAATTGCGTAATCTACTGTCCTCAAGATGCTGTATTTAGGGTAAAAAAAGATCAGGCGACAACCGGCCGATATGTAGACACAGATTATAATAAATGTATTGGTTGTCACATTTGTGCTGATGTTTGTCCAACAGGTTACATTAAAATGGGCCTAGGAGAATAACTACCCAAAATTGGTAGGCATTTGGGAGGGAGAAAGTGCATCAATTAGCAATAAGGCTGTTATTGTCAATACTAATTTTAGTAACACCAAATGTATTTAGTCATGATGGCATCAACCATTCTCTGATAGGAAAATCTAAAGCAGACTCTCAAGAACAATGTGTCGAGCCTACTGAGATTATGCAGAAAGAGCATTTCGTATTCTTGTATCATCAACGAGATAAAACCGTTATCAAAGGCGTTAGAACAAAAAATCACAGTTTTGCTAATTGTATAGATTGTCATGTTTCATATGATGAAAAAGGAAAAGCCATACCTATAAATTCAGAAGGTCAATTTTGTCAGACATGCCATGTGCAAACTGCTGTAAATATAGATTGTTTCTCTTGTCATGCTTCTGTTCCTAGGGGGAGAAAGTCTGTTGCAAAAATTACTCTTGAGAATGAGCATAACTTCCATATCACAAAATTAACTAATGAAATTATAAATCATGTGGGAGATTATAGTGGTGAAAAATAAACCTACAACCAGCAGAAGAGATTTTATTGTAAAATCACTAACAGCAATTTCTGCCGTGTATTTTATACCAGATATAATAACAAAGGCAGAATCAGCAAAACCTTTGGCACAGGAAGTTACATCAGATACGAAATGGGCTATGAGTATAGATGTTGATAAATGTGCAAAAGGCTGTACTGCATGTGTTGATGCATGCGTTGAAGAGAATGGCTTATATGGATTTGACAGACCAGAGACTGACTCGCAGTGGATAAGAAAACTTACGATTAAGAATATTAAAGACGACAAGATAAAAGTTGTCCCAATGTTATGCCAGCATTGTGAGAATCCACCATGTTGTGACGTTTGTCCTACTGGAGCATCTTTCAGAAGAGTAGACGGGATTGTCATGGTTAATCAACACACTTGTATCGGTTGTAGATATTGCATGATGGCATGTCCTTTTAAAGCAAGATCATTTGTTCATGAAAATTTAACAGAACAAGTTACCAATGCCCCAAGAGGAAAGGGATGTGTTGAAAGTTGCAACTTTTGTGCTAACAGAATAGATCATGGTATTTCAACAACTGCATGTGAAGAAGCATGTATGAAAGAAGGTCATAATGCTATTTCTTTTGGTGATTTGTCGGATACAAAGAGTCGTGTTAATTCAGCTCTCAAAAAAAAGGACAATAGACGTTTAAGATCTGACCTCTCTTTAAAACAAAGGGTCACATACTCCGGAATCTAGAATGGATAAAATAGTATTTAGAAAATTCATTATAGACTCGAAAACATTCTGGACTATGTTTTTTGGTTTAGGTTTTTTTATACTAGTTGGATTTTTATGTTCTCATTACATGGAAACTGAAGGACACTATGTTACTGGAATGAATAATCAAATTGTTTGGGGTTTACCACATATTTTTGCCGTTTTATTGATTGTCATCGCATCTGGTGTCTTAAATATTGCTTCTATTTCATCAGTTTTTGACAAGAAGCTTTATAAGCCGTTGGCTCCTCTCTCTGCGCTATTAGCAATGGCGTTTCTAATCTCTGGTTTAGCTATTCTTGTTCTGGATTTAGGACGACCTGATAGATTAATCGTAGCAATGACTACATATAATTTTAAATCAATCTTCGCCTGGAATATATTTCTATATTCAGGATTTGCTGCTGTCCTAGGACTGTATATATGGACCATGTTAGATAGAAATGTTAACAGATTCTCTAGACCAGCGGGTATTTTTGCATTTACCTGGCGAATAATTCTTACAACTGGTACCGGCTCTATTTTTGGCTTTTTGATTTCTCGAGAGGCATATGGAACTGCTATACTTGCTCCATTATTTATAATAATGTCATTATTATATGGAACCGTTGTTTATTATTTAATTCTACGTACCATAAATTATTTTCAAAAAACACTTGTCTCTGAAGAAATTATATCTAACTTAAGAAAGTTAACCATATTATTTCTATTCGCAAATCTATATTTTTTAGTATTGTATCATGTCACTAATTTATACATCGCTAAACATCAAGCTTTTGAAAAATTTATATTATTAGATGGCGGTGTTTATACATTTGCATTTTGGTTTGGACAAGTAATTATTGGTCTTATTCTTCCAATATATTTTCTTCTTAGTGACAAAAAGAAATCGGAATCAAGTATGATTAAATCAACATTTTTAATATTAATAGGAAGCTTTATTGCAATGTACGTAATTATCATTGCTGGGCAGGCTTATCCTTTAAAGATATTTACCAATTATGAAATCCTAGAAAGTAGTTTCTTTGATAATGTTGTACACAGTTATATTCCCTCTATATATGAATTTGGCCTTGGACTAGGTGGTATAGCATTATCACTTATTATTGTATTAGTGGGTGTTGCTAACCTAGATTTTTTACCAACTATTATCAAAGGACATAAACCAGAGGATAAAACAGACTCTGTTAGTCAGTGACATATTTTGAACTCATTTTTAATATCATCAACAAAAAAATCATCAGGAAAAACAGTAATTTCTATCGGATTACTAGCTGCTATGAAGAAGCTAGATAAAAAAGTATCAGTATTTAAGAAAGGTCCTGATTATATAGATCCACTATGGTTGAGTCTTGCAAGTAACAAACCTTGTTATAATTTAGATTTTTTTACAATGTCCAAAAGAGAGATTAAAAATCTTTATTCTGCAGAATCCTCACATTCTCAGATTTCTCTAGTAGAAGCTAACAAAGGATTATTTGATGGCCTATCACTAACTGGTAAAGATAGTAATGCGGAATTAGCAAAATTACTGAATTTAGATGTGGTATTAGTAATAGACTGTGAGGGAATGACTAGAGGAATTGCACCATTATTGAAAGGTTACAGAGAATTTGACAAGAAAATAAAGTATCACGGTATAGTTTTAAACAAAGTAAACGGAAGTAGACATGAGTCTAAACTGGTTCAGACTGTAGAAAATTTTTCAGATATTCGTGTTTTAGGCAGTATTTGGAAATCAGCCAACTTAGAGATCCATGAACAACATTTGGGATTGGAACCAACATTTTCATCAAAAAGCAGTAAAACTAAAGTTAGAGAAATCTCTCAAATAATCTCTCAATCCGTTGATATTAAGTCATTCAACACACCAATGAAGAAAAATAAAATATCAGCAAATAACACTGTGTCCATCTCAAAGGATTACTCCGATTTGACTATTGGTATTGCATATGATTCTGCTTTTGGATTTTATTACAAAGATGACATCAATAAATTTTTAGAACTTGGAGTGAAAATAAAATTTTTTAATACGATTAAGGATAAGAAAGTACCGAAAGTGGATGCTTTATTTATTGGAGGCGGATTCCCTGAATTACATCTTGAGAAGTTAAGTAAAAATAAAGCTTTAAAAAAAGATATTAAAGAATTTATTATGAATAGAAATCTCGTCTATGCTGAATGTGGCGGTCTTATGTATTTGTCAGATTCAATTACTTATAATGACAAAAAATATAAAATGATAGGGGTAATAAAAGGAGACATTGCTTTTGAGAAAAATGCGGTAGGAAGAGGCTATGTAAATGTGTCATCTACATCAAATCATCCGTGGTTCGATAAGTCCAAAAAAATTTCATGCCATGAATTTCATCATTCTAGAATAAAATTATCATCCAAAAGAAATAAATTCGCTTTCAAAGTTGATCGCGGTTATGGGATTAATGGTAAGTATGATGGAATTATTGTGGAAAATCTTTTAGCAACATACTCACATATCAGAGATACAAAACAGTCCAGGTGGATAACGAAATTTCTAGATAATATTAGGAAAAACATCAATGAAACAAAAACAAATATTTGAAATTACTGATAAAGCTGCCGAGCAAATTAAAAAAGCTTCGGAATTAGCGGACTCAAAAGATTGGCCATTAAGACTTGCAGTGAAAGTTGATAGTGGTAAGTTTAATTATCTCATGGGTTTTGATCAATCAAAAGAGGAAGACTTACGTCTCAAGATAAACGGAGTCGAAGTTATTATCTCACCTGATTCTATGGTTAATTTGAAAAACTGCAAATTAGATTACGTTGAGATTGAGAAAGATAAAAATGAATTTATTTTCCTTAACCCGAATGATCCTTCATACAAACCACCAAATGATGATTTAGATGAAAATGTCACACATGATTTATAGTTCACGTAGTTCTTTTGGTAAACTGAAAGTTATATTTTCTAGCCTATCTTCATTATCAAAATTCTCAATTACTGCTCCCAAATTAGTCAGATAATCAAGAACGTCAGTAAATATGATTTCAGGAGCAGAAGCGCCTGCTGTTACACCCACTACTTTTTTGTCTCTTAGTAAATTGATGTCTAAATCGTTCTTATCATCTATTAAAATTGAAGGTATATCATTTTTCATACCAAGTTCAGCAAGTCTTTTTGAGTTTGAGCTATTTTTTGATCCAATCACAACTAGAAAGTCACAATATTTTATTATTGAGTTTACAGCGTCTTGTCGATTTTGAGTTGCATAGCAAATGTCATCTTTAGCAGGTGATTTTATATCTGGATATTTTTTTGTTAAACAGTCAATTATTTTTCTTGTATCATCCATGGATAGAGTAGTTTGTGTAACATAAGCTATGTCATCGTTATTTGTCTCTAATTTTTCTACATCTCCTTCGCTCTCTACTAAATGTATACGTCCTTTTTGAGAGTCATATTGACCCATAGTACCCTCTATTTCAGGATGGCCACTATGACCTATGAGTATTACATCTGTCCCATTTTTAGCATGTTTATGAACCTCGATATGAACCTTAGTTACCAATGGGCATGTTGCATCGAATATTTTTAGATTTTTGAGTTTAGCAGCCTCTTTAACACTTTTTGACACTCCATGCGCACTGTATATTAGTATGGAGTTATCGGGCACTAAATCTATATCCTCAATAAATTTTACTCCCTTTTTTTTAAAGTCTGCGATTATGTGTTTATTGTGAACTACCTCATGTTTTACGTAGACAGGACTATCAAAAGCATCTATAGCTTTTTGAAGTATTCCAACTGCTCTCTCAACACCAGCACAAAAACCTCTAGGTGTTGCAAGTATAATTTTAAGACCGTTCAATTTATTCATCATAAATCTTTACAATTTCTGCCGTAAATTTAACTGTTACATCTGCTAATGGATGGTTAAGATCTAATAAAACATCATTATCTCTAACATCTTTAATAATAGCAAAAGATGTATCCAATTTCCCATTATTTTCCTTTGTATCAACTTCAATAACATTGTTTACCTCAATCATCTTCTGATCTGGGAATTGATTCTTTGATATAACGATAGTCTTTTTTTCATCACGAATACCAAAAGCATCCTTAGGATCTAAGGTTATTTCCTGTTTATCCTTTTCTTTTAATCCATACAATGTTATTTCTAA
>CACPCG010000002.1 GCA_902632305.1 uncultured Gammaproteobacteria bacterium
AAACATCATCATCAATAAGTTCTTCACTTTTAGCAACAACGCAGGTGATACAGACATCACCTGAGACATTAATACTTGTTCTCATCATATCCAATAATCGATCAATACCTAGAAGTAACGCTATACCCTCTACTGGAATTCCAATTTGCTCTAAGATAATTGACAGCATTATTATACCTGCGCTAGGTATGCCAGCTGTTCCTATCGATGCGAGAGTTGCAGTGATTATAATAGTCAGGTAGTCGTATAGTTCTAGAGAGATTCCATAATAAGCAGCAAGAAAGTATGTTGCACAACCTTGCATAATTGCAGTTCCATCCATATTTATTGTGGCTCCAAGAGGAATAGAAAATGAGGCAAATGATTTTTTTACACCATAGTCTTTGTTTACGGTATCTAGTGTGTACGGTATCGATGCATTACTACTTGATGTACTAAATGTGAAAACTATTAATTTCTTAAGTTTTTTATAAAAACATTTTATGTTGAGGTCGGATAAGAAATATAAAAAAAGCGCATATGAGAAAAAAAAATGCACTAATAATGCTCCTACAACAGTAAGAAAATATTGTATTAGAGGATAAAGAACTTCTGAACCTTGTATTGCAAAAGTCTTGGCAAGCAAACAGAATACCGCGATCGGAGTGATAGCAATTATTGTGAACACTATTTTTATAAAAATCTTATTAAGGTTTTCCATCAATTTAACAAACTCCGGAATATCGTCTCTTATTACTGAAGATGTAATTCCTAGAAATAAAGCAAAGAATAGAACCTGAAGAACATTCCCCGACGAAAGAGCGAAGAAAAAATTCTCTGGGATAAAATTTAGAATAAAATTTTGTTGATTACTCTCAATTTTTGTCAAATCTTTAATAATCGATGTGCCTACATCGAAATCACCGAAATTATAACTAACGCTGTTAGACACTAATAATGCAATCGAAATTGCTAAAATAGTCGAGAGTAGGTATAACGATAACGTTTTTAAGCCAAGTCTTGTAAGTTTACTTGGATCACTTATAGAGATAGTCCCGCATATTATTGAAACAAAAATTAGCGGTAAAACCATCATCTTCAATAACGTCAGGAATATCAGCCCGATTGTATCGAACACACCGAAAATAATGATATTTTTAAGAGGACTTTCATCATTAAATGATAGGTTAAAAAATATTCCGAGTAATACTCCCAACAGCATCGCAGAAATGATTTTTTTTGTGAAACTCATTGATAATAATCATAGCAACCAGGTTTTTTATATTCAATGTTATAATATTAAGATGTCAGGGAAAAAAAGGTCTAACTGGTTTAAGAGCCATACAGATGATTTTTTTGTAAGGTTATCAAAACAAGATAATTTTAGATCAAGAGCAGCATATAAACTTATCGAGATTGAAGAAAAATATCAAATCATATCACGCTCAAAAAATGTCATTGACCTTGGTTGTGCACCAGGTTCATGGCTTCAAGTATTAGTAAATTTCAAAAACCTTAAGTCTATTACCGGTATCGATAGAAATGACGTTGAGCCAATACAGGAAGTTAACTTCATAAAGTGTGATATCCAGAACAGCGAGCAGGTCGCAAATGCCTTAAAAGAAATTAATCAAAAAACTGACCTTGTATTATCAGATATTGCCCCCAACATTACAGGTATAGGAGAGGTAGATCAGGCTAATTTTGTCGATATTATTTCAAATGTTCTTGCTATTTGTGAGCAAATATCAATAACTAACGGTAACCTTGTAATAAAGGTTTTTAATGGAGAGAGACTATCAGACATCAAGGGTCTGCTATTGAGTAAGTACAAAGATATTGTGGTTTTTAAACCTAAATCCTCTAAAAAGAATAGTAGTGAGACATACATTGTTTGTAATGGATACAAAGACTGATAAGATAAGCTAGTGCATTTGACTTTATATAAGGTTAAAATTAGAATTATTCTAAGTGAGAGAAATGAGTGAATTAATCAAAAATTTATTAATATGGACAGTGATAGCGGTAGTACTAATGTCACTATTCAGTGGTATTGGTGGACGAAACGTTGCCTCAGAGGAGTATAATTACTCAGAATTTATGCAACAAGTTCAAACAGGACAGGTAGAGTCAGTTGTAATTTCTGGGAGAGAAATAACTGGAATATTAAAATCTGGTCAGACATTTATGACTTTTAGTCCAGAAACAGACAACTCTGCACTAGTAGGCGAGTTGTTAAATAGTAAAGTAAAAATTTCTGGTAAAGCACCGGAGAAACAATCATTTCTAGCTCAGATTTTTATACACTGGTTTCCATTTCTCTTATTAATAGGTGTTTGGATATTCTTTATGAGACAAATGCAAGGCGGTGGCGGTGGCGGTAGAGGCGCCATGTCTTTTGGAAAAAGCAAAGCCAAGATGCAAACAGAAGATCAAGTTAAAGTCACATTTAGTGATGTAGCTGGAGTAGAAGAAGCAAAAGAGGAAGTTAAAGAGCTTGTCGACTTTTTAAGAGACCCAGGAAAATTTCAGAACCTTGGTGGTCAAATACCACGAGGTGTACTTATGGTTGGTTCACCAGGAACAGGTAAAACACTACTTGCAAGAGCAATCGCAGGAGAAGCAAAAGTTCCATTTTTTACGATATCTGGTTCAGATTTTGTTGAGATGTTTGTCGGTGTTGGTGCATCGCGTGTTAGAGATATGTTTGAGCAGGCAAAAAAGCATGCTCCATGCATAATTTTTATTGATGAGATTGACGCAGTGGGTCGTCATCGTGGAGCAGGTTTAGGTGGCGGGCATGATGAAAGAGAGCAGACACTTAATCAGTTATTAGTAGAAATGGATGGTTTTGAAGGTAATGAGGGTGTAATTGTTATTGCTGCAACAAATAGACCTGACGTCCTTGACCCTGCATTACTCAGACCAGGTAGATTTGACAGACAAGTTACTGTCCCGCTTCCAGATATCAGAGGAAGAGAGCAGATTCTGAAAGTTCACATGAAGAAAACACCATTAGCTAATGATGTTAAGCCGAAACTTTTAGCTCGTGGAACACCCGGTTTTTCAGGTGCAGATTTAGCAAACCTAGTAAATGAGGCTGCACTGTTTGCTGCTCGTGCTGGTAAAAAGATTGTTGATATGTCAGATTTTGAGAAAGCGAAGGATAAGATTCTAATGGGCGGTGAGAGGAAATCTATGGTGATGAATGACGATGAGCGGAAACTTACAGCCTATCATGAAGCAGGTCATGCAATTGTTGGTAGATTAGTTCCTGATCATGATCCTGTATACAAAGTAAGCATCATACCAAGAGGTAGAGCGCTAGGTGTGACGATGTTCTTACCTGAAGAAGATAGATATAGCAACAGCAGGCAAAGAATTAATAGTATGATTGCTGCATTATTTGGCGGAAGAGTTGCCGAAGAGGAGATTTTTGGAAAAGATGCTGTGACAACTGGTGCCTCTAATGATATTGAACGCGCGACTGCTTTAGCCAGAAATATGGTTACTAAGTGGGGCTTGTCTAATAAGATGGGTCCGCTTGCATACGCGGAAGAGGAAAATGAGGTATTTTTAGGTAAATCTGTATCAAAACAGAAAACAGTATCAGATGAGACTGCACACACCATTGACTCTGAAATAAGAAAAATCATCGATGTACAATATACTAGAGCGAAGAAACTTATTGTTGATAACATGGATAAAATGCATATTATGGCTGATGCATTAATGAAGTGGGAAACAATAGACAGCGGTCAAATAGATGAAATAATGGAAGGTAAAGAGCCTTCTCCTCCAGCAAGTTGGTCTGACGACGACACACCCAATTCAGACGGTGGAGTAACCTCTTCAAAATCAAATCCAGTATCTAATCCTGCGTCATAATTTAGAGTTATATTTAGTTACATTTCCATTTATGTGAATTAAGTTTTACAATGTCTTAATGAGACTTAATAAACGATTTGATTATCCGAAAAGTAAATCCTCAACTATCTCTGGTCTTAGAATGTATCATATTAATGGAACTAATCTTCCATCGGTTACAACTATTCTTAAGGCTACTGAATCAGAACAGAAAAAAGAGTCGATAAAAAAATGGAGAAATAAAATCGGCTCAGAGGCTGCAGATAAGATTCTGCGTGATTCATCTTCAAGAGGATCTAAAATGCATAAACATTTAGAGGAATATCTTATAGGTCAATCAAAAATTGATTTTGAGAGTGATGAGACGTTTGCGATGTCTCAGAAAATAATTGATGAGTCTCTAAATAAAAAATTAAATGAAGTTTGGGGTTCTGAGGTTAATGTGTATTTTCCTGACTCTTATGCAGGTACTGCAGACGCATGCGGTGTCTATAATAATAAAGAAAGTATATTAGACTTCAAGCAGTCCAATAAACCTAAAAAAAGGGAATGGATAACAGATTATTTCTTACAAGTTGCAGCATATTCACTGGCACATAATCATATCTATGAAACGAATATTTCTCAAGGCGTCATACTTGTATGTACCCCACCTCCACAATTGGAATTTCAAGAATTTGTCATTGAAGCTGAAGAACTTAAAGATTATCAGAATTTATTTAAAAATAAAGTGCGTGAATACCATCAAATAAGAGATCATGAAATACAAACTTCCTGATCACAAATCTATAATGGGCATCCTTAATGTTACCCCAGACTCTTTCTATGATGGTGGTAAATATAAAAATACCACAGAAATCATTAATAGGATTAAACAGATGATAGAGCAGGGTGTTGATATTATTGATATTGGCGCTGAGTCAACTAGACCAGGATCTAAAGCTGTGTCTCTGGATGAAGAGTTGCGGCGACTTACACCAGTTATCTCAGAGATACGTAAATTTTCAGATATACCAATCTCTATTGATACTACAAAAGCAGATGTGATTAAAGAATTAATAAAATATAATATTCAGATAGTGAATGATGTAAGTGCTGGCTCCGATAATGAGATTATAAATCTTGCAAGAGAGAATCAACTATATATATCATTGATGCACATGCAAAAGAATCCTTTGACAATGCAAGATAAACCTGAGTACGATAATCTAATCGCAGATATTTTCTCATTTTTAAAAGATAAGTATCAAAACTGTGTAAATCTCGGTATAAATCCATCGAAAATAATAATTGATCCAGGTTTTGGATTTGGAAAAACTATTGAACACAATTTCACTATACTTAAAAACCTTGATGTATTTAAAAAAATTTCTGAAAACATTCTTGTTGGGATTTCTAGAAAAAGTATGATTGGCGCTGTCACTGGTAAAGAGCCAAATGATCGACTGCATGGAAGTATCGCCGCAGAGAGTATAGCTATTTTTAATGGAGCAAGAATAATTAGGGTTCATGATATTGAGCCGTCAGTGTTAATGAAGAACGTCATAGAGAAAATGTGTATATGAAAAAATTATTTGGTACAGATGGGATACGTGGAAAAGTTGACGAATATCCCATTGACGCTGGAACTTTAAAAGAGATTGGTTATTCATTTGCAAAAGTTATGTTTGGTAATGAAACCGGAGAAATTTATATAGGAAATGACGGTAGGATATCTGCTAAGAACATTGAGAAAAATCTTAAAATTGGTATAGAAAAGCATGGTTCGTCTTGTATATCAGTAGGTCTTCTCCCGACTCCCGCTTTGGGTATTGCTATGAATAATTTTGCAAAAAAAAATACTGCCGCCATACAAATAACTGCTTCACATAATCAATTTCAAGATAATGGGATTAAGTTATTCAATTATAAAGGAGAGAAAATAGAAGAAAGTGAACAGTTTAAAATTGAAGAAATGGTTTTGAAAGGAGAAAGCACTTTTACAGAAAACGAAATAGAAATCAAGATTGATGATGAGTTTAAAAATCGTTATATACAGTACATCAAAAAATATTTTAGTCGTAAAATTACTAATGACCTGAAAATTAAAGGCAAGATTAATGTTTTAATTGATTGCTCAAATGGTGCATTTTCTCAGATAATTGAATTATTATTCCCTGATAATCTAATAAATATTACTGCAATTAATAATACACCTAATGGTGAAAACATTAATTTGAATTGTGGAGCAACAGACACTCGTCAATTACAGGATTTTATTAAATTTTTTAATGGAAAAAAAATTAAATCATCTAAAGGTCTCGAAAAAGTCTTAAAATTAGATTTAGGTCTTGCAATTGATGGTGATGGAGATCGTGCAATTTTTGTCGATTCCTCTGGCGATACCATTGATGGTGATGATATCCTCTTTATTTTATCTAAACACCTAAAAAATATGAATACCAAAGATGTTGTTGGAACTGTGATGACCAATTTTGGCGTAAGAGAATGTTATAAAAATATTGATTTGAATTTTATAGAAGTTGACGTTGGAGATTCAAATATTCTAAGAGAGATGAGGAAACGGAATTCATTTTTAGGTGGTGAGTCATCTGGACATATTATCATAAATGATCATAAAGGTTTTTTAGTAGGTGATGCAATTATAACTTTCATAAATGTGCTTGAAGTATTACAGCGAACAAAAAAATCACTATCTGAGCTCATCTCAGATATTAAAAGAGTTCCAAGTAGACTTATAAACATTGAAGTGAAAGATAAATTAGGATTTCTTAGTAGTGACTTCACCATTCAAATTATCGATGAGCTTCATCGAAGAATTGATACAGATGGCAGATTACTGGTTAGACCATCTGGAACCGAAAATGTTGTAAGGTTTCTAATTGAACATAAACATATAAGTGAATTAGAATCACTAGTAAAATATTTATGTGATAACATAAGAAGTCAATAGTAGGTGGAAACTTGAGTAAACTTATTGCAGCGAATTGGAAACAGAATGGCTCGTCGTTAGAGGTGGATAATCTTACTAGAGAAATTATAAAAGGTGCGAAAAAACTTAAAAATTTAAATAATATGATATTAATTCCACCGAGTGTTTATCTTGAGAGGGTAAGTAAGTTAATCAAGAAATCAAATGTTAGCAAAAGAATATCACTAGGTGTTCAAAATATCTCGCCTTACAAAAATGGGGCATATACTGGTGAAATATCTGCCGATATGTGTAAAGATTTTGATTGTAAGTATTTTATAGTTGGACATTCTGAACGAAGAGAGACGTTTAATGAAGATTCCGTAATGATATCAAAAAAAGTCTTAAATGTTTTTAATACTAGTCAGAAAATTATTTTATGTATTGGAGAGACATTAAATCAAAGAGAAAAGAAACAAGCGAGAAAAGTTATTGCTAATCAAATAAAATCAGGTTTGTCTTTATTAACGCCGAAAATGAGAAGAACAGCGAGCAAGATAATCATTGCTTATGAGCCTATTTGGGCAATAGGCACTGGTAAGACACCATCGTTACAGGATATCTTTCTGATGCATAAACATATAATTGAAATTTCAGCTAAGATATTTATTACTAATCGGTCAATACCTAAAATTCTATACGGTGGTAGTGTAAATAGTGAGAATTCAAATGAAATCCTCTCAATTCAGGGCGTAGATGGCGCATTGGTTGGTGGGGCATCTTTAAATGCAAAAAAATTCATTGATATTTGTCGCTCAATTTGAGATAAATAACAAATGCAATCATTCATATTAGTTGTACACATAATCTTAGCTATTTTATTAATTGTTTTAATACTTGTCCAACAAGGCAAGGGTGCTGATGCTGGGGCCGCATTTGGAAGTGGAGCATCTTCAACAGTTTTTGGCGCTAAGGGCAGTGCTAATTTCATGACGAAACTAACAACACTAATTGCAATAGTATTTTTTATTACTAGCTTAACCCTTGCATATTTTGCTTCTAGTGGCGCAGAGAATGTAAGAAGTTTAGTGCCAAACCAAGGGGCAAGTAATAATTCCGTTGATAATATAGATAAAAATAATTCTGACGAGACCCTTCCTTAGCCGATGTGGTGGAATTGGTAGACACGCTGTCTTGAGGGGGCAGTGATGAAAGTCGTGCCGGTTCGAGTCCGGCCATCGGCATTAAGGTGCAACCCAATATCCTGAGTCCTTTTGATTGTTTATAAAAATTGCTCTTAAATGACCTTCATGAGATAAATATAGCCAGTCTGTTTTTTCAATATCAACTTCAATGATTGAAAAATCTTTACTCAACTCATTTCCTAATTTCTGATTTACTTCTTTTGGATCAATAATCTTTAATCCAGGATCTATATTTTGGAAATAACATAGTTTAGATTGATCAGACATACTACTCCATTTCTTCATGCAAACCTCATTATTCTGATTTATAATTGCTTTACCCTTAAATCTAATTTGGGTCTTATTCTTTTTGCTATAGAACATGCACTCAACTTTCGGATTTACAGAAATATCTTTTATTTTCTCTGAGGAAGCATGTGTATGAAAAATGACTTTTCCGAGTTCTTGATTGTGACCTCTTAAAACAACGGTACGATTGTTGATATCATCTTTGATACTCGTAGCAAGAGAGAACGTATGAAAGTCTGAGTGTCGGTCGTTAACACCCCTTGAGATAGAGCTCCATATATTTGAGTAAACATCATCTAAGTTGTCAAATTTCATAACATAAGTCATCAAATATCTAAATTAGTTGGTATTTTACATAAAATCATCAGATTAAGTAAATCATAAAATATCAATATTTTTTCTTTATAGTATGTATATTGTATATAATATATACTGATTGGAGAGGAGAGCTGATGATTACTGAGTACGTACCTATATTAATATTTCTTATATTTTCTCTATTTTTTGCAGGGTTAATGATGAGTGTTGGATTTACTTTAGGTAGCAGGAACCCTGATCTAGAGAAAAACTCACCCTATGAGTGTGGTTTTGAAGCTTTTGAGGATTCTAGGATGAAATTTGATGTAAGATATTATCTTGTAGCAATTTTGTTCATTATTTTCGATTTAGAAATAGCCTTCTTATTTCCATGGGCTATTGTTGTCCAAAAAATAGGTCTGATTGGATTATTGGCAATGGCTTTATTTCTGCTAATATTGATTGTTGGGTTTATTTATGAATGGAAGAAGGGAGCATTAGAGTGGGATTAGAGAATATCAATAAGGATGGATTTGTACTGACTAAGTCATCAAACTTATTCGATTGGGCAAGGACAGGCTCTCTTTGGCCAATGACTTTTGGCCTTGCGTGTTGTGCCGTTGAGATGATGCATGCAGGCGCATCTAGATATGACCTTGATAGATTTGGAATGTTATTTAGGCCAAGTCCCAGACAATCTGATGTAATGATTGTTGCAGGGACTTTGGTCAATAAGATGGCTCCAGCACTAAGAAAAGTATACGATCAAATGGCTGATCCAAAATGGGTAATTTCAATGGGTTCATGTGCAAATGGAGGTGGTTATTACCATTATTCATATTCGGTTGTCAGGGGTTGTGATCGAATAGTGCCCGTCGATATTTATGTTCCTGGTTGCCCACCTACTGCAGAAGCTCTTTTGTATGGTATTTTACAATTACAGAATAAAATTAGGAGAAACAATAAACTTGTTGCTAATGATTACATTTAAAAGAGACCCCGATGATTTCACTGTACGAGAAAAAACTTAAGTGCTCATTTGATATTGAAGAAAACTCTGATATCAGTACTTTACGTATTAAAAAAGATAATCTATTAAGCGTAATGTTTATTCTAAAAAATGATAATCAATTCTTATTTGATCAATTGTCTGATTTGTGTGGAGTCGATTATAGCACATTTGGAGCTTCAGAATGGCAAACTAATAAACCAACAACTACAGGATATAATCGAGGTATCACTCCTAAATCACATGGTAGACTAAAATTTGGCGATAGTGTTGAGTCTCAAAAAAAAGAGGATCGTTTTTGCGTTGTTTATCATCTTTTATCAACTAAACTAAATCATCGAGTTCGTGTCAAAGTGTATCTTGATGAAGATGATCACACACTTCCGTCTGTTGTAGATATCTGGGCATGTGCTGATTGGTATGAGCGAGAGGCATTTGACTTATTTGGAATTCTGTTCAGCGATCATCCGGATTTAAGAAGAATACTCACAGATTATGGTTTTATTGGTCATCCATTTAGAAAAGATTTTCCTTTGGTAGGAAACACTCAAGTGCGATACGACCCTTCTGTTAAAAAAGTAATTCATGAACCAGTTGATATAGAACCTAGAGTACTCGTACCAAGAGTAATTAGGGAGAAAGAGGAATGAAGGAATTTAAAAATTTCACCATGAACTTTGGGCCTCAACACCCTGCAGCTCATGGAGTACTTCGTCTTGTTCTACAAATGGATGGGGAAGTGATAAAAGATGCCGATCCCCATATTGGTCTACTCCACAGAGGTACAGAAAAACTCGCTGAATCAAAACCATATAATCAATCGATTGGTTACATGGATAGATTAGATTATGTGTCTATGATGTGCAACGAGCATGCTTATGTTCTTGCAATTGAAAAATTATTGCAACTTGAGGTACCAGAGAGGGCAAAGTATATAAGAGTAATGTTTGATGAAATTACACGTATTCTTAATCATCTGTTATGGCTTGGTGCACATGCTCTCGATATTGGAGCTATGTCAGTATTCTTGTATTCGTTCAGAGAAAGAGAGGATTTGATGGACTGCTATGAGGCAGTATCAGGCACAAGGATGCATGCCACATACTACAGACCTGGCGGGGTCGTGAGAGATCTTCCTAGCAAAATGCCCAAATATGAAAAATCTGATATTAGAAATAATGCGGAGTTAGAAAAGTTAAATTACAATAGAGAAGGTTCTTTATTGGACTTCTTAGAGGATTTTGTTTCTAGATTCCCAGATTGTATTAATGAATACGAAAATTTACTCACAGACAACCGAATTTGGAAACAAAGAACTGTTGGCATTGGGATAGTTGACCCAGATAGAGCTATTCAGCTTGGATTTACTGGCCCTATGTTAAGAGGTTCTGGAGTAGCTTGGGATTTGAGAAAAAAACAACCTTATGAAGTTTATGATCAACTAAAATTCGATATTCCCATAGGCAGAACTGGTGATTCTTATGATCGTTACCTAGTAAGAATTGAGGAACTCAAACAATCAAATAAAATCATACACCAATGTGTTGACTGGTTGAAAAACAATAATGGTCCTGTAATGATTGATGATGGAAAAGTCGCACCTCCAAATAAAGATAATATGAAAGATGAAATGGAGTCTTTAATCCATCACTTTAAATTGTTTACAGAGGGTTTCTGTACGCCAGAGGGTCAAGTTTACTCAGCAGTCGAAGCCCCAAAAGGAGAATTCGGCATTTATATTATTTCTGATGGAGCAAACAAGCCCTACAGATTAAAAATAAGAGCACCAGGATTTCCTCATTTAGCAGCACTCAATGAGATGGCAAGAAACCATATGCTATCTGACGTGGTTACAATTATAGGAACACAGGATATTGTTTTTGGGGAAATTGACAGATGACCAATAAATATACAATACCTATAGCAATTAAAAATGAAATCGACCATGTGAGAGCAAAATTTCCGTCTAATGAGAATAAGCCCGCAATAATCGAAAGTTTGTTAATATTACAGCACCATAATGACGGTTTTGTAACAGACTCTATTATGAGGTCATTAGCTGAGTATCTTTCTGTTTCAGAGATTGATGTTCTAGAAGTTGCAACATTCTATACCATGATAAATACAGAGCCGGTAGGCAGAAATGTAATATCTATCTGCAATAATGTTTCATGTATGCTAAGAGGTAGTGATGATATTCTTAAGCATGTTGAAAAGAAACTTTGTGTAAAAGTTGGGCAATCTACAACAGATAAAAAATTCTTTCTTAAAGACGAGATTGAGTGCCTCGCAGCATGCAATGGCGCACCAATGATGCAAATCAATCATAAAAATTATGAGAATTTAACTCTTGACGAAGTCGATGACATCTTGGATAAAATAAAATGAATGTAAAAATATGTACAGAGACATTTGAATCTAATAAACCCGCTTCTTTAGCGACCTATCTAAAGTATGGTGGTTATGAAGCATGGAAAAAAATCATAACCGAAAAAACTCCAAAATCATCAATTGTAGAGAAAATAAAGAATTCTGGACTGAGAGGAAAAGGTGGAGCAGGATTTCTAACTGGTCTAAAATGGTCATTTATTCCTCTAGAAAACAAACAAAAGTACCTTGTTTGTAATTCCGATGAAAGTGAGCCTGGAACTTGTAAAGATAGAGATATTTTGAGATATAATCCACATTCTATTATTGAGGGGATGTTAATTGCATCATATGCAATAGGTGCGTCTGTTGCTTATAATTATCTTAGGGGCGAGTTTATCGACGAACAAAAACGCGTGTTTGATGAAGCTCTTAAAATAGCATATCAAGAAAACTTAGTTGGCAAAGATATTCTATCTTCATCAGTTTCGATTGATATTTACTCTCTTATAGGCGCTGGTGCTTATATTGTTGGAGAGGAAACTGCAATGTTGGAATCTATCGAAGGGAAAAGAGGTATGCCTAGAATTAAACCGCCGTTCCCAGCGATAAAGGGTTTGTTTGGGAAACCGACAATTATCAACAACACTGAAACACTCGCAAGTGTTCCAAAAATTATGAGAAATGAACCTGATTGGTATAAGAACATCGGAATTGGAGACTCTGAAGGTATAAAAATGTTTTGTACAAGCGGCCACCTTGAAAAACCAGGCAATTATGAGATCCCACTAGGAACCCCTTTCAGAGACCTACTTGAACTTTCAGGTGGAGTATTAAATAAAGGTGAACTCAAAGCCGTCATACCGGGTGGCTCTTCGGTACCTGTTGTTAAAGGAGAAACAATGCTGCAGCTTAATATGGATTACGAATCAATATCATCAGCTGGATCAATGTTGGGCTCAGGTGGAGTTATTGTGATGGATCATACCACATGTATGGTTAGCGTACTTCAAAGAATTTCTCGTTTTTATTATGCTGAATCTTGTGGACAATGCACGCCATGTCGTGAAGGCACGGGGTGGCTATATAAAATGCTAACAAATATACTAGAAGGAAAAGGAACTATAAGTGATTTAGACACTCTGAATCGTATAGCATCTCAGATAGAAGGACATTGTATTTGTGCTCTGGGTGATGCTGCTGCTATGCCAGTTCGCAGCTTCCTGAAAAACTTTTGGCATGAATTTGAATATTATGTTGACAAAAAACAATCAATGGTCTCTTAAAGATGAAAATATATATTAATAATATTGAATACGATGCAAATCCTGATGAGACGATAATTCAAGTTGCCGATCGGAATAATATAAAAATTCCCCGTTTTTGTTACCATAAGCATCTATCTGTTGTCGCAAGTTGTCGGATGTGTCTTGTAGAAATTGAGGGTGTAAAATTTGCACAACCGGCCTGCTCGACTCCCATAAAAGAAGACATGAGAATCTCAACAAAATCAAGTAAAACTAAAGAGGCACAGAAAAGCACTATGGAATTTTTATTAATCAACCACCCATTAGATTGTCCTATTTGCGATCAGGCGGGGGAATGTGAACTCCAAGACGTTTCATTAAAACATGGTGATGATCACTCAAAATATCTCGAATTCAAAAGAGTTGTGGTTGATAAAGATATTAGTCCATTAATTTCAACTGAAATGACAAGATGCATTCATTGCTCCAGATGTGTTCGTTTTGGTGAGGAAGTTGCAGGTAATAAAGAACTTGGTCTAATTAATAGGGGTGAATTTACAGAAATAAGAGCTTTCATAGAAGATGGAGTATCTTCTGAATTATCTGGTAATATGATTGATCTTTGTCCTGTAGGTGCACTTAATAACAAACTTTATAGTTATAAAGCTAGGACTTGGGATTTGAAACAACATCCAATTATCTCACCTCATGACTGTATTGGCTCAAATATTTTCTATCATGTTTATAATAATGAAATAGTCCGTGCAATCCCAAAAGAAAACAGTGATATTAATCAAACTTGGTTATCTGACAGAGATCGATTTGGTTATCAAGGAATATACTCAAAAGACAGGTGCTACGTATCAAAACATCGAAAAAATAAAACATTAGAGAGAGTAGACAGCCAAGATATTATCAAAAAAGTTAACAATGCCATTAACAGTAGTCTTGATAAAAATACTTCCAGTAAAATAGGATCTTTTATATCTGCTCAGTCTACCTCCGAAGAGATGTTTTTATTTCAAAATTTATTAAGAAAACTTGGTATAAAAAATATTGATCACAGAACCAATGAAAGAGATTTCGATTACCAAGACACTTATCCATTAATGCCTTCTCTAGGTTGTAATATTAATGACTTATCAGAATACGACAATATTATATTGATTGGCGTCAATATCAAAACTGAGTATCCAATTTTAACCGTAAGATTAAATGAGTCTGTAAAACAAGACACAAAGATTTACTCGTATCATTATTTTAATATGGATGAAGATTTTCCGGTTGAGAAGAAATTCGTTATGAATAACACAGATCTTTTAAGTTTATTTCAAGAGCATACTTTAGAGAGTTGTAGGAATAAAAAAAATCTTCTCGTAATAGGTCCTAATATTACATATTTTTCAAATCAATCTGTGTTTCTTCAAGCTCTTGATAAATTTGCAAAAAATATAAATTCACAAATAGGGTATCTGACAGATTTCTGCAATTCCACATCCGGATGGATTTTAGGAAATGTTCCTCACAGGACGATTGGGGGAGTTAAATTAGACAATCCTGGATTAAATGCTACTGAGATGTTAGAGAATGATTTGTCTACACTAATATTTTATAATTTAGATCCTGAGAATGATTTCCATAATAGCTCAGCTCTCATAAATTCTCTTCAAAAATCTGAATGTAATATTTTTTTCACGTCATATCTAACTCCAATTATCGAAAAATATGCTGATTATATTGTTCCTATATCAACATATGCTGAGTCAGATGGGAGTTTTATAAATATTGAAGGTAGATTTCAATCTTTTAATAAGGTTATAACACCAAATTCTAATGTCATTGATGGGTGGCGCGCGCTGAATGAATTAAACATTTTGAATAATCATCAAGCATATACAATTGAATCAATTAGGTCAGAACTCTCATCAACTCTGTCTAAAATAGATTTTACCTCTAAAATTCTGATTGACAAGAAGAAGTATGAGCTAGATAAGAGCACAAAAGTTCATAAGAACAGTCTGAGACACATATACTCTACAGATCAGATTGTCAGAAGAGCTAAATCTTTAAATGAAACCATCCAAGCCAACAATAAATCCGTCTATGTTTCAAGGGATATATTTGATGATAGTGAAAATAAAAAAATTCTTAAAGTAGTTGAAAACAATAGAGTATTCAAAATTGATAATTTTCAAATAAGAGATGATTTGCCATCTAGAACTATAGTTTATAGTTCATCGTTCAATAACAAATTTACCGAATCAAAATCTACTTTTGTATCTTTGAAAAAATGAACTACTTCTATTTTATATTCAATACGTTAATTGAAATAATATTTGTAGTTGCCCCACTTTTTCTTATTGTTGCTTACACTACATATTCAGAACGTAAAATAATTGGATACATGCAATCCAGAATGGGCCCAACAAGAGTAGGACCGAGCGGGATACTTCAACCAATAGCAGATGTAATAAAATTGATATCTAAAGAGATTATAATACCTTCAAATGCAGACAGAGGTTTGTTTCTAACGGCTCCAGTGATAATGTTGGTTCCATCATTGCTTGTGTGGTCTGTGATTCCACTGTCTGAATATTTTGTTATCGCAGATATAAATGCTGGACTTTTGTTCATACTTGCTCTTACATCACTAAGTGTCTATGGTGTAATATTAGCCGGATGGGCGTCCAATTCCAAATATGCATTTTTAGGTTCTATGCGTTCCGCGGCGCAAATCATAGCGTACGAGATTGCAATGGGTTTTGCTCTAGTTGGCGTGCTTATGGTCGCTGGCAGCCTTAATCTTCAGGAAATCATCCTCTCACAAAAAGGAGGGATTTTAAATTGGTTTTGGTTACCTTTGTTTCCTTTATTTTTGATTTATCTTATCTCGGGTATAGCAGAGACTAATCGTGCACCGTTTGATGTTTCAGAAGGTGAGTCAGAAATTGTTGCAGGTTTTCATGTTGAATATTCAGGAATCGCATTTGCAATGTTTTTTTTAGCAGAGTATATGAATTTAATTCTTATAAGCATTCTAGTAAGTATAATGTTCTTCGGTGGCTGGTTGTCTCCATTTGAATCAACATTTTTAGAAAGTTATTTTTATTGGATTCCTGGTTTCTTTTGGCTATCGATCAAAACTCTCTTCTTTATTTTTTTATTTCTATGGCTTAGAGCAACATTACCTAGATATAGATATGATCAAATAATGAGACTCGGATGGAAAATATTCCTCCCTATAACATTAATATGGATATTTCTAGAGGGTATTATGATATATTACAATGTTGAACCATGGTTTTCAAAATGATTGACAAAACAAAAAAAATGATAAAAAGTTTATTCCTCGTTGAGATTGTAAAAGGGCTCTCAATAACAGGGAAAAAACTTTTTAAAAAACCCATTACCGTACAATACCCTGAAGAAAAAACACCACAATCTTCAAGATTCAGGGGATTGCATGCGTTAAGACGTTATCCAAATGGTGAGGAGAGGTGTATTGGGTGTAAATTATGCGAGGCAGTTTGTCCCGCACTAGCCATCTCCATTGATACTGAAATGAGATCAGATGGAACAAGACGCACAAAGAAATATGATATAGATTTATTTAAGTGCGTTTACTGCGGTTTTTGTGAGGAGGCATGTCCGGTTGATGCTATCGTAGAGACAAAGATATTTGAATTTCATTTTGAAGATAGAAATGAGAAAGTTATAAATAAAAATGACCTATTAAAAATCGGTGATCTTTACGAAAGAGAAGAACTTAAGGACAGAAAGAACTTGGGTTGATGAATGAACATTGAAATATATGTATTTTATTTTTTCTCTGTACTTCTTCTATTTTCTGCCGCTAATGTCGTACTATCAAATAACGCAGTAAAGTCTGCAATTCATTTAGTTTTTTCTTTTTTCTTTTCAGCTGTTCTGTGGTTAATTTTGAATGCTGAATTCTTATCAGTAATACTTATTTTGGTATATGTTGGAGCTGTTATGGTTTTATTTTTGTTTGTAGTAATGATGTTAGACGTAAATATTACTGCTCTCAAAGAGGGTTTTGTTAAATACTTCTCCTCTGGATTAGCTGTTTTTTTATCAATGGCAATACTATTAATCTTTTTCTTTCAGAGAGATTTCGATGAATCAGATAAAAATATTTTAGTCGAAATTAATGTTATAAGTGATGACAATACTGAAAACTTAGGTTATGTGTTGTATACAGAATATTTGCTAGCTTTTGAAATCGCCGCTGTAATACTTTTGTTAGGTATAATATCTGCTATAACTCTAACTCATAGAAAAAGTAGCGTTACCAAATACCAAAACCCCTCAGAACAAATTGACGTAAAAAAAGAAGAGAGGATAAAAATACTTAGTGACGAGGATTTAAAATGATTCCAGTCTCCTACTATTTGTTCATTAGTTCTTTGTTATTTAGCATATCATTAGCTGGTATATTTTTGAATCGCAAGAATATTCTAATTATGTTAATGTCGCTCGAATTAATGTTTTTATCAATTAATTTTAATTTCATAATATTTGGTAACTATTTAAATGATATTGCAGGTCAAATATTTGTATTTTTTATTCTTACTGTCATAGCTGCTGAATCAGCTATTGGGCTAGCCATCATAATTGTTCTTTACCGTGTAAGAAATAGCATAAACGTAGATGATATTGGTGGGCTAAAAGGATGAGTCTAGGCATATCTGCGCTTATTATTTTACTCTCTCCGCTAGTAGGCGCATTAGTGCTAATTTTTTATAAGGATAAGTCTGAAATTAAATCATCTGTAATTGCAAACATATCAATATTTATTTCATTTATATTTTCACTCATGCTATTCATTATATTTCTGTTCAATTCTAGCACTACGTACAATTACTCAAATTTAGTTTGGTTCGAATCAAATAATCTCATTTTTACATTTGGATTATTGGTAGATAGTTTGTCTGTTATTATGTCATTTATTGTCACATTTATATCAATGTTCGTTCATATATATTCAATTGGCTACATGAAGAACGATAAAAGCTTTAACAGATTTCTCATCTACACTAATTTCTTTACCTTTTCTATGTTGGTAATTATATTTTCCAATAATTTTCTGCAATTATTTATTGGCTGGGAACTTGTGGGTTTATCCTCCTACTTATTAATAGGATTCTGGTATAAAAAACCAACTGCAATTTACGCAAATATGAAGGCGTTTCTGGTAAATAGGGTTGGAGATATAGGCCTATTACTTGGTGTAATATTAATTTTCATTAATATCAGCAGTTTAGATTATATGAGATTTTTTGATTCACTGCCTGATTTGTCAAATACATCAATTTCTCTAGGTTCTTTATCATTTGACTTATTACCAATAATTGCACTTCTACTATTCACAGGAGCAGCAGCAAAGTCTGCGCAAATTCCTCTACACTTCTGGTTACCAGACTCAATGGAGGGACCAACGCCAATATCAGCACTTATTCACGCAGCCACAATGGTTACTGCTGGAATATTTATGGTTGCAAGATTATCTCCTCTTTATGACTTATCAGCTTATGTTTTAGATATAATTTTATTTATTGGTGTCTTAACTGCTTTTCTAATGGGACTAGTGGCGCTTGTACAAACAGACATAAAAAGAATAATTGCTTACTCAACTATATCTCAGCTAGGTTATATGACTGTATCGCTTGGTGCAAGTTATTATTCTTTTGCTATATTTCATCTCTTAACTCACGCCTTTTTTAAGGCGCTATTATTTTTATGTGCAGGGTCAATAATACTGAAATGTCATCACGAGCAGAGTATTGAAAAGATGGGTGGATTGAGAGAAGTCATGCCGTATACATACTATACCTATCTAGTCGGAGCATTATCATTAGTTGGGTTTCCTATGTTTTCTGGATTTTTTTCTAAAGACTTAATAATAGATTTGTTTAAATTTCATGGTGATTATTTAACATACACGATTCTTATCTCAGGCATCTTTGTCACTACTATATATACATTCAAAATATTTTTTAAAGTCTTTTTTGGGCCTAATAAACTTAAAATCAAGAAAACTGATCAAATTGAACACAGTGATGTAATAATTATCCCCTTGCTCGGTCTTGCAGTGCCCAGCATCGTAATCGGTTTTGCTCTTTTTGATTCTGCTCTTTTCAATGATTTCTTCAAATCATCGATAACAGATTCAGGAAGACTGGAAACTATATATAATGATTTTGTTAGAAGTTCACTGAGTTTTACACTGCACTCATTCTTGACATTCAATTTTCTTGCTTTAGTTTCTGGATTGATATTATCCTATATTCTATATTATAAAAATTATCAGATTCCTAAAAATGTTACCCAAAAACTTGAGAGTATTATCATTTATGTAAAGAGAGAGTATGGATTTACGCATTTATCTGATGTTTTTTTTCCGAGGATTTTTAATAACCTTTCTAATATGCTCTGGAAGAAAACCGATGTTGCATTTCTCGATAATTTTATAGTAAATGGTATAGCTAATAGAATTAGAATATTTTCATCATCACTTAGATTGATTCAGACTGGTTATATTTATCATTATGCTTTTACTATGATTATTGGATTATTAATTCTCCTTTTATTTTTCTATAATTTTTAAAATGAATCAAATCTCTTTCCCACTCATAAGTTTTTTAATTTGGCTTCCAATATTAGGTGGAGTAATACTTCTTTTCGTCAGAGAGGGTTATACTCAATTAATAAAACTAATAAGTTATTCTTTCTCAATTCTTGTTCTTTTACTATCTTTTTATTTATTAGTTATATTTGATACATCATCATCGGATTTACAATTTCAAGAGAAACATACATGGATAAGCAGTCTTAATATTTATTATCATCTAGCTGTAGATGGTTTTTCGGTGGTATTTATATTACTCACGACTGTCATATCTTTACTTATCGTATTATTTAGTTTCACAGAGGAGAGATCCCAAAATAACAAGTTCATTTCCTTATTTCTTATACTAGAAGGTCTGATATTAGGCGTATTTAGTGCCTTTGATAGTATATTATTTTACATATTTTTCGAGGCAATGTTAATTCCTCTATTTTTAATAATTGGTATATGGGGAGGGTCCAACAGAGTATATGCAACAATAAAATTTTTTATTTATACACTTGTTGGATCAGTATTAATGCTTGTGTCTTTAATTTACCTTTCAATCGAGTCTAAAAGTTTTTTTATACATGACTTTTATAGTCTCAAGTTAGATTTAGAAACACAAATTTACCTATTTCTAGCCTTTTTATTTGCATTTGGAATAAAGATACCAATGTGGCCAGTGCATACTTGGCTCCCCGATGCTCACGTGCAGGCACCTTCATCTGGGTCAGTTATTTTAGCTGCTGTACTTTTGAAAGTTGGAGGATATGGAATGATTAGATTCTTATTACCGATTACTCCAGAAGCAGGAATTTTTCTAAATACCGTTATTGTGCCACTATCACTTATAGCCATAGTCTATATAAGCTTCGTAGCTTTAGCACAAACAGACATGAAGAAATTAATTGCATATTCATCTGTTGCTCATATGGGATTCGTCACCCTTGGTATCTTTTTGACTTTCAATATTTTAGTACCCGCAAACAACACAAATACAGAAATGATTTTAATCGGTCTTCAGGGCTCAATAATGCAGATGATTTCTCATGGACTTATATCAGCAGGATTATTTATGTGCATAGGGATTATTTATTCAAGAACACATTCAAGGTCTATCGAAACACAGTCAGGAGTAGGTCAAGTAATGCCAATCTTTTCTGCACTAATGATGTTTTTTCTCCTGTCAAATTCAGGTTTACCCGGAACATCTGGTTTTGTTGGCGAATTTATGGTTCTTATTTCTAGTATTGAAGTTAATGGGCTATATGCAGTACTTGCATCAACATCATTAGTCCTAGCAGCAGCTTATTCTCTATGGCTTGGTAAAAGAGTTTTGTTTGGGGAAGTTTCAACTGATACTATAAAGGGAATGAGTAATCTTAGGTATGATGAGTTTTGGTGCTTATTTATACTGATGTTATTGGTGATATTGTTTGGTATACAACCTAACTTAATTTTAGATATTAGTCATGCTTCATCGAATAATATGATTAGTATAATTTTAAATAGGATTTAAATGAGCTATTTATTTTATTTTTTACCTGAAATATTTATACTATCTGTTTTATCATTCGTAATTGTTCTCGATTTGTTTTTAAAAGAATCAAAAAAAAATATCTCTTATTACATTTTACAAATTTCATTAATTATAGTTTTCTTATATTTATTTTCACTTTTGTTTCAAAAAAATATATCTAATTATGAATTATATGATATATCAAATTTTACCAATTTATTTAAAATCTTCACTGTGCTTCTATCAATAATTATTTTTTATTATTCATACTCGTACCTTCAAAGATTTAAAATATATAAATCAGAATATTTTATAATTCTTATATTTGGACTATTGGGAATGATGATTATGGTTTCAGCTAATCATCTCTTGATATTGTATTTAGGTATTGAGTTGCTATCTTTATCTCTTTATACGATTATTGCGTATAACAGAACCTCAGTACGGTCTTCTGAGGCAGCTGTAAAGTACTATATCCTAGGAGCAATGTCGTCAGGATTTCTACTATTTGGTATATCGCTTTTATACGGAATTACTGGATCACTTCTCTATGATGAGATATCGTCAGTAATTGAGTCAATGAACTTTAACAATCAAGATTTTTCAACACATTCAATCGGATTGATTTTTTCTCTTATCTTTATTCTTATAAGTATAGCATTTAAATTCGGGGCTGCGCCATTTCACATGTGGATACCGGATGTTTATGAAGGCTCGTTAACACCCACGACATTAATGATCAGCACATTACCGAAAGTTGCAATTTTTGTTATTCTTATTAAGCTAACATCCTCAATTTTTGCAAGCTTGGAAATCTATTGGTCTGAGATGATTTTAATTTTAGCTGTGATATCTGTTCTTATTGGTAATATTATTGCCATTTCTCAGACTAACATCAAAAGGATGTTAGCGTATTCGACAATTGCAAATGTGGGTTTTATATTGTTAGGTATATATACTGGGCCTGAGAATGGGTATGAAGCGGCGCTATTCTATACAATTACATACACACTTTTTACGGCTGCCGTTTTTGGGTTGATTTCGGAGATAAATATAGGTGATAGTTCTCTTGAGAAAATAGATGACTTAGGTGGTTTAAATCAAAAATTTCCGTTAATGGCAGTCATGATTTTGATTGTAATGCTGTCTATGATTGGAATTCCGCCTATGCTTGGTTTTTACGCTAAATTTTATGTCATCCAATCGTTAGTATTATCCGGCAGCACAGTCTTAGCAATATTTGCGGTCATAATGACTGTCATAGGTTCATTTTACTACTTAAGGGTTATAAAAGTTATTTACTTTGATGATGAAAATACAAGCATTTCTCCATCACTTTATCATCTAATTTCCTATGTTTTTGTTCTGACATTATTCCTATTGGGAATATTTCCTAATTTACTCAGCACAATAATATCATTTGCTATTGGCAACCTATAAAGGTTGATAATCTTCATCATAAAATATAGACTTCTTATACAGTGCGGGGTGGAGCAGTCTGGCAGCTCGTTGGGCTCATAACCCAAAGGTCGTAGGTTCGAATCCTGCCCCCGCTAATTGACTAAAAAAATGTCGATTTCTCTACTTAAATTAATGAAATTATTATACAATTAAGCCGTAGCTCCTAATGGAGCTATTTTATTGTATATTTAAATGAATGAATTAGAGAAAAAGCTTATGAGTACTATCAATAATCTAGTGTTGAAAAAGGATTTTTTTGTTCTCAATCTCAAACTTAGACAATCAAAGAGTACTCCAAATATCTCCGTTATTGTGGATTCCTCAAAAACGGTAAGCGTTGATGATTGTGCGTACGTTTCAAATGTAATTAATGATGTATTAAAGGTCGATGAAAAATTTTCCGACTACAAAGATTTTGCCCTTGAGGTAAGCTCCCCAGGAATTAATAGAGAGTTATTTACTCTATCTGATTATAAAAAATATGTTGGTGAAAAAGTACAAATCAAACTTAAAAAATCTTTAAATGGAGTAAAGAATATTAAAGCAAAGCTAATTGGTGTAGATGACGGATTTATTGAGGTCTCCTCAAGAAATGAAACATATACCTTAGAGTTTGATAACATAAAAAAAGCTAATTTAAATATTGATATAAAGGTTTAAAATGAATAAAGAAATTTTGATGGTTGTTGAGACTGTATCTAACGAAAAAAATGTCAGTAGAGAAGTGATTGTAGACGCAATAGAACATGCTATTGCCGGCGCAGTTAAAAAGAAATACAGACTCGAAAAAAAAGAAGATATAGATGCACGAGTTGAAATTGACTTAGCAAGTGGAAATTATAAAACATTTAGAAGATGGAAGGTAGTTGAGGAAATTGAGCCTGAAATGGAAGAACAACAATTATTACCTAACTCAGAAATAGTAAAGAAAAATAATTTAAATTTGGAAGATTATTATGAGGAGGAGATACCATCAATTGAATTTGGAAGGATACTGGCCCAAACTGCGAAGAATGTTATAGTTCAAAAAGTCCGTGATGCTGAAAGAAGCCGAATAGTTGATCTTTATACTGAAAAAGTCGGGCAACTTATATTTGGTATTGTTAAAAGGATGGAAAAGGGCAATGTCTACATCGATCTTGGTATGCCAGACAAGGGTACTATTGATGAGGCAGTAATTCTAAAAGAAAACCTAATTTCAAAAGAGGTCATTCGTCCTGGAGATCGTCTGAGGGGATACCTCAGTCACGTACAGTCTGAGACTAGAGGTCCTCAGCTATACATTACAAGGAAAGCGCCTGAATTTTTGGTAGAGTTATTTAAACTTGAAGTGCCAGAAGTTGGACAAGGATTGATTGAGATTCTCGGTGCTGCCAGAGATCCAGGTCTCAGAGCAAAAATATCAGTGAAGTCAAATGATCCTAAACTAGATGCCATCGGAGCTTGTGTTGGTATGCGAGGCTCTCGGGTACAATCCGTCTCAAATGAATTAGGTGGTGAGCGTATTGACATTATTATGTGGGATGAAGACCCTGCAAAGTTTGTTATTAATGCTATGTCTCCAGCAGAGGTTTTATCTATCGTTGTTGATGAAGAAAATAAATCAATGGATATAGCAGTTTCTGAAGAGCAGCTTTCTCAAGCAATTGGTAGAGGGGGTCAAAACGTTAGATTAGCAAGTGAACTGACTGGTTGGACCTTGAATGTTATGAGCAAGGAAGAGGCGGATACCAAGATTTCAGAGGAAAACTCTAAACTTAGTGATATATTTATGCAGGAACTAAATGTAGATCGTGATGTTGCAGATTTACTGGCTTCCGAGGGTTTTACAACCATAAGCGAGATAGCGTACTGCTCTATAGATGAATTTAATTCAATCGAAGCATTTGATTCTGAGATAATTGAAGAGCTAAGAAAGAGAGCCCTAGAGAACCTTGATCTCAAGAAAAGTAAAATTGATAAGGATAACTTATTATCAGACATATCAGGATTGAGTGATGAAGATATAATTAAATTAAATAGTCATGAAATTAATTGTAAAGATGATCTTGCCGATTTATCTGTTGACGAATTATTAGACATGATAGAATTACCAAAAGAACAAGCAGGCAATATTATAATGGAAGCGAGAAAAAGATGGCTTAAAGAAGATTAATTGGAGCTAAAATGACAGATAACGATTCAAAAAAAAGTTTATCATTAAAAGATCGAAGCGGTAACACAAAAGCATCGAAAAATGTACCGAACTCAAAGAACGTTACGATACAAGTTAGAAGAAAAAAAATAATAAATACAAGTTCTATTAATAATAAAAAGTATTTGAATAAAAAAAATATTTCCTCTAACGTACAAGACAGTAATTTATCTAAATCACCGAAAAAGAATATTCCGTCAACACCAGGAAAAACACTGGATGTGTCAAATATAAAAAAGAAAAACAAAATTGATAAAGATGAAAAAATAGAGAAATTTGAAAACAAAGAATTACATTTAAAATCTAAAAATCATAAACAAAGTAAAAATACTATTGAGCCTGACCCTTCATTGATTTCACAACACCAATTTGAAAAACCTACTGAACCTATAAAGAAAACTATAGAGTTATCTGACTCTGTTACAGTGGGAGAATTAGCTCAAAAAATCTCTATGAAATCATCCGATCTTATGAAGACAATGATGAATCTCGGCGTCATGGCGACAATTAATCAGAAGCTAGATTTAGATACTTCAATCTTGATAATAGAGGAATTAGGACATGAAGCAAAGATAAAAGCTTCTGAAATTGACGACGGAGCCTTGAAATCTGAAATCACAAATGTTGGTGACATGAAGACTAGGGCGCCAATCGTTACCATAATGGGGCATGTTGACCATGGAAAAACATCTTTATTAGATTATATACGCAAAACAAAAGTTGTTAACTCGGAGGCTGGCGGAATCACACAGCACATTGGCGCGTACAAAGTCATGGCAAATAATAACGAAATAACTTTCTTAGATACTCCTGGTCATGCAGCATTCTCATCTATGAGAGCGAGGGGCGCTCAAATCACAGATATAGTTGTCCTTATAGTATCTGCTGATGATGGTGTAATGCCGCAAACTGAAGAGGCAATTGAGCATGCTCAATCGGCAAAAGTCCCCATAATAGTTGCTATTAATAAAATTGATAAGGAAAATGCAGATCCAGAAAAAGTGTTAACAGAGCTAAGTAAAAAAAATGTAGTTACGGAAGAGTGGGGCGGAGATACAATTTGTATAAAAGTATCAGCTATTACAGGTGAAGGCATAGATCAATTATTAGAGGCAGTCTCTCTTCAATCAGAGATTCTGGAGTTGAAAGCATCATCAACTGGGCCAGCAACAGGTACGGTTGTTGAATCTTCATTGGATAAAGGCAAAGGTCCTGTTGCAACTGTTCTTATTCAGTCAGGAACACTTAATAAAAAAGACTATATTTTGGTTGGAAAAGAATTTGGTAGAGTCCGTGCTATGTTCAATGAATTCAATAAAGAAGTCACATCTGCGGGTCCAAGCACACCTATTGTAATTACAGGGTTATCAGGCACACCGAATGTAGCGGATATGCTTATTTCAACCAAAGATGAGAAAAAAGTTAAAGAAATTGCCTCTGCTAGAGAGTCAAAACAAAAAGAAATAGAAATGCAATCAAAGCAGAAAACTTTCTCGATCGACAATTTTAATCCTGAGAACCAGTCAAAGAAGAAAATAATTAACCTTATTATAAAGTCTGACGTACAAGGTAGTGCGGAAGCCATCACATCAACTTTGCAGACAATTAAAAATGACGATGTCGGTCTTGAAATTATATACAGTGGTGTTGGTGCTATTACAGAGTCTGATGCTAACCTAGCATTGAGCTCTAACTCTAAAATCATAGGATTTAACGTAAGAGCTGACGTGAAAGCAAAAAAAATTATTGAGATTAATAAACAAGACTTGCAGTATTTTAGTGTTATTTATGATTTGATTGATAATGTTAAACAACAACTTTCTGGTTTGCTTTCTCCTGATATAAAAGAGGAAATTATCGGCATAGCAGAAGTAAAAGACGTATTTAGATCATCTAAAATTGGTGCTATTGCTGGATCAATTGTAAGTGAAGGTGTCGTGCAAAAAGATCAACCAATACGTGTTTTAAGAGATAATATAGTTATTTATGAGGGTGAACTTGAATCACTTAGAAGATTTAAAGAAGATGTAAAAGAGGTAAAGAGCGGCACTGAGTGTGGTATTGGTATTAAGGATTATAATGATGTAAAAGCTGGAGATCAAATAGAAGTGTTCAAAAAGATTGAGGTCAAAAGGAGCATTTAACATGCCATCTAGAATGGAAAAAGTGCAAGATCTTCTTCATAAGGAGATAGCAAAAGTGGTTATTAAAGATTTAAACAATCCGACTTTATCTAGTTTAGTCACAATTTCTTCAGTCAAAGTATCCAGAGACTTAAGGCATTCAGTGGTTTATTTCACATCACTTGATGATAATCAATTAGCTATCGAGGATGAACTCAACAGAGCAAGTGGATATATTAGAGGCATTCTTGCAAAGAAAATTCATTTAAAAAGACTTCCATCATTAAAGTTTATTTATGATAATTCAGAGAGAGAAGGTCTAAGAATTGACTCTCTATTGCAGAGGCTATCTCAGGATGATTAAAGATGGTATTTTGCTGGTTGATAAACCAAAAAATATTACATCGAATAATGTTTTGCAGATAATAAAGAAAAAGCTCGCTTTTAAAAAAGCAGGTTTAGTAGGCGTACTAGATCCTCTGGCGTCCGGTATGCTTCCAATTGTATTTGGTGAAGCTACAAAATTCTCGAAATTTTTAGATGAAGCAAGAAAACAATATATTGTAAATATTCGGATTGGTGTGAGAAGTAATACCGGAGATAATGAGGGGACAATACAATCTGATAAGAGAAAAGTACCGCACCTTTCTAAGGATAAAATTATAAAAATATTAGATAGTTTTCTTGGCGAATATTTTCACAAACCTCCAATGCATAGCTCAATAAAAATCAAAGGCAGAAGGTTATATGAATTGGCTAGAAAAGGAATAGAGGTTGATAGACCTACTAAAAAAGTAAAGATACATAAATTAGATTTAATTAATTTTGTAGACAAATCTATGAATGTTAGAGTAGTTTGTAGCAAAGGAACATATATTCGAACACTCGTGGAGGACATAGGAGAGAAGCTTGAAATTTATACTCTAACAAATGAGTTAAGAAGAGAATTAGTTGGTAATTATTCTGAAAAAGACATGATACCCCTTGATAAAGTTACATCAATGCAGGCGAGTTTAAAAAGTTGCTTTTCGATTGATTCTCTGGTGTCTCATATACCATCTATTAGTATCTCAAGGGATGAGGAAAACCTCATTAAGAACGGCTCGAAAATTAATTGCTCAGGAAAAGTAGATAACATGGAAATTATTATTAAAAATGACTTAAATGAGATAGTTGGCATTGGGTTGGTGGTAAACGGCATCCTTTCACCTAAAAGATTATTAAGGAATGACCAATAATGGCTTGTATATGAGGTACCAGATGATAGAATACACGTCTAATGGAGATTGTTTATGGCGTTAAATGCTAAAGCTAAAGAAGAAATAATAAAAAAACATGGAAAATCTGAGTCTGATTGTGGATCTAGTGAAGTTCAGATTGCATTACTAACAGCTAACATTAATAATTTAGCAGACCATTTCACAAATAATTCTAAAGATACTCATTCACGACGTGGCCTTTTAAAAATGGTTATGAAAAGAAAATCATTGATGAAATACCTAAAAAATAAAGATGCATTGAAATATAACAATCTAATTAAAGAACTTGGTTTAAGGAAATAAGTATAAAAATTCAGTCGAAAAAATTTACTCTGGGAAATCAATCTGTTTTGATTGAAACTGGGCTAATTGCCAAGCAAGCTGATAGTTCAGTCACCGTCGATGTTGAAGGAACTATGATATTAGCTACTCTTGTCGCAGACAAGACAGACAGCGACAGAGACTTCTTCCCATTAACGGTTAATTATATTGAAAAGACTTACGCTGGTGGAAAAATACCTGGTGGATTTTTTAAAAGAGAGGGAAGACCCTCAGAAAATGAGACGCTCATTAGCAGATTAATTGACAGACCTCTAAGGCCATTATTTGATTCGTCTTTCACTAGGGAAGTGCAATTAATATTGACACTTCTTTCGTACAATCCTCAAGTAGATCCTGAAGTACCAGCGTTAATTGCAGCATCTGCTGCAGTTAAGCTTTCAGGTTTGCCATTTAATGGAACGCTTGGGGCAGTAAAAGTTGGCTATGATGGAACAAACTATGTTCTAAATCCACCAAATGACATGTTAAAAACATCGCAACTTGATTTAACTGTAGCTGGAACTGAGAATGCCGTCATGATGGTGGAGTCAGAGGCAAAGGGGTTATCTGAAGAAATCATGCTTGGAGCTGTAAATTTTGGACACAAAGAAATGAAACCAATTATATCAGCAATTAATGAGCTGTCTAATGATGTGGAGATTAATAAAGTCGACTGGGAACCTACTCCATTTGATGAAAATTCATATAATGAATTCTTCAATAAGTATAAAGATAGAATATCTTCTGCTTATGAAATTACAAAAAAACAAGATCGTAACGAAAAACTTAATTTACTTAAAGAGGAAATCCTGCAATCAGAGGTTAACGAAGATGAGGATAATACAGAAAGTGTATTAAAGTTCTTTGAAAAATCTCAAAAAAGTGTTGTAAGAACAAAAATTATTAATGGTAATCCCAGAATTGATGGTCGGGACACAAAAACTGTTAGACCAATCGACGTAAAAGTTGGAGTACTTCCGAGAGCGCATGGTTCTGCATTATTCACACGAGGTGAGACGCAAGCACTTGTTGCAACAACACTGGGAACTGAAAAAGATGCTCAAATGATAGATTCTTTAAATGGAAAGGTAGACGAACCATTTATATTTCATTATAACTTCCCTCCGTATTCTGTAGGTGAAATTGGTTTTACAGGGTCTCCAAAACGTAGAGAGATTGGTCATGGTAAACTTGCAAAAAGGGGCGTTAAGGCAGTTGTGCCAACAACAGATACTTTCCCATACACCATAAGAGTAGTCTCTGAAATAATGGAATCAAATGGTTCTAGCTCGATGGCTTCAGTGTGTGGTTCAAGTTTAGCAATGATGGATGCAGGTGTTCCTTTATCGGCTCCTGTAGCAGGCATAGCCATGGGATTAGTAAAAGAAAATGACAATTTTGTTGTGTTAACAGACATACTTGGTGATGAGGATCACCTTGGAGATATGGATTTCAAAGTGGCGGGAACACAAGAGGGAATCAATGCATTACAGATGGATATTAAAGTAGACGGTATCACCTCTGAAATAATGTCTGTAGCTCTTGAACAAGCTAAAGAGGCACGCCTCCATATTCTTAGTGAAATGGCTAAAGTGTTAAGTAGTCCTAGATCAGAGACTTCTCAATACGCACCTAGATATACAACAATCAAAGTCGATCAATCCAAAATAGCAGCCGTTATTGGAAAAGGAGGTTCAACGATTAAATCAATTGTAGAACAAACAGGCGCTGTGATTGATATAAATGACGACGGTGTCATCAAAATAGCAGCCACAGATGAGACAATAAGTAACAGTGCTAAAGAAATGATTGAAGAAATTACACAAGGCCCTCAAGTAGACAAGATATATGAGGGTAAGGTGGTTAAGATAATGGACTTTGGCGCATTTGTAAGTATTACACCAAATCAGGATGGTTTAGTTCATATATCTCAGATTAGCCAAAAACGTGTTAACAATGTTGCAGATGTTCTTACAGAAGGAGACCAAGTAAAAGTGAAAGTTTTGGAGGTTGACAAACAAGGAAGGGTTAAATTAACCATGAAGGACCTTAATAACTAAATCTGTCTATAGAATCTCTCTGAGTTGTGCTATAACACTCTCATTTTCTAAAGTAGATGTATCGCCAGAAATTTCCTCACCTCTAGCTAAGTTCCTTAATAGTCTTCGCATGATTTTTCCGGATCTTGTTTTTGGTAACATATCTGAAAAAGAAATCCTCTCTGGGACGGCTATAGACCCGATTTTTTTCTTAACCCATTGTCTTAATTCATCAGCATATTTTGAATTATCTAACTTTTTAGTATTTTGTTTAAGAGATACAAATGCGTGTATAGCTTCACCTTTTATCTCATGTTTATAACTCACGACTGCAGCCTCTGCAACATTGATATGAGCTACTAATGCAGACTCAACTTCCATTGTGCCAAGACGATGACCTGATATGTTAACAACGTCATCGGATCTACCCATTATCCAAATGTTTCCCTTATCATCGTATCTTGCAGTGTCTCCTGTAATATAATATTTACCATTGTACTTAGACCAATAAGTCTGCTTATATCTATTCTCATCGTTCCATATCCCTCTTAGCATAGAGGGCCAAGGATTTTTAATTACAAGATCTCCACCGATATTTGCGTTAGTAATTTCATCGCCATTAGTATCCATAATAGCTGTTTCTATACCCGGCAGTGGTTTTGTGCAAGTACCAGGTGCTAGGTCTGAGATACCTGGTAAAGGAGCAATCATATTTGCTCCTGTCTCTGTTTGCCACCATGTATCGACTATAGGACAGTTTCCTAATCCTATCATTTTATGGTACCAAACCCATGCTTTAGGATTTATTGGTTCACCAACAGTTCCAAGTAATCTTAATGAATCTAATTTGAAGGATCTTGGTGAATCTTCGCCTACTTTCATTAAAGTTCTGATTGCAGTAGGAGCTGTATAAAAAACTGTAACTTTATTTTCTTCTATGATTTTCCAAAAACGATTTTTATCTGGGTAAGTTGGAGCGCCATCATAAATTAGTACCGTGGCACCAAGAGATAGTGGACCATATACTACATAACTATGACCAGTTACCCAGCCAATATCTGCAGTACACCAAAAAATATCATTTTCTTTTAAATCAAAAACCCACCTGCTTGTTAAAGAACAATTTAACAAGTAACCTGCTGAGCTATGCATAATTCCTTTTGGCTTTCCAGTTGATCCGGAGGTGTACAATATGAACAGAAGCGCCTCTGCATTCATTGATAGAGGGTCCACAACAACAGATTCTCTAGGTGCTATCTCATCCCAAGTAAAGTCTATTTTATTCTTACTTATCTTTAGATTCAGATTATTAAATATTAAAACTGCCTTGACGCATTCACAACCAGCCTCAATAGCTTCATCTACAACTTTTTTACTCTCAATTAATTTCCCAGATCTTTTAAATCCGTCTACTGTTATCACAGCTTTTGCGTTACAATCGATGATTCTATCCTTTAAGGATTCTGATGAGAATCCAGCAAATACCACGGAATGAATTATACCCAATCTAGCACAAGCAAGCATTGCTATAATTGATTCTGGTATTGTTGGCATATATATGATTACTCTATCTCCTTCCTTTAATTTCATTTTTTTGAGAGACCATGAAAATCGATTAACTTTTTCATACAATTTTTTATATGAAATATTTTCTTTCTTACCACTTTCTGAAATATGAATTATTGCGTTATTCGTGTTTTTTATATGCCTGTCAACACAATTTTTTGACACATTGAGTTCTCCATCTTCAAACCATTTGAAGAATGGTCGACTCCCAGAGCAAATCTTTGTAAATGGTTTGTCCCACTCTATAAATTGATTAGCCAAACCTTTCCAAAAAGATTCTGGGTTAAATTTATAGTCAGCATGTTGTTTTATTGCCTGTTCAGCAGTTATGTTACAATTTTCTTGAAATTTTTTGGTTGGTCTATAAAGCCTTTCTTCTATTAGGGCAGATTCAATATCTTTCATTATACATTTTAATCTACTTGAGATTTCTCAAGGCGCTCATGACGTTCTTGAGCTTCGATACAAAGTGTTGCAATAGGTCTCGCCTCTAATCTTTTTATACCAATAGGCTCACCCGTATCTTCACAATACCCATATAAACCATCGTCAACCCTTTGTAAAGCTTGATCTATTTTTAAGATAAGTTTTCTTTCTCTGTCCCTAGTCCTTAATTCTAGTCGAAACTCCTCTTCTTGAGTAGCAGCATCATTAGGGTCTGGTAACTTTGTGGAATCTTTTTTCATATGCTCGACCGTTTTATCAGCCTCTCTCATCAGTAGATTTTTCCAATCTAGAAGTATTTTTTTAAAATGATCGATTTGTTTAGGGCTCATGTATTCTTCACCTTTTGAAGGTTTGTAAGGCTTAAACTTGAGAAATTTGGAAAGATCGTTATTCATAATTTAAACTAATAAACTATTCTGCATCTATGGACGGTTGATAGCAAGAATTTTTTTATTCAATTTCTATTTTTTTCACTTTTACAGACCCATCAGAAAGCTCGATGCTTTTCACATTTTTTGTCTTAAGTGACGAGATTTTTTTTATTACTTCGTTATTTTTTGATCTTATTATGCTAAAACCCCTTCTAAGATTAAGTTTTGGGTCAAATGATTTTATATTTGATAATAAGGTAGAAAAATCTTTACGTTTTTCTGATAAAAACCTATCTCTCTTTTCTGTGAGGCTTCTTGTGTTTAACTTTAATTGATTTTCACGTAATTTGAAAAATTTGTTTATAATAAATCTAGTCGATTGCAGTCTTGATTCTGATAGGTTTTGCTCTTTTGTGTTATCTGATAACAGTTTTTTTACAACGTCATTAATTAATTTTTCTATTCGTAATCTCTCTTTTGATCCGTTAGCTATTTTCTCTTTTGGGCTAACCTTATGAAGCATATCTGATAGATGCTTAATTTTTGTAGTGAGAAATTGAATATAATCTTGTACTCTTATAGATATTTCTGTAGTTGTACTATTTATTAGTGTGAGTATTTCATTTTTGTCTGGTGTTACAAACTCAGCGGCTGCAGTGGGAGTAGGCATAGCTTTATCAGCCGCGTAATCTGCAAGCGTAATATCTGGCTCATGCCCTATACCTGTAACAATGGGGATTTTCGAATTATAAATTTCTCGGATTAATAATTCATCGTTAAATGGTAATAAATCAAAGAATGAACCTCCACCTCTTACAATCAGGATAACATCTACTAAATCGTCAGAATTAGCTTCTCTTATTCTTTTAATGATATTTTTCGAAGCATTATCACCTTGAACAGTGGTTGGGTATAAAATAATATCTGAAATAGGGTAGCGTCTGTCAATAGCTACTTGGACATCATGAATCACTGCTCCTTGTTCAGATGTAATTACTCCGATGTTGTTCGGGAATCTTACAATATCTCTTACATTATTGAAAATACCTTCTCCAGCCAATTTTTTCTTTAATTCTTCGATTTTCTGTTTTAAAGCACCTTCACCAAACCTCTCAACATTTAATATTTTGAGTTGTAGATTACCTGTATTTTCATAAAAATCTATGTAACCCGTTATAATTACTTCCTGATTTCTAAATTCATTTAAATCTATGTCATTATTATTTTCCCAGCCTAGTATGACACCTGTAATTTTGTATTGTCTAGAATCACTTTTTTCAACTATATCGCAGTATTGGCTATTATTTGCATATCGACTCGGTCTTTGCATTTCTCCCTTTAACAATATTGATTGAGGAAACACCTGATGTATTGTTGAGGCTATTTGGTTATTGATTTCACGAATAGTATAGATTTTGGTCATATATTTAAAATAATTTTGTTTTATATAATAACTTTAATGTGTACAATATAGAATGGTAAAGCTTAAAAATTCTACTAAATCGAATTACCTTAATCCCCTAGAACAAGGCATTGCTTATGATGATGTGTTACTAGTACCCCAATACTCTGAGATATTACCATCAGATGTTGAATTAGCCTCAAATTTGACTAAAAAAATTAAGTTGAAAGTCCCAATACTGTCTGCAGCTATGGATACTGTTACTGAAGCAGACATGGCTATTTCACTAGCCAGCGAAGGAGGAATTGGGATTATTCATAAGAACATGACGGTTGATGAACAAGCAAGACAAGTCAGAATTGTGAAAAAATATGAGAGTGGTGTAATTAGTGATCCAGTGACAGCAACGTCAAATATGACTGTGAGTGAAATCAATGAAATTACCAAGAAATATAGAATATCTGGTGTACCAGTTGTAGATAAAAATAAACTTGTTGGGATAGTCACAAACAGAGACTTAAGGTTTGTTGACAACTTCAATCAGAAGATTACAAAAATCATGACTCCTAAAAATAGACTAATTACCGTTTCAGAGAATTATACTAAAGATGAGGTAATATCGGCACTCAAAGAGAATAGAATTGAAAAATTATTGATAGTTAATAAAAAGTTTGAATTGAAAGGAATGATTACATTTAAGGATATTCAGAAGGCCACAACTTTCCCTAATGCATCTAAAGATAGTAGGGGTAGGTTAATAGTTGGTGGTGCTATTGGAACTAATGAAGAGTCTGTAAAACGTGCCGAAGCATTAATAGCACAAGGTGTCGATGTACTTGTAATTGATACAGCTCATGGGCATTCAAAATTAGTCATCAATATGCTTAAAAACCTGAAGAGTAAATATCCTAAACAACAGATAATTGTGGGTAATATTGCTACTGAAGAGGCAGCAAAAGATTTAATCAAGGCAGGTGCAGATGCTCTTAAGGTTGGTATAGGCCCAGGCTCCATATGTACAACACGTATTGTAGCTGGTGTCGGCGTTCCACAATTAACTGCAATAATAAATGTATCTCGAGAAGCCAAGCAATCTAAAACACCTCTTATAGCAGACGGCGGCATCAGATACTCAGGAGATATTGCAAAGGCAATAGCGGCTGGTGCAGACTGTGTCATGTTGGGTGGATTACTAGCTGGAACAGATGAATCCCCAGGTGATGTCGAGATGTATGAGGGAAGAACATATAAATCATACAGAGGGATGGGCTCAATAGGCGCTATGCAAAAGGGGTCAAGAGATCGCTATAATCAAGATGGAGAGTTAGTAGCATCTAAATTGGTGCCAGAGGGCATAGAAGGGAGAGTACCATATAAGGGCACAATGAAAACAATTCTGCATCAATTAATTGGTGGACTTAAATCAAGTATGGGATATGTTGGTTGTAAAGATATAGAAAAGATGAAGAAAGACACAACTTTTATTAAAATTAGCACATCTGCAAAACAAGAAAGTCATATTCATGACGTAGACATAGTCAAAGAGCCTCCAAATTATCAACCAAGGTGATGATTTGAAATCAAAGATTGATACTATTCTTATAATAGATTTTGGATCCCAATACACTCAGCTAATCGCTAGAAGAATAAGAGAGTGTGGCGTATACAGCATAATTCATGATAATAGAATAACTCTCAAAAAACTCAAACAAATAAATCCCAAAGGGATTATTTTATCTGGTGGCCCAGAATCATTAACAGGCAAGAATAATTTAAAAATCTCAAAGAGTATACTCATATCTCAAATACCAATATTAGGTATTTGCTATGGGATGCAATTAATTGCTGCTACTTTTGGTGGGAAAATAACAAAATCTAAAAAACAGGAATTCGGATCATCAATTTTTACTAGAATAGGAAAATCTAAATTATTTTTAGGAAAGAAAATTTCTAAAAAATTTAAGGTATGGATGAGTCATGCTGATAAAGTAACAAAACTCCCTCGGAACTTTCAATCGTTAGGAAGTTCCACTAATAGTGAGATATCAGGCTTCTCCAACGAAAAGAAGAAAATTTATGCCTTACAATTTCATCCAGAAGTAACACACACTACTAATGGTAAACAAATACTGATTAATTTTTGCAAAAATATATGTGGATGTTCGAAAAGCTGGACAACAAAAAACAAAATCGAGGAAATAATTTCTGAGATAAAGGCTATTGTAAATAATGATAGAGTATTATTAGCATTATCTGGAGGAGTAGATTCAACGGTTGTAGCCTCTCTTATCAAAAAAGCGATTGGAAAAAATTTATGTTGTATGTTTATCGATACAGGATTGCTTAGAAAAAATGAAGTTCAGGATGTGGAAAAAAATATAAAAAAAGGTCTCAAGCTAAATCTTATAACAGTAGATGCTAAAAAAAAGTTTCTAAAAAATCTCAAACACGTCACTAATCCCGAAAAGAAGAGAAAAATCATAGGAGAGACTTTTATTAGAACTTTTGAAGAAGAATCCAAGAAACTTAAAAACATTAAATATCTTGCTCAAGGGACTATATATCCTGATGTTATAGAATCATCGTCTTCTAGCTCAAAATCTGACGTAATCAAATCACATCATAATGTTGGCGGTTTACCAAAAAAATTTAATTTTATACTCATAGAACCAATAAGAAAATTATTCAAAGATGAAGTTAGAAAAATCGGTAGAGAGTTGTCAATAGCACAATTGCTTTTGGACAGACACCCTTTCCCAGGCCCTGGGTTAGCTGTAAGGATTTTAGGTGAAGTTTCAAAAGAGAAAATAAATATATTGCAGGAAGTGGATCATATTTTTATTGAAGAAATAAAAAATGCAAATTTATATAACAGAATAAGCCAAGCGTTATCTGTTTTCTTGCCAATAAAGTCTGTTGGTGTAATGGGTGATCAAAGGAAATATAATTATGTAGTTGCGATAAGAGCCGTAAAAACGAATGACTTTATGACTGCTGATATTTCTGAAATACCTTACAAAATTCTCAATCAAATATCTTCAAGAATAGTCAATGAGGTCCCTAAAGTAGCAAGAGTAGTCTATGATATTACAAGCAAGCCTCCTGGTACCATAGAGTGGGAGTAAAAAACCTCATATTTTTTCAATTTTCCAGATTTGCAGATAAAGTAGAAGAATTTAATTAATTTACTAATAAGATTGCAGTTTTCTGTCAAAAAGTCTAAAATGAGAACTTTACGAGAACTTTATGCTTACAAAGAAAGAGCAGCAAACTTACGATTTTATCACTAAATACTGCAAAAAATTTGGTGAACCACCTCTGTTGCGACAAATTGCTAAAGGAATAGGTATTAAATCAAAGGGTGTTGCGCACAGATATGTAGATGCTTTGATTAAAGAGAACAAAATTAAAAAACTACCTCATAAACATAGAGGCAATATCATTAATCAAAAAAGAATTTCTAATGGTTTGAGGATAAAAAGTTTTGGAAAGATTGTTGCTGGTAATCCAATTGATGCAGTTTCTGATAAAGACATTATCGAATTAGATCATATATTTTCAAATGAAAAATGTTTTGCGTTGAAAGTTCAAGGAGATTCAATGATTGAAGCTGGAATAAACGATGGAGATTGGGTAATTGTGGAAAAACAAAATAAACCTATAGCATCAAAAATCATGGTCATTTTAATTGACAATCAAGATGTAACATTAAAATATGTCAAGCAGATTAATCCAGAAACCGTCAAATTAATACCAGCAAATAAAAATCTTTCATCTAAACCTTATAATATCTCTCGAATATCTATACAGGGCGTAATTATCGGACAAATAAGAGTTTATTAGATTTCAAACTATATGGATAATTGGAAAAAAGTAATTTTGCATGTAGATATGAATGCATTCTTTGCTTCTATTGAGCAAAGAGATGATATTGAGCTACGTGGCAAACCTATTGCGGTCACTAATGGTAAACATGGGTCATGTATAATAACTTGTTCGTATGAGGCAAGAGCTTTTGGTATCAAGACTGGAATGAAATTTTCTGAAGCCAAAATTATGTGCCCTAAATTAATTCGAAAACCCTCCAATCCAAAAAAATATGCAGCTATTTCTAGTCAAATCATGGAAATACTTCATAATATATCGCCTGATATAGAAATTTTCTCTGTTGATGAAGCGTTTATAGATTTAACACATTGTAAAAAGATCTATAATTCTCCAATAGAAGTAGCATGCTTGGTTAAAGACCAAATACACGAAAATATTAATCTTTCATGCTCAATTGGCATATCAAACAACAAGGCAATGGCGAAATTTGCAGCAAAGCTTAAAAAGCCTGACGGAATAACATTAATTGACCCTACACAAAGCTGTTTATTTTTAGAAAATCGCTTAATAACAGATTTGTGTGGAGTTTCAAAAGGTATCCAAAAATTTTTAAATAAGCATAATGTTTTTTTTTGTAATGATATGAAAAAAATACCTATCAGTATACTGGGAAATAGATACGGTAATGTCGGTAGAAAAATATGGCTTATGGCTCAAGGATTAGATTATGATGCATTAAAAATTGAAAGCAAGCCTCCTCAATCATTCGGGCATGGCAAAGTTACAATTCCAGGATTAAAGGATGTGCATTTGATAAAAAAAATATTTAGGCATATGTGCGAAAAAGTAGCAAAACGCATGAGGATTAATGCTTATGAAAGTGATAAATTTTTTATAGGATACAAAACATGGGAGGGTTGGCATGTACGAAAGTTCCAGTTATCCTATTTCACGAATAATGGATCTGACATTTATGGTTTAGCAGAGAATTTAATATGTAAAATTAATCTTACTCTGGGTATCAATCAGGTTCAGGTTACAGCTATTAATCCTCAACCAATTAATTTGCAGGTTGATATCTTTGGCAAGAAAGATGTATTTAATAATAGGGTCATTGACAACGTAATTGATCAAATCAATTTAAAATATCCTGATTCCGTTATTGGGCCAGCGAGGTTACTGGGGAAAACTAGTTCGCCAGACGTAATTTCACCTTCTTGGCGACCTAAAGGTTGGAAACGCTCTGTCTAAAAAAAAAGGCCGAAGGGGGTAAGAATCGGCCTTTAGTATAAAGGGGTGGAGATATGACAGTGTGTCAATATCCTGTTATTAACAATAGTTGAACAAATATACTTTGTCAATGCAAATATTGGACAAAAGTGATATATTTCATCAATTATGTGGATTTGTTTTGTAAATACTGAACAAAGAGTTGACAAAAAAGCTGTAATCTATCAAAATAATGACAGTTATGTTGGACAGAATGGTGTATTTAGGTGAAAGTACCGCAATTGAAAGATAATATATACAAAAAACCTCGACATTTGATTCAAGTTGTTGGAAGAAGAACGGGAATAAGTTCAGATGTAATAAGAGCTTGGGAGAGACGCTATGGTGCGGTTGTATCGAATCGCACTGATACGAATAGACGACTTTACACAGACGCAGATATTGAAAAACTTACATTGTTAAAGCGAGCAATCAATGCGGGTAGACGGATTGGTGATATTGCTAGCTTATCTTATGATGATCTCTTTGAACTCGTGATGGGTGACGAATCTAATAGCGCAAGATCTTATGCGAGGCCAAGCACGGGAACTGTAATGGAGTTATTTGATGAGTCAATCAATGCGATTAATGAAATGGATTCAAGCAGATTAAGTACAGCACTATCGAACGGAGTAGCAATGCTGAGTACAACTGACTTTATGTTAGAATTTTTAAAACCACTTCATGCGCACATTAATGACGAGTGTGCTAGAGGGTCTCTGAGATATATTCAAGAAAAATTTGCCAAATTATGTATAAGAAACTGTCTGTCTAATTTATCAGTGACTCTTCGCTCTGCTAAAGATGATGGGCCAAAAATGATAATAGGTTCTCTAACATCAGAGTATGAAAATCTAGATACCATGATGCATATAATAGTTGCTCAGAATATTGGTTGGGACGTTACGTATGTTGGGAATGGAGTTCCCCATGATGAACTTATCTTTATGGCTAATAAAGTCAAAGCTAGAGCTATGGTCATTGCTCTGAATCTACCGAGAGATATTGCACGTAAAACACATGAAATAAAAACCATTAAAGAAACCGCGGAACAAAAAGATAACATTGTTTTGATTGGAAAAGAAACCTCAAATTATCGTCAGCTTGCGGATGATGTTAGAGCGATTATTTCTGGAGATCTTAGTTCGTTTAGACTAACCATGGAAAGATTGTACGGTCTAATTCGATAATGATTCTAGTAAGTTGTTTATTGATTGAATTTCTTCCGTCAAATTTTCTCTTTTTATTGTATTCTCTTTAATAATATCTGATGGCGCCCTCTCAATGAAATTCTTGTTTTGAAGCTTTGAATTAATTTTCTTGAGACCTTCATTTAACTCAGCTAATCTTTTTTTAAGCCTATCTCTTTGGGACTTTTTATCAATAGAGTTATCTGTGTGAATAAATATTTTAATATTCTTCAATGTAATAGTTGCTGCATCAGAAATAGTATCATTGTTTTGACTAATATTTATCTTTGAAACTTTAGCTAAATTCATAATTAATTTTTGATTTTTATCAATAGTTTTAATTAAATCATTATCTTCAGCGAAGATCGTAATAATCAAGATACTTTTTGGGTGAATATTTAAATCACTTCTTGTTTTTCTGATTCCATTAATTATCTCTTTGACTGTTAATATACCTTGAATCAGATTATTGTCATGGAAAACCTTTTGCTGTGAAGGAAATTTTGAATTCATCAAAATTGGTTGACTTGTATAATTTTTTTTGTGTAACTCAGACCAAATTTCTTCAGATATATACGGTATAATTGGATGGCAGAGCTTAAGTATAATTTTTAGTGTATAAACAAGAAAATTGTTTGTCTTATCCTTGTTGTCTGAGTTCTTTGCTATTTCAAGAAACCAGTCACAATATTCATACCAAATAAACGAATATAATCCAGACGCCATTAGATCAAAACGATAATTGGAGCACTGTTTTTTATAATCAGTAACTAAATCATCTATTTTTATCATTAAAAATTTCTCATAATCAGATAAATCGTCAAATGCTATTTTAGAATCGTATTTTTGTTCTTTAGTCGTAATAAAGACAAATCTTGATGCATTCCATAATTTGTTACAAAAATTTCTATATCCCTCTATTCTTTGAAGATCGAAATTTATATCTCTACCCGTTGATGCAAGTGCACAGAAACAAAATCTCAAAGCATCTGCACCATAAGATTGAATACCATTTGGAAACTCACTCAAAGTCTTTTGCTCTATTTGTTTTTTTAGTTTAGGCTGAACAAGACCGACTGTTCTTTTCTCAATTAAATCATTTAGCTTTATGCCATCTATTATATCAATTGGATCTATAACATTTCCGATTGACTTAGACATTTTTTTCCCCTCTGAGTCTCTGACCAAGCCATGAATATAGATTGATTTGAATGGCACTTTATTCATAAATTTCAATCCCATCATCATCATTCTTGCAACCCAAAAAAAGATAATGTCAAACCCTGTAACTAATACACTAGTCGGGTAATATTTTTTAAGTTCATTAGTCTCTTCAGGCCACCCTAGTGTTGTAAATGGCCAAAGTGAAGAAGAGAACCATGTATCTAGAACATCATTATCTTGTTTTAAGATACTTGTCTTATCAAGATTATATTTTTTCCTTACATCACTCTCATCATTTCCGACATAAACTTTACCCTCATTGTCATACCACGCCGGTATTCGATGGCCCCACCAAATTTGTCTACTAATACACCAGTCTTCTATATTATTTAACCAATTAAAATAAATTTTTTCCCAGTTTTTTGGTATGACTTTTGTTGAGGAATTCTCAACTGCAGTGATAGCTGGTTTGACTAAATTTTTCATTCTCATAAACCACTGATTTGTAATAAGAGGTTCAACTGTTTCACCCGATCTCTCTCCAATCGGTATTGTTGTCTTGTAATCCTCTATTTTATCAATAAGATTAAGTCCTTTTAGATAATCAACTATTGATTCTCTAGACGAATGGATATTTTTACCTTGAAATTTTTCTGAAACATTTTCATTAAGCGTCCCGTCTTTATTTAAAATATTAATTATTTCTAGGCCATGTTTTTTACCCAGCTCATAATCATTAAAGTCGTGTCCTGGAGTAATTTTTACGCAACCTGTTCCAAAGTCTTCATCAATTGATTCATCGGTGATAATGGGAATACTCCGGTTTATTATGGGAATTGTTACAGTTTTTTTGATAATGTTTTGATATCTTTTATCATTTGGATTAATACATATAGCTACATCACCAAATAATGTCTCAGGTCTCGTTGTTGCTACGATAACGAATTGATTTGTATTAGTAATAGGATATTTCAAATAATATAATTTTCCATTTTTTTCAATGTTTGTTACCTCTAAATCTGAAATTGCAGATTGTAATTTAATATCCCAATTAATTAGTCTTTTACCTCTATATATTGTCTTTTCCTCATAAAGTTTTATAAAAACATCTTTAACTGCTCTACTCAGGCCCTCATCCATAGTAAATCTATTTCTAGTCCAATCAGCAGATGAGCCAAGACGTTTAGTTTGATTGATAATAGTATTACCAGATTGCTCTTTCCACTTCCATATTTCATCAATCAGTTTTTCCCTGCCAATATCATATCTGGTAAGATTTTCTCTCTTGAGATTATTTTCAACTACTAATTGGGTAGCGATACCAGCATGGTCTGTCCCAGGTTGCCATAATACACTTTTGCCTAACATACGATTATATCTAATCAAGATATCAATAATAGTGTGTTGAAATGCATGACCCATATGTAATGTCCCCGTTACGTTTGGAGGTGGCAATACAATTGAATAATTAGTTTTTAGGTTTTTTGGAGAGAAGCAATCATTATTCTCCCACTTTTTATAGATCGAATTTTCAATATCTTTTGGGGAGTATTTAACATCCATTATAAGTTCTCGTATGAAATATCAATATCCATCTTTTGATAGTATTTATATTTCTTTCTCGCCAATTTTTTTTGTTCTTCATCAGATGTTACTAACTCTATATATATTTTATCATCCCCAGTATCATCTAAGTAATTATTTGTGAGATTTAAAATGACATCAAACTCACTCAATTTCATAACTTCACCGTTAAAAATCACTACATTACAATTCTCATCAATTTCATCATATCTGCAATGAGGAACAAAACTCGTTTGCTCGAAAGTCCACAATCTTTCATCTATAATCTCCAAAAGATCTTTTTTCTCTGTATTAACGGCTATTTTTAGGTTCTGCTTATAGTATTTTTTTATAATCTTACATATGGACTTTGTAGTATCTTCGGAATCTTGGAGGTTGAAAAAATGAATTTTGTTTATCAATTTGTTAATTTGATCTAATGAAATCTATTATTAGACTGACTGGTCTCCCTGTTGATCCTTTATTTATTCCAACATCCCATGCTGTCCCAGCAATATCTAAGTGAGCCCATTTTATATCATCAGTAAACTTAGCTAAAAAAGCAGCTGCAGTAATTGCCCCGCCGTATCTTCCGCCAATATTTTGAATATCCGCAAAATTTGTTTTTAGTTCATCAAAATAATCGTCATAAAGTGGTAATTGCCAGACTCTATCACCAGTTTTGTCGGCAGATTTTTTAATCATATCAGCTAATTGCTCATCATTACTGAATAAACCACTAGGATACTTACCTAAGCCTACTAGACATGCTCCAGTGAGAGTTGCCATATCGATTAAATATCTTGGTTTATATTTTTTTGTGTATGTAATTGCATCACATAAAACTAGTCTACCTTCAGCATCAGTATTCAATATTTCAACAGTAATACCTGACATTGTTTTGACTACATCACCAGGCCTACTAGCTTGACTACCTGGCATATTTTCAGCACAAGTAATTACACCAATCACATTTGTTTTTACTCTCATTTCTACACATGCTCTCATTACGCCAATAACTGTTCCAGCACCAGACATATCATATTTCATTTCATCCATATTAGGAGAAGGCTTAAGAGAGATTCCGCCTGTATCGAAAGTAATGCCTTTCCCAACTATTGCAATTGGTTTTTTTGATTTCACTGGAGTATGTTCCATGATAACGATTTTTCCTGGTTGTTTACTTCCTCTGGATACAGATAAAAACGCTCCCATCCCATGTTTTTTCATTTCAGCTTCTTCTAGAATTTTTATTTTAAGTGAGGGAAACTCCTTTTTAAGTTTTTTGACAGTATTTGCCAAAAAAGTTGGATTGCAAATATTGGGTGGTGTATTGCCAAGTTCTTTAGCTAGGCTAATACCATTTGAAATAGATTTTGAGGTTTTCAATATCTGTGAAAACTTTGATGAAGTTAATTTAATTTTGGAAATTATATTACAAATTTTTAACTTATATGTATCCGGTTTAGATTTATAGTTATATTTATACTTGGAAGCATGCATTGTGGTAATTATTAGTTCGAGAGAAGATTCCTCAGACTTCCTTTCAATTAAATTATCAACATTTATCGATAAGGACTGCATATTGGTCTTCAGAATTTTTTTTGTTATCGACGTTAATACATTTTTTAAAATAACCGGGCCAAATTTTCTCTTTTCCCCAAGACCAAATAGTATTATTTGAATCTGTGAGCCAGTATTGTCAAATGTTCTATGATCTCCTATATTTCCTGAGAAATTGCATTTTTTCATAACATTTCGAATTTTACTCAATGAATTTCTCGATAAGAAATTATTCTTTTCGTCAATTTTAAGATCTGAAAAAACCCCTATAAGATGAACATCAGGCTCATCAATATTTGACGTATTAGTTGCATATTTGAAATTCATAATTTCGTCTCTCAAAATCATTTAGCATACACTAGATTAACATTTTTTTAAAATCTTGTTAGAATTAGATACATAAATAATGAGAATTCTTCATAAATATCTTATTTTAGAGATTACTAAAACGTCATTTTCGGTATTAGCTATTTTTCTTATAATTTTGACTGCGAATACTATGCTAAGGTTAATAGAGGAGGCGTCTATTGGTAATTTCCCTTCATATTTGCTTTTCCCCTTGATAGTGATTAAAATAACCCAGTATTCTATTTACCTTATACCTATAAGCTTATTTCTCGGAATAGTCTTGTCTTTTGGAAGACTTTATAGTGGAAATGAAATGGCGGTAATTTCCTCTTCTGGGCAATCACCTTTCGATTTTGGTAAAATCTTATCGAAAGTAGTTATACCTGCGTCATTAGTAGTTGCTTTTTTTTCATTATATATAACTCCATCAGCGACAGAGTACAGATACAAAATTGAACATAAACTTAATACAGAAGAGAGGATTGAAGAAATAAATCCTGGAAGATTTACATCATCACAGAGTGGGAATGCAACATTTTTTGTTGAAAAATATAATCAAGGAAAACTCAATAATATATTTTTTAGTTCAAACGGGAATAGAGCGGAGGCGATAGAAAACTCTCATTCTGCTAAATACATTTTAGATGAACAAAATAGGAAGTATATCCTTCTTGAAGATGGAGTTATAAGCGAAATTATCCCACCTACATATATTTCTACAAGAAGGACTGAATATAAAGAGCACGGAGTTCAGCTTGGACAAGATATTCCTAAATTTTTGAACAGAAAATACGATGCCAAAGGCAATATAGAGTTATTTCTCGATAATACTAGAGAGGCGTCAGCAGAATTACAATCAAGACTACTTTTACCTTTTGCAACATTACTTTTAGGATTTGTTGCCTTTCCTCTAAGCCATACTCCACCTAGACAGGGGAGATATAATAAAATCTTTCTTGCTTCATTGATTTATTTTACTTACTTTATCCTTATTTCGATAACAGAAAAACTATACTTACTGAATCATACCCCAGCATTCCTTGGTATGTGGTGGATACATGTGCTGGCATTTTTCCTTGTTCTTTTCTTGTATAAGAGAGATATGACAACTATAAGAGGCGTAGCGAAGTGATTATATATTTATATTTATTGAAAAGATTTTTACACGGGCTTTTTATAAGCTTAGTTGTTTTGATATCAATTGAAATATTTTTTTCGTTTACCGCTGAACTCAAATATCTTGACGAGGGTGATTATGATTTGATGAGTATTGTTGAGTATATTATATTGAGCATCCCAAGAAGCATACAAATTATGTTTCCGTATGCAGTCTTGATAGGCACACTTTTATCTCTGGGATCTATGGCTTCAGATATGGAATTTGTCGCTATGCAGTCAGCGGGTATGTCAGTTAAGAAAATAATCTATATCGTTCTTTTTCAGGTATTCATTATTTCATCTCTCTTTTATATTATAACTGATTTTACCGTTCCACGTTTTAGCAGTATCGCAGAGAAAGAGAGAAACCTTGCTTTGAAGAGGCAGACCATCTACCAGAAAAACGGTATTTGGTTTAAGAATGGAAATTCTTTTATTAAAATAAATGAAATATATCCCGATAACTCAATACGAGGAATAACTGTTTATGATTATGACAATAATGAACTCAGTTTTGTGAGATATATTCAATCAGCAAAGTTTTTAGAAGATAAATGGGAGTTGGTTGATGTTCTTAGTATTGACTTGACAAAAAAACCTATCTCTAAATCAAGGAAAAGTAGGGAAATTTCTGATAATTTAATAGATATAAACTTGCTTAGCATTAAAACAGATAAATCATATAGTCTAAGATTCAAAGACGTAAAAAAGAATATTGAGTATCTCTCAGTGAATAATTTAGACGCAAGTATACAGAAGAAGATTTACTGGGATAAACTTCTCAAGCCGATTTCAACCGTGATTATGTTATTTTTAGCCATGCCTTTCATCTTTGGAAGAATGAGAGCGACTAATGCCAGTAAAAGAATAGTAATAGGACTCTTCATAGGTATATCGTTTTTCATCGCATCATCAATTCTTCCAAATCTGGGGATTTTAATAGGCTTAAACCCATTTATTAATGCTATTCTACCGCTAATCATTTTCTTGTATTTAGGAAAGTTTATTTTTGATTTTCAAGTAGAGTCAGGATTACGTTAACTTGACTTAGATATTAATTGGGTCTTGGATATTACATCATGGAGTGACTTCTTACTAAAGATTAGTAAAATATGTCCACCTAAGCATGAAACAAGTATTCTCATAAAACATTGAGTGAGTGTAATATTAGAGTCACCAGATGAATTCTTTATGTATACTTTCCAACTCTTCATTCCAAGTGTTTGTTTATGATTTCTCCAAAACCATGAATAATATGCAAATATAACTATAAATAGGAGATATTGATAGATCAAACTTACGATTACTCCCTCTCCGCCAGTGAAATATATAAAAGGAAACGATAGAAACCAGAGAATAGAAAAAACCAATAGCCAATCATAGAAACAAACTATCAGCACTTTAAAAAAACCTACACTCTTATAATCATCACTACTCATATGTAATTTTGAAATGGAATTACCTCAACTATTGAATTGCTCTTAATACTTCTTACTTCAGAGGAAAGTCTTATGAAACAATTTGCTTTAAGTAATGATAACATGATATTGGAGCCTTGAAGACCTGAAGATTCAACAAAGTATTTCCCATTTTTTTCTGATAATATTGCTCTTTTGTATTCAGTTCTTCCTGGTTTCTTTCTTAGCTCAGTCTTAGTTATGGCTTTGATTATAATATTCGCACATTTCCTTTTTGACATGATTTTATTAATTGCAGGCATTACAAAAAGTTGAAAGGTAACTGCAGCCGATACTGGATTTCCTGGTAATCCAAAGAATAGGGAGTTCTTAATTTTCCCAAATGCTAAAGGTCTTCCTGGTTTAATTGAAATTTTCCAAAAATTCACCTTTCCGATCTCTTCGAGAGCATCTTTGATGAAATCTGCATCTCCAACTGAGACGCCACCAGTAGAAATTATTATGTCAGAACTTTTCGCAGCATGAGTAAGTTTAGTCATAATAGCGCTTCTTTTGTCTTTTACAATACCTAGGTCCTTGATTTTAACAGGTAACTTTGACAACAGACCATGTAAAAGATATCTGTTACTATCATATATCTGTCCTAACTTTAATTTTCCTCCAGTTCTTATCAACTCATCACCAGTTGAGAAGAAATTTACAATTGGCTTTCTTATAACTTTGACCTTTTCCACTCCAAGGGAAGATAATATTGAGATAGCCGAATAATTTATAGCATCTCCTTTTTTAAGGATTATTTGGCCTTTTTTTATATCCTCTCCGATAAATCTGATATTCTGGTTTTTTTTTACATTTGTTGAGAAACAAATTAATTGATCATTTGTTTGAGTCATCTCCTTCATTATTACTGCATCAGAATTATCAGGCACTAGCGCACCTGTCATTACTCTTACGGTTTCATTTTTTTTAAGATTTTTATTGTAAGGTTTTCCAGCAAGCGAGGTTGCTATTTCAGTAAGTTTATAATTATTTTTCTTTAAGCCTGCTAAGTTAACTGCATAACCATCCATCGCAGAATTTTTAAAAGAGGGAATGCTTATTTCAGCCTTTATGTTAGACGCAGAAGACCTATTAACTGCATTCTTAATGTTAATAGTCTCGGTCTCTCTTATCGGCATAACAGATTTCACTATCTTGCTTATAGCTTGATTTTCATCTAAAGCATTAGGATCAAATTCATTTATACAGCTATCTTTATTATTATTTGGCATTATTTAAAAACATATTTTACTAAAATATTATTTTCATAGTACAATTAGTTATATATAAAAGTAAATGCAGACATTAAATAAAAATAACATTATTAATGAATACTGTGACAGTATTTGGGTTGAAAAAGGGTTATCAAGTAACACCATTTCCTCTTATCTAACTGATTTACATCAACTTGAAACTTGGCTCAACTCAAAGAACATTGAACTTGTTGACTGTGACTCATCTCATTTAAATATGTTTTTAGCTGAAAAATTTGATCAGGGTGTATCTTCTTCATCTATCAACAGAGTACTCTCCTCTATCAAGGGTTTTTATCTCTGGTTATACAATACAAATAAAATAAAAGTAGATCCATCTGACACAATTGAGTCACCCAAGTTGGTTAGAAAATTACCTATAAATCTAAGCGAAGAGGATGTTACAAACTTATTGAATTGTCCTGATACGAAAAAAAATTCGGGCATAAGAGATAGATGCATACTAGAGATACTATATGCCACCGGGTTAAGAGTATCTGAATTAATGTTACTAGAGTTGAATCAGATTGATATCGACCGAGGCTTAATACGGGTAATAGGTAAAGGAAATAAAGAAAGAATAATTCCACTAGGAGATAGAGCAAAAGATTGGTATGTAAAATATATAAATTCATCACGAACTGCCCCCGTCACATCTGCAGAAAATAATTTAATATTCCTGAGTGATAAAGGTAGAGCTATATCAAGGAAAACTTGTTGGGCCACTATATCTAGATATGCAAAACAATCAATTCCTAATAAAAAAGTGTCTCCACATTCCTTAAGACATGCTTTCGCGACGCATCTTTTAAATAATGGCGCTGATCTTCGCTCAGTGCAATTGCTGCTCGGTCACTCGAGTCTTTCAACTACACAAATATATACACATGTCGCTAAAGAAAGATTATTAAGTTTCCATAACAAACATCACCCAAGGAGTTAAATTTGAGATTATTACTTTTTTTAATACTAGTATCATTTATTTCTTGTTCTAATCAAAAAGATAATTATGAGTATACGACTGACGATGCAAGAGAAAAATTTTTAAACGCTTATCCAAATCTGAGTATTGATTCAATTGAAAGAATAAATAATGCATTCTTCGAAATATTAATTGGTGAGCAAATTTTTTATATATCAACAGATTTAGAATATCTTTTAGCTGGAAACATTATTGACTTAGATTCTGGAAAAAATATTACGCAAGACAGAATTAAAAAATATAGACTTGCTATTCTAAATACAATTGATGATAAAGATACTATAGTCTATTCCGGAAAAAAGATAGACCATTCGCTCATTATTTTTACTGACACAACCTGTCCATATTGTCAAAAACTTCATAATGAGATTAATTCTCTCATAACTAATAATATTCAAGTAAAATATGTGCTATTTTCACGGAATGGTCCTGAGGACGATGCTTATCAAGAAATGGTTTCTATTTGGTGTTCTGACGATCAAAAAAAATCTATTAAAACGGCATTCAGTGGAAATTTTGTAGAGCAAGCTAATTGCAAAAATCCACTTGATAAGAATCAAGCTTTAGCCTATAAACTTCGAGTTAATGGAACACCTATGATGTTTACTGAATCTGGGGATGTAATACCAGGGTATGTTCCTTATAAGAAAATTATTGAGATCTTAGATAAAAACTAAGATTTTTGATATTTTTTGTACTTAATTTCTTCTTCATCAATAAAGTTTTTGATTTGATCAATATAATCTAAATAGTCTGAGTACTGACTATTTTCTCTGAGGTTATCTATATCTTTTTTTGCTTTACTTATGGTACACCATTTAACACCCTGATCCGTTCCCAGTGCTCTCTCCGCAAAAAATAATTCTCTGTCTGTTACTTTATCTTCGTCTAAAAAATTTCGAGATTCATTGAAGAGTATTCTGTAGGCTAGCTCTCGATACCTTTGATCTTCGAAATCTTTAGCCAACTTATTTTTCTCTTCGGGATCGGTTGTATTTCTAAATGTTTTCATCTTTTCTTTGTCTTTTGCATTTGCAAAAGCAGCATAAATTTGGGTTTCAACCCACTCTGGCATTGGGAAGTTAACCTCTCTGTCTTGCGACCTATCAACAAGTGCCTGTTTAAGTCTGTCTAAAAAAAGTTCGTGATTTTTAAGAGATTTTATCCTACTCTTAAAATCCTTGATCTCATTATCCTCAAAAATTTCGTGTGATATAAACTCTTCTCCTAAAATTATAGGTGATTTATTAATCTCTATAAGCTTAATTACTTTTTCTTTACTTTCTATCAAAGACATAATTTCAACAGATTTTTTATCAATATAATTCTCAGGATCAAATTTTAGATCAAAGAAACTTAATTCTTTGTTTCTTTCTGGGTTTTCACTAAGAAATTTTATTGGCGTTATCACATGAGATGGATGAGAAGGCGCTTTAAAGAAAAGGTCTTGTTTCGCCAAATATGCTCGAAAATTTTCAGGATTACTTATGTGCATACAGTGATCCCAATAATCAGATGCTTTTTCCTTTATTAGTTTTGCAAGCCCAATTGTTGCAATAACATCACTTAAGGCATCGTGAGCTTTTTCTTGCTCTATTTTGTTGGCTTTAGCAAGATATTCTAGTTTAAAGCTTTCTTTTTCTGTTTCTGGATTGATACCTAACTTAATAATATCGGGCCTTAGTTTACTTAAGCCAAGAAAAATATGATACAAATCCGCTCTTCTATTATTATTTGTATTGGTAAGATATGGATCATGCAATGATTGATATAAACTCTGCCTAAGTACTACCTCATCAAAGAAAAGACTATTATAACCAATAAATATTGCCGGCGACCATTCTGTGAATTTTTTTTGGACTTTATCAATCATATCATAAAATGATTGACCATTTTTTAATGTATCTATTTCGATTTTATTTACTATAAGAGCTTGTGGGTGCGGCACGACGCCATCTTTCAGTTTGCATGTTTCATTTAGCGTAAATTCGCTATTAATTTCAAAAGTTTCGTCAACACATATGGCTGCAATTTGTAGTGGTTGATCAAAGTATCTGTTTGTGCCTGATGTCTCAAAATCGTAAAACACATAATTCATTTATATTCTCTCCTAGATATAGTAATATATTTAATTATACAACAACAAAGTGAAAAAAAAATACACATCATCTGATATAGAAGTATTGAAAGGGATTGAGCCTGTTCAAAAAAGACCGGGTATGTATACCGATACCTCAAATCTAAATCACTTAACCCAAGAACTCATTGATAATAGCGTTGATGAGGCTATATCAGGACATTGTAGTCATATTGTTATCACATTACATAAAGACGGATTTATATCTGTAGAAGATAATGGTAGAGGACTACCAGTTGATAAACACCCCGAGCATAATGTATCAGGAATAGAAGTAATAATGACCAACTTACATTCTGGGGCAAAATTTTCTAATAAAAGCTATAAATTCTCAGGGGGTTTACATGGTGTTGGGGTTTCCATCGTTAATGCATTATCAGAATCTTTTCAAGTTACTGTGTTTAGGCAAGGTGACACTCAGGAATATAACATGGTTTTTTCAAATGGTGATATTAAAAAGAAACTTTCTAAAAAAAAGAAATCACTCAAGAAGAAATCTGGCACGATTATCAAGTTTAAAGCTAATGCTAAATACTTTGAAAAATCCTCTATAGATATACACCAACTAATAAAATCAGTAAAAGCTAAATCAATCCTCCAACCAAATCTTTTACTTGAACTCCATGACGAAGTTTATGGAACCGGACAATCAAAGTATTTACACGAAGGCAATTTGACGGATTATTTAATAAATTCTGTAGCTACTAGTGAAATTATCCCTGATAAAGGGTATTCGGGAAATTTTAAATCAGAAGATTATTCAATTGATTGGTCAATTGTTTGGTTAACCGATAATGTTGAAATGATTCAGGAAAGTTATGTGAATTTGATTCCTACCACTCATGGTGGAACACATGTAAATTCTTTTAGAACAGCATTGGTTGAATCTCTACGTGAATTTTCAGCAAGAAAAAAACTCACACCAAGAAATATCAAAATTACTCCTGATGATGTTATGAAAAACACATCATTTGTCCTATCTCTAAAAATGATAAATCCACAGTTTGCTGGACAGACAAAAACAAAACTTCAGTCATCAAATATCTCAAATATTATGACCTCGAAACTCAGAGATAGTTTTGAAATATGGTTTAATCAGAATTCTGTAACTAGTCAAATAATTGCCGAATTAGTCATTAAAAATGCTGAGGATAGGATAAATTCTGCATCTAATTCACCAAAAAAGAAACAATTACGTAATCCGTTGTTACCAAGCAGATTATCTGATTGCAAAACTAAAGATATCTCTCAAAATGAGCTTTTTTTGGTTGAGGGTGATTCTGCAGGAGGTTCTGCAAAACAAGCAAGAGACAAAAAATATCAGGCAATTCTCCCCTTGAGAGGAAAAATTCTAAATACATGGGAATTAAGTTCGTCAAAAATCCTTGATTCTAAAGAAGTTAAAGACATCAGCACATCTATCGGTGTTGAACCAGGTTCATCAGACATATCAAACTTAAGATATGGAAAAATATGTATACTTGCAGATGCAGATTCAGATGGTCTACACATAGCAACTCTGTTGGTTGCACTCTTTACTAAACACTTTGAGTCATTAATTAATTCTGGATACATTTATATAGCTAAACCACCATTATTTAGAATAGATTATAAGAGGGATACATTTTATGCTGTGGATGATAAAAGTAAGGATAAAATTATTGATGGACTTAATATTGATGACAAAAATGCTAATTTATCAATTACTAGATTTAAGGGTTTAGGAGAAATGAATCCAACGCAGTTGAGAGAGACGACATTATCAAAACAATCAAGAAAGCTAGTTCAACTTCAATTCTCTAAAAAAAATATCGATCATAAAATAATGAATATGCTTTTGAAAAAGAAAAACTATACTGAGCGTAAATCTTGGCTAGAAAAGAAGGGAAATTTAGCGTATTTTGAGTAAGAAAAATCCCACAAAAGATTTACTGTTGTCACAAACAGATGCCCAGATAGAAAAAATCCCATTAGGAGAATTCTCTGAGAGCGCTTATTTGAATTATTCAATGTATGTAATTCTAGATAGGGCGTTACCTAGTATCACCGATGGGTTAAAGCCTGTCCAACGAAGGATTATTTTTGCAATGAATGAGCTTAGCTTGAATCACAAGTCAAAATTTAAAAAATCCGCAAGAACTATTGGCGATGTGTTAGGTAAATATCATCCACATGGCGATTCCGCATGTTATGAAGCAATGGTGATGCTCGCTCAAGATTTTTCTTTTAATTATACATTTGTAGAAGGTCAAGGTAATTGGGGGACACAAGATGATCCAAAATCATTTGCTGCCATGAGGTATACAGAATCGAGACTTACAGAATATTCGGATTTATTTCTCCAAGATATTGAAAAAAATACCGTTGAGTGGAGCCAGAATTTTGATGGGTCTTTGATGGAGCCAAAACAACTCCCAGCAAAAATTCCTAATATTTTAATTAATGGTAGCTCAGGAATTGCTGTCGGTATGTCGACAGATATACCTTCGCACAATCTTGAAGAAATATTAGATGCAACAGTTTTCTTAATCGAAAAGCCAAGTTCATCAATAAATGATTTGATGAAGATTATTAAGGGACCTGATTTCCCAACTAGAGGAGAGATTATACTGGAAGACTCTGATATTTCAGGAATTTATTCAGATGGTCATGGAAATATAAAGCTTAGAGCAACATACTCATCAGAAGGAAAAAATATAATAATTGACTCAATACCATATCAATCTCACACGACAAGGATTATCGAACAGATTCAAGAGCAGATATCTAATAAAAAAGCTATGTTTATTGATAATGTTGTTGATGATTCAGATCAAGAGCATCCAATAAGGATTATTATTAGGATAAAAGGTAAAAGTCACGATGATAATCAAATTATGTCACATCTATTTGCGACAACTGATTTAGAAAAAACATTAAGGGTTAATTTAAATAGTATAGGTACTGATAATCGACCAAAAGTAAAAAATATTAGAGAAATACTCACAGAGTGGATAAATTTCAGACTAACTTCCATTAAAAATAAATTACTTTGGGAGTTGGAAAAAATACAGGAACGGATTCATATACTTGAAGCTTATGTCTCTGTTTATAAATTCTTAGATAAAGTTATTAACTTGATAAGAACTGAGGATAATCCAAAAAGTAAAATTAGAAAATTATGCAAACTATCTGATAAACAATATGAAGCAGTAATAAATATGAAACTAAGAAGTTTAGCGAAACTTCAAGAGAAGAATATTCTAAAAGAGTTATCAGAATTAAAATCTGAAGAGAAAAAAATAGCTCAAATTATAAAGTCTAAAGCTAGACTAAAGACATATTTAAAAAATGAACTCAAAGAAATAAACAGGAATTTCTCACGACCTCGTATGACTTCAATTAATTCGGATAATGCTGTCAAGGCAAATGTGATTAAAGCTGTAGTTTCTGTTTATGATATAACTGCAGTTTTATCAACCAATGGATGGATAAAATTCTTAAGAGGACATGATAATGATTTGGATTCTATATCTTTTAAAACTGGCGATCATTTCTATCATAGTATTTTATTGAAATCTAATCATACTTTAGCATTTTTTGATCAACATGGTTTTGTGTATAACATGACTCCAGATAATTATCTTATAAGTAGAGGTAATGGAGAACCTTTAAGTAAATTCTTTAAACTGCAAGATGGGACAAAAATGGTTGGAATGACTAACTTAGATGAAAAACAGAGTATTCTTAATTTATCCAATAATGGTTATGGTTTTATCACAGTGCATGATGAACTAAATGTTAAAAATAAGTCTGGAAAAAAAATTATGAATTTAAAAACCTCGATTGCTATTAAGCCTGTTTCTGTAAATCTCGATACAGATGAGAGATACTTAATTATCACCTCAGACAATTATATGCTGATAGAAGAACTTAAACATGTACCTATTATGACTAGAGGCAAAGGAATAAAACTCATAAATATACCGAAAGTTTCAGAAGAAACCATAAAATTTTTAGGTATTCTTAATTCTAATCAACGTCTCGTCTTTAACTTTGAAAAGCGTAAATCTAAGACTATGACATATGATGAGTTGAGACATTTTTTCATGAGTAAAAGTAGACGTGGCAAAAAAATAGATAAAAAGTTTTTGCTTGAAAAAACTAAAACAGCCTATAATATTGAGTAGGAGAGTTTGAAAGTATGAAACGAATATTTTTCTTTTTAGTAACTAACATCGCTATTTTACTAGTCCTCAGTGTTTTTCTGAGTTTAATTGGATTTACCGGAATCCTTCAAAATAATGGTGTGGATCTCGATTATGACTCATTAATGCTATTTTCTCTGGTATTTGGCATGGGTGGTTCATTTATATCACTTTATATGTCTAAATGGATGGCCAAATCGCTTGCCGGAGTAAAAGTAATAAAAACACCAAATAATGAGTTTGAAAAATGGTATTTTGATGTCGTCACACGTCAATCACAACAGCTAGGCTTAAAGATGCCTGAAATTGGTATATTTAACTCACCTCAGCCAAATGCATTTGCAACCGGTTCATCACGTAACAGCTCGCTGGTAGCTCTTAGTACAGGCTTAATATCAAGTATGAAAAGAAATGAGGTGGAAGCTGTCATTGGTCATGAGATGAGTCACGTCGCAAATGGTGATATGGTAACTCTCTCTCTAATACAAGGTATTATAAATGCCTTCGTAATTTTTTTCTCAAGAGTCATCGGTCACTTTGTAGATAGAGTCATTTTAAAAAATGAGCGTGGTTATGGAATAGGGTATTTTTTCACTGTGATTTTTGCACAAGTCATTCTTGGGATTCTAGCTTCTACGATTGTTTGTTGGTTCTCAAGAAGAAGAGAGTTTAGGGCAGATTATGGCGGAGCACAGCTTACATCCAAAGAGAGCATGATATCCTCCCTAAGAGTCTTAGAGAAAATGACGGCTGCTAAATTACCAGATCAAATGTTAGCTTTTGGAATATCTAATATTGGAAATGAATCAAGTTTAAAAAAGCTATTCTCAACGCATCCACCTATATCTGAGAGGATAAGAGCTCTTGAAGAAGCAAATCTGACAACACTATCAGAACATCAGACAAATTAATGTCTGATAATTCACATATATTAAAAAATGGAAACAAGATAATCATTGATAGTGACCCATACTTAATCTTAGAGAATGATTTTGTTAACCCTGGGAAAGGCCAAGCTTTTACGAGAGTCAAAATTAAAAATCTCTTAAACAACAAGACGGTCGAAAAGACTATAAAAATAGGTGACACTGTCAAAGAAGCAGATGTGTTTAATACTAAAATGCAGTATCTTTACAAAGAGTCGAGCAGTTATTATTTCATGAATTTAGAATCTTATGAGCAGATTGAGGTTAATGAATCAGTAGTAGATAATAGCTCAAAATGGTTAATTGATGGCGATGAGTGTGATGTAATCATTTGGAATGGCGAGATTATTCAAGTTATTCCACCAAAATTTATAACTATCAGAGTAACATCAACTGTAGATGCAATTAAGGGAGATACGGTATCTTCTACATTGAAAGAGGCAACAGTAGAGAATGGACAAATTATTATGGTGCCTATATTCATTAAAGAGGGAGAAAATATTAGAATTGATACAGAGAAAAGTGAATATGCCTCACGTGAAAAATAATGACTAAGATTGACAAAAACGCAAAATTAAAACAAGAAATTCAGGATTTCAAAGTTCGTAAAAACGCTAGAATTATTGCTGTACTATTCTGGTTTGCATCGAGTTTATATATTTATTCTACAGATGTTGGATTTTCTGATGTATATTCATGGAAGCCTTTTGTTTTTTTTATCTTAGGTCCAATATTCTCTGCAATTGTCTTCGGAAACATTATCTTCTATTCGCAAAAATTAATAGAAAAGAGCTTAATTAAGTTGCTAGAAAATTCAAAACCTCAAGCGATACCAGTGTTTGTTATCGTTATATTCTTTTGTTTTCTTATAGGTTTGTTTTTAGTTATCTTTGAATTTGCTAAAATACTTCAAATCATTTTACACTAATATTTTTAAAGTTTATTGAAATGAACAAAGAAAGTATAATATTTACTTCAATTCTATTACTGATTCTGCTACTTGCTCTAAATTTTGAAATTCTTTCGATACTTTTAATATTCACATCACTCATTTTTTTATATATAGCTTTTACGCATAAAAATAGATATCTGGGTATACCTTCAATGGCTGCAGTTTTCACTATTTTGATTGTGTTATATGCCGCTGGTCTAATTGCACAATGTCATGTTTGCACTACCAATTCTAATGGAATAATTTTTTTCTGCGAGAGACTCATTGACATGACATCGATAGACTACAAAAGTCAGCTCAATAATTCTAACTGTGAGCAGGAGCTAATATGGGTTTTTCCACCAACAAATTAACATACTTAAAATTATCGTATAAATAATTTGTTACTTGCATGTTTTTTAACTATATCTTTTGCAATCTCTTTTGCAGTTTTGGATGTTTTAACACTCCATATCTTCTCTTTTGCTAATTGAGTTGATTTGGTATTTTCTACTACTCTATGTGGATATCTCTCACCAAATTTAAAATCAGTAGATTTCATCTCAATAGGTGTTAATAGCCATGGCTGATGTATGTATACATCAGGGAGATCAGAGATTTCAGGCACCCATTTCTTTATAAAGTGACCATGCTTGTCATGATCCATAGATTGTTTAATAGGATTATAAATTCTGATAGTATTGATTCCCGTTGTACCAGATTGCATTTGAAATTGTGAATAATGAATTCCTGGCTCATAATCTGTAAAATACCTTGCCAGGTATTTACTAGTAATCTTCCAATCAAGCCAAAGTTGATATGATGCAAATGAAACAAGCATTGCTCGCATCCTGAAGTTAATCCATCCAGTTTCTTTTAGATATCGCATACAAGCATCTACGAAAGGGTATCCTGTTTCACCATCAGTCCAAGCTTGATATTTTTTTTCATCAAATGAATTTTCTCTCATCCCATCATATGCTGGATTAAGATTAGAATTTTCTATTGATGGTTGATCATAAAGTTTTTGTATGAAATGACAATGCCAAGCAAGTCTGCTTTTAAAGGATTTTAGAGATTTCTTATGACTCGTGTTAATATCAGTTTTGAGTTTATTAAGTGTAGTTTGGTATATTGTTCTGATAGATATTGTACCTAGTGCAATACTTGGGCTTAGTCTTGAGCAAGATGTTTCTGCAGTTAAAGGGGATGACATTTGAGATTGATACTCTGTACCTCTGTAAGAAATAAAGCTATCAAGAAGTCTTTCAGCTTGACGTGAACCACCGGATTGAATGACACTCGATGCTATAATATTTGTTTTTATTTTATAATCAGTCATCATTGAATCGAAAATAAATTTACATTTAACATCAGATTGATTTTGAATTTTTTGACTCATAAACCTTCTCCAATCTTTTGACCATGTTGAACGATTTCTTTTTGAAAGTTGAATACCAAATTGGTTAAAAATTTTCCATTCGATAGAATTTTCATTAAATAAATCTTTACAAGTATTATCAATTCTATTAGTTAGCAAACCCCTAAAAATTCTATTAGAATTCACATGTGTAATATTGTATTTTTTTATGAGATGTTTCAATATTTCTAAAGTATCGCCATAGTAGATATTCAAATGTGCATTATATTTTACCATTAACTGATTTTTTAAATCTTCTAGGCTATCAATAGTGAATTTAAGATGAAAGGTGCTGCTAGTCTGATCTCTCCAAATATTCTCATCAAATATGTATACCAGTAAGTTTTTATTCGATCCCAAAGATTGAAGGAATGATTCGTTATCATCCACTCTTAAGTCATATCTGAACCATGTAAGGGTTTGCATTAATCAAGATTACATTACTAAATTAATAATTCTAGCCTAAAATTTGTATGGTTAAATGCAAGATTATGGAGAATTTTTTTTGAAAAGAAATTATCATGGTAATATATTTATATGATGCTTGGATGCGCAAACTCTCTTCTTCTTTTAAATGCTATTGTTGTATCAATAGGAGCGTACTATTTTTATTTTAAAAATTTAGATATAGCATGGTTGGCTTTAATTTTATTCCTTGCAATAGCTTCTAGCGGAGAACTTATTTTAAGCGGCATGTGTTTATAATACTTTTATGGCTTTAAAGTCAATGACAGCAAAAGAGAAAAAATGTGAAAAATGCCACTCTGGATTTACGAAATTATTTAGATGTAGTTTAGAAAAAAATAATTGGATTTTCGTCTGCTCAAAATGTTTGCAAGAGTTAAAAAAAAGTTATTCTAACTCATATATTTATGGTGGAACATGGAAAAGCAGAAGATAATTTGCTGTTATTAGGCACTATATTACTTGTAAATGCATAATAGCTATGCAAGTTTGCTTGTGAGTATTTGCTAGTATTTAGAAAAACTTATGGATTTGGCTATATAACTTTTACTTTGACTGCTTTTGGACCGCGTGGGCCTTCTTCTGTTTCAAACTCAACTTTATCATTTTCATTTATTACACCATCAACTAAATCAGTTTGATGAACGAAAATGTCTTTGTCACCTTCGTCTGGCTTAATAAAGCCAAATGCTTTGGTTGAATCGAACCATTTTACTGTACCTGTTTTCAAGATTTTCTCCTTAATTAATAACGTTAAGTATACACATCTTTTTATAAATTGCTATTGTACTTTCATATTTAATCAAATATTTAAGATATGCTATTTTTTGGTGCGCTATTGGAGAAAATAAACACAATAAATTGTTTAAATGTCAATGAACGGTATTATTTAAGAAATATAGTTAAGATTATCCCTAGGAGCATCACAATTGATAGTGATAAAAGCACAGGCATCTTTTTCATAATACCTATTCTCCAAAAATCAGTCTCTTTCCATGGAGCGAATTTGCCATTTATGTAGGCTATCCTCCATGATTTATCTTTTTCGCTCATAAGATAATGATATCAAATCCTGAGATATTATGAAAATATGTTATTTTTTTATATATCTCTATTTATATTCTAAATTAAATTTATTTGGGTCTCTGTCATATTCATTTTCACAAATTTTAATCAATGCATTGTAGTAATCATACTCTCTTTTAGCAACATACGTGTTAGAAAGGAACTCTCGGATAGCATTTTCTGGCTGAGCTTCATCTGGTAGTCGTTGAGTCATAAGTTCGTTTGTAAGAATAAACATTTTATCTGCACATTTCTCCATTTGCTCAACATTTTTACTACATCCACTTAGAAGTAAAGCTAATATTGGTAGGGTAAACCTAATCATCTCCTTCCTTAACAAAAACACCATCAATCATTTTTCCTTTTCTGTCTTTAATATCATTGTAAGCAACAGATAAACATTCGTTTATACTTAAATTATTTCTAACCATTATATTTATCAATACTACCATCATATCTCCAATATCATCTCTAATGTCTTTATTTTTACAGAGACTATCGGATAACTCACCAGCTTCTTGTATTAGTTTCAAATATTGATCCTTATCCGTGCTTCCATCTATCAAGTTTCTATCTTTGTGCCATTGACTGATAAGTTTTTCATAATCTTGATTAGTCATATTTCCTCTTAGTTTGATTATTCATTATATACTGATTGATTATACACTCGTGTCTAATGATAATCCTAGTAGATATGAAAGGTAATCGTAACACAGTGAAATATCTCTTAAAGGTTTAAGGATTTGTTTATCTTAAACTTGACAAAAAATTGAGTTATTTTACTATCGCTGGGGGTCAATTTGGGGTTAAAACTTAACTAACAAACAAGATCTATTTTAAATATTGATGAATAAGACTTGACATTCCTCCTCACCCGATAGGATGTAAGAATGCACTATTTATCTTGATTTAGATTAGCAGAATAGATTATACTTTTTTTAATTATTCAAACTTTAAATTTATTATGAATTGTAGTAACTGTGGAAGTCGTATATCGACTCTAAAATGTGAATATTGTGGAACATTAAACGCAGCCAGTCCCCAACAAAAAGCAATTTTGAGTGAACATGGAAAAAAAAGAGCTAATCTAGTGGAAAAACTTAAAACAATAGAAAAAATGAAAATGCCAGAATCTATTAAACAAAAGAAAGTTGAGGTTATTCAGAAGCAAATTATAGAGTTAGATAATCATAAACTTGACTGACATTTTTATATTTTTACGGGTATTGTCACTTTATTGATTGCTATTATTAAATATCTTGACTCTATAAAATAATAGATATGAATAAATTTCTAAAGACATACACTATAAAACACGGATGTCCTCAAGTATTTTTGAGAGTTTTTTTGAATCTTGGGATCTAGATATGTCTTTTAACTCCGCAAATATAATTTTTAAATCATCTTGATTATGTTTGGCCGGATGTTTCATTTTAAAACTTATATGATTTATAGTTTTTTTTAGTTCGTCTTGTAGACTAGGGTCAGTCTCTCTTTTCTCAAGATTTCTACAAATTTCTAGAAAATCTCTTTTAGTATAATCGCTAGTCATTCCATGACCTGCTCCTTTAGCAGCGATGCCTGTTAAGAGAATAATAACTGAAAATATAGCTACTAATATTATTTGAATAACAAGGTGGACTTTCGAGGATAACACGCTCATGTTAAAGCCGATCAAAAGTAATATGCTAAATATTGAAAAAACAAATAAGAGGATATTAATTGCTGGTAATGCCCCTATGTATGATCCTGGCGTGCCATCTGAGTATTTTTCCACTCCAGTAATTATTGCTGCAGACGCCACCCAATTCGCTGATACAAGTAATATTATCCATAATACACTGCCCCAATAAGCAAAAGTGACATTCTCTGGTTGTAGTATTATTGCCACAAGTAAAATTGCTACTATTAGAGTCAATAAAATTGAGATAAGTAATTTATTCACTAGAGATCTTTAAGAATAATTTTTTGTTTTTCATCAAACTGCTCTTGCGTAATAAGCTTTTCATCCAGCATCATCTTCAGTTTTTTAAGCTTTTGTACAGGGTCATCAGCAATGTCATTTTTCTTCTGGTCTGTACTTGAATCTGTTGTTAATTGAGAGCCCATTTTTTGACCTACAGGAAATCCTGCTCCTAATCCTATTCCTGCACCAAGCATTGCGCCTACTGCGCCATCAGATGGATTATCAGCTGCATCTTTAAGTATTTCAAAGGATTTGATTTGAGCATATGCCCCACCAGTTTGAGTTTTAGAGAGTTCTTTTGCTTCCAAAGTTTTGTAGAATACATCTTGTACGCGCTTTAATTCATCATTAGGAATATTAATACTTTCAATATTAAAATTAATTACTTCAAGACCATATTCTGAGAACTCTTTTTCTATAAGCTTTGATGTAGCTTCTGCTATCTCAGATATTGAAGTAGCTATCTCAAGTATAGATTTTTTACCTTCCAATAATTCAGTTGTGAGTTGATTAGTCAGTGATTGTATAATCTGCCCAATAAAATATTCATAAATTGTTCCTGAGTCTTTACTTGCTTGACTTCCAACAATTTGCGTAAGGAAGGATTGAGCGTCATGGATTCTTATTCCCCATTTTCCATATGATCGTATACTAACGGGGAACCCAAGGTTAGGGTCTAAGAATGGGATTGGACTTTTAGTACCCCATTTTAGGTCTCGCTTGACTGTAGTGTTTACATACCAAACTTCTGCAGTAAATGGTGTATCACCGGCGAATGCAAGATTTACAATCTTATCAATTAAAGGAATATTACCAGTGGCTAGGGTGTGTGTCCCAGGATCAAAAGTATCTAAAAGTTGACCGCCTTTTACGAATATGGCCTGTTGACCTTCATTCACAATGAGTTGCGCTCCAAGCTTCACTTGATCAGATGGATGCTTCCAGGCTAAAGCTTTATCATCAGGCGCCTCGTATTTTATTCTATCAATTAATGCCATAGTGATTAGTCTTGATTAAAATTATGTTACTTTTTATAATGCTTTTATCTATTATAAAGTAAAGGTTATATTATAAAAACAAAATATTAGGTGTTATTATGAGTGAATTTGGAGAAAATGCTGATTTTTCAGTAGATTATATGGTCGTTGATTATGATCCATTTGAAGAGACTACTGTATATGTCTTAAATCCACATCAATTATATACATTTTGGAGTGACTTAGACGCTAAATCTGCATCCGGCTCAAACCCCGACTATACGAAAAAAGAGTGTTGGAATCAAATAGGCATTGGAAGGATAGTTAATTCTAGAAAAAACACTGACGTTATCGGATTAATAATTCATCAAACGTATTTAGATGAGGATAATTACGAAGCAGAAAAAATCTATTTTAATTGTGATGGTGAAAATATAATATTTGAAAGGGCCACGCGCGGTTCAGAGATCGTCAAGATAAAAAATTATGTTAAGTTTCCTGATAATGACTCTCCCATAAGCGCTGCACCTTTTATGGAAACAGCGGACGATGTCAGGGATATAGGGATTACAAATAGGGCGTATAGTCTATTTCTACCAGACTCTCAAGTAAAGGATGGTGTATTTGATTCATTAGCATCTACCGATATCGCTCCTAATACTCTTCAAAAAATTGCAGATGCTGAAAATTTAGAAGTACGTATTTTGAAGGCCGATAAAGATGGACACGAGCTCAAGCTGGATTTAAATGATCAAGACGAGGCTAAAATTGTAGATACATTTAAGTACTTTTATCATCATTCTGTCGACGAAGAAGCATATACTGATATCCAAGAAAAAATTGATGTTTACAAAGAAAAAGGAGATGAGGTATATGAAGGCATTGTTAAAAAGGTAACTGAAAAAGCAGATGTTGCTTTGGAAGATGCACGTAAAAAGGTAGAAGAAGCTAACAATTATAAAGGTGGTGCACTAACACTATTTGTAATATCATTTTTATGCTTATTTGCAGATAGCGGTTGGATTGTGTTTTTTGGTTTGATTGGAATGTATGTCTCTTATCATCTTTATCAAGAAGCTAATGAAAAGATAGAAGACAGCAAACTTCTAGAAGAAGAGGCTAAGGAAAAAGCTGGTAAATAAACCTTGTCTTCAAAAATTTAAGAGTTGCCTCCCCACCCGGACTCGAACCAGGAACTAAACCTTAGGAGGGTCTTGTTATATCCAGTTTAACTATGGGGAGAGTATTACCAAATTGTATAAAAAATTAATATATTGTACTATACATTCATGAACATTTTGGCAGTAGATTCAGCTAATGCGAATCTTTCAATAACGCTTAAGCAAGAATCGGATGTTACATCAAAAACTTATGATAACGATAGCCACGTAAGTGAGATATTGTTGATAGCTATAGATAAAATATTTAAAAGTTCCGAAATCAAACCAATAGAATTATCTTATATTCTATTTAATAAGGGACCAGCAAGCTTCACTGGAACAAGAGTAGCTGCATCTGTATTACAAGCAATTGGATACTCAAAAAACATCCCCGTATATGGCCTTTCCTCTTTACAGGTAATGGCATTCAAATTTTCTAAACAACGTAGAATCAAAAAATTTGAGTGCGTAAAATATGCTTATGGAAATATGTGTTTTACAGCTTCATTCCAGACTGAAAATGGATATGATACTGACAATAAAATAAGACTTATCGCATTAGAGGAACTGGAAATAAGTGATGATAGTAATGTACTTCTTGACAGACTTACTCATAATAAGATGTTAGAGAGCAATCTTAAGATTCCAAAGAAATCTCATATACTTGATAAAGATACAACCAGCGAAGATTTAATAGATTTTGCGGAAGAAAATATTACAATAGGCGAAAGATTTAACTTAAAAGACACAATACCTGATTATGCAAATCATGAAATTTAATCATTTTAGCAGTCCAATTTTTTGACCAACCCTTATTTTTTGTCCTTTTCGGATTTCCTTTGATATTTCCACTGTATCATCAAATAAGATTATAACTGTTGACCCACTTTTGAACATTCCGAACTCTTCACCTTTGTCATATGTTATTTTTTTCTTACTGTAGTTAGATGAGATAATTTTTTTTGGGTAAGGTGGAGATGCTTCACCTTTCCAAGATACTTCTATTGATGAGACATTAATTGCGGCAACAAAGATTACAGAGAAAGAAGTCGCTTCATTCTTAAATTTACAAATTAATCTCTCATTTCTTGCATATAGATTTTTAATTTTATTAACAGCGTGTTTCGCAACACTAAATAATCTTCCGGGTACATGAATTGTTTTAAGTAATTTACCATAACATGGCATATGAACACGGTGATAATCTTTTGGGGACAGATAAATTGTCAAAAACGAACCATTATCAAATTCATTTTTAAGTTGTTTGTCATAACCCAGTAAATCATCGAGGTGTATTTTTTTTCCTTTTACTTGTAAAATAGAATTATCTTCAATTTTTCCTAATTCTGTTACAGATCCATCACAAGTCGACACAACAGAATTTTCTGAACTGTCAATTTTATGAATTCCAGGTTTTAATTTTCTTGTAAAGAAATCACAAAAAGTTTCATATTTATCGGGTGATGTCTCGATGCACTCTTTTAGATTTACTTTGAATAATTTTATATAAAATCTTATAAGAAATGGAACAAGCGGATTCCTTGTCCTAGTAATTACATAAGTCAGTCGTGAAAATAGATAGTGCGGAAGTAAAAATAGCCAGTAAGCTTTAATAGTTTCAAGAAAATCATTTAACTTAAACTTCATCATTAAAATGTCTTTAACACATCTTCTAATATTTTATTAATATCAATTGGAGGAGTATAGAGTGCAACTAATTTTGAATCTTCATTTGTAACGAATATAGCTCCTGTATGATCATAAAAATCAATTGAACTGTCACCTTGTATCTTCTTATAGTATACGCCCACACGTTTTGATAATTTTGCTAGATTAGATTTATCTGTTTCTAATCCAATAAAATCATCATCAAAATATTCTACATACTTTTTTATCTTGTCTACCTTATCTTTAGTATCTACAGAGATAAATAACATACGAATATTCTTTTTCACATTTCGCTCATCTAGTTTCTTAAATAAACTTCTAATCTTCATAAGTGTATCAGGGCAATAATCTGGACAATTAGTATAGCCAAAGAAAATAAGCGTGTAGGCACCTTTCAGATCATTATTACCAAAACTATCTGATTTGGTTGAGATAAATTCAGAATTCTCTGAAAAGAAATTTTGTGTAGCGTTGAGTGGAGTATAATGAGGGGTATAATCATCGTTGATAATTAAGATTCCTTGAGCAAGTAAAATTACTAAAAATATCGTGATAATGTATTTAATATTCATGAGCCTCAATTAATTTAAAATTTGTCTGTTTTGTACTATAATATTATATTGGTAAATATATGATATTTATGTTCAATTTTCTATCAATTTAGGTCTTTTATGTCAGGTAATACATTCGGTAAATTATTTTCGATAACAACTTTCGGAGAAAGTCATGGAGAGGCTATTGGCTGTGTGATAGACGGTTGTCCTCCAGGCCTCAAAATAGAAGAGAAAGATATTCAAAAAGATTTAGATAGACGTAAACCAGGTCAATCTAAATATACAACACAGAGAAAAGAAGATGATAAGGTAAAAATCTTGTCTGGCATCTTTGAGGGTCAAACTACTGGAACACCTATTACTCTAGTGGTTTTTAATCAAGATCAAAAAACAAAAGACTATAGTGAAATAAAAAATAAATTTAGACCTGGACATGCTGATTTTACATACCAAAAAAAATATGGTTTGAGAGATTACAGAGGAGCTGGGAGATCATCAGCGAGAGAAACTCTTGCAAGAGTTGCAGCAGGTGCTATAGCAAAAAAATATTTACAAAAAATCTGTAAATTGAAAATTTATGGTTATGTTTCGCAACTAGGTGAAATAATTCCATCAAAAATTAAAGCTTCTGAAATTGAAAAAAACCCATTCTTTTTCCCAGATAACTCAATGGTAAAAGATTTAGAAGATTACCTATCAAGAATCAGAAAATCAGGTGATTCAATAGGAGCTAAAGTTACAGTTGTAGCAAAAAATGTTCCATTAGGTCTTGGTGAACCAGTTTTTGATAAAGTAGACGCACTCATTGCTCAAGCAATGATGTCTATAAATGCTGTTAAAGCAGTTAGCATTGGTGATGGTTTTGGCGTTGTCTCACAAAGAGGCTCTGAAGGGAGAGATGAAATAACACCAAAAGGATTTTTGTCTAATCACTCTGGAGGAACACTAGGAGGTATAACCTCTGGCCAAGACCTTCATGTTGACATTGCACTGAAACCTACTTCCAGCATATTAATTGCAGGAAAAACTGTAGATAAAAATAATAAAACCACTACAATACGAACAAAAGGAAGGCATGATCCTTGTGTTGGTATAAGAGCTGTCCCAATCGCGGAAGCCATGTTAGCTAATGTCCTCATGGATTTATATTTAAGAAATAGAGCTCAAAATGGTTAGGTGTATAAGTGGCAGACACATTATATGACAAAATATGGGATGAGCATCAGATTGCAATTAACTCTGATGATTCCTCATTAATATATATCGATAGACATTTAGTGCATGAGGTAACTTCACCTCAAGCATTTGAGGGTCTTAAGATAGAAAAAAGAGATTTATGGAATAAGAGTTCTATATATGCAGTCTCTGACCACAACGTTCCTACTAATGATCGAGAGTCAGGTATTGAAGATAAAATTTCTAAGCTTCAAGTTGATACACTGATTGAGAATTGCAAAGAAAATGACATAACGTATTTTGATCTTAATGACATCAATCAAGGTATTGTTCATGTCATTGGTCCTGAACTTGGTATTACACAACCAGGAATGACATTGGTTTGTGGTGATTCACACACTTCTACACATGGAGCGCTTGCTGCATTAGCTTTTGGTATTGGTACAAGTGATGTTGAACATGTTTTAGCGACACAATGTATTAATGTGAAGAAAGCTAAAAATATGCGTATCAATATAAAAAATAAGTTGAATCAATTTGTTACACCAAAAGATTTAATACTTTACATTATTAAGAAAATTGGAACCTCTGGAGGAACTGGGCACACGATAGAGTTCTCAGGTGAGTGCGTCTCGAATATGAGTATAGAGGGAAGGATGACAATATGTAATATGAGTATTGAGGCTGGAGCAAAATCAGGTATAGTCGCGTTCGACGACAAAACACTCGATTATATAGTTGGAAGAAAACATTCTCCTAAAAAACTTATTTTAGATAAAGCTATTAAATATTGGGAAACACTTCACAGTGATAGTGATGCCTCATTTGATACATCATTTGATTTTGATGCGAGTTTAATTACTCCGCAAGTAAGTTGGGGAACATCGCCAGAAATGACCGTAGATATTGATGGTAAGATACCGGATCCATCTGCTATTAATGATGTCGATAAAAAAGAGTCTATAATAAGAGCATTAGAGTACATGGATTTGAAGCCTAATCAAAAAGTTAGCTCTATCATGCTAGATAAAGTATTTATAGGTTCATGCACAAACTCGCGTATTGAGGATTTAAGACAGGCGGCATCTGTACTCAAAGGGAAAAAGATTGCAAAAAATATTAAACTTGCTTTAGTTGTTCCTGGTTCCGGTCACGTTAAAGTTCAAGCTGAAAACGAGGGCCTAGACAAAATTTTTAAAGAATCTGGATTTGAATGGAGAGAGCCCGGATGCTCAATGTGTTTGGGGATGAATGATGATAGTTTGTCACCATATGAGAGATGTGCATCTACATCCAACAGAAACTTTGAGGGAAGACAAGGAGACAAAGGCAGAACACACTTAGTCAGCCCAGCAATGGCAGCAATGGCAGCAGTCAAAGGACATTTCAGTAGTTTCTCTGATTGATAATGAAAGAAAAAGTTATATCTGGACAGGTAATTCCAATTAATCAATCAAATATAGATACAGATGCTATTATTCCGAAACAATATTTGAAATCAATTAATAAGACAGGGTTTGGTAAATTCTTGTTTGATTCACTCCGTTACAAGCAAACTGGAACCCTTGATAATTATAAAGATAGGGAGCCAAATAAAGATTTTGTATTGAATCAAGATCCTTATGATAAAGGAACAATAATTATTGCTAATGATAATTTTGGCTGCGGATCATCACGAGAGCATGCCGTATGGGCGCTTAAAGATTTTGGTATACAATCGATAATTTCTACGTCTTTTGCTGATATATTCAGTAGAAACAGCGTCAAGAACGGTATTTTGTTAATTACCGTAGATAAAAATGTTCTTGATGACATGTTTTCAAGGATGTCTAAATCAAAAGTATTTATAATAAGTATAGACGTTAACAAACAAAATATTGTTGGTCCTGATAATTTAAATGTCGATTTCAATCTTAATGATGCAGACAAAGAGAGGATAATATATGGTTATGATGATATAGCTTTGACTTTGAAAAGAAGAGAGAAAATAATTGAATACGAGAATAAAATGAAAAAAAAGAAACCATGGTTATTTGATAATGAAGAATAAAATATTGTTATTACCTGGAGATGGAGTAGGCCCTGAGATAACTACAGAAGCTGTCAAAATATTAGACTACATAATCGGCAAGTCAATTGTTGATGTTAGTTATACTGAGGGAGATATTGGTGGGGTCGCCATAGACAATCACAATAATCCATTTCCTGATGAAACTTTGCAAAAAGCGAGAGACTCGTCAAGCATATTACTAGGTGCTGTTGGAACTATAAAACATTCTAATAATCCAAATAATATGAAGCCAGAATCAGGTTTGTTGGCATTGAGAAAAAATTTAGACTTATATATAAACTTAAGACCAATATTTATTTTGCCAAGTCTAATCTCATGCTCTAGCCTAAAGCCTGAGGTTATCAAAGACATTGATATCATAATCGTCCGAGAATTAGTCAGCGATATTTATTTTGGAGAGCCAAGAGGATTTGATAATGATAGTCGAAGTGCATTCAATACTATGCGTTACTCAGAAGATGAAGTTGAACGAATTGCTTCATATGCATTTGATTTAAGTGAAACAAGAAAGTCTATAATTACATCTGTAGATAAAGCCAATGTTCTCGAGACATCACAGTTATGGAGAAAATGTGTTGATAAAATCGGAAAAAAATTTCCTGATGTTAAAATAGACCATATGTATATAGATAATGCTGCGATGCAATTAATTAATAATCCTAGTCAGTTTGATGTTATTCTAACTGGTAATTTATTTGGGGATATATTATCTGACGAGGCCTCTATGCTAACAGGATCAATTGGAATGTTGCCTTCGGCTTCATTGTCAAAATCCCAAGGAGTTTACGAACCAATTCATGGGTCGGCACCTGATATCGCAGGTAAAAATATTGTTAACCCCATTGCCATGATATTGTCTTTAGGTATGATGTTTCGATATTCGTTCAAGAGGGATGATATATCTGATTCTATTGACAATGCTGTTAACACTGTTTTAAGTAATGGCTATTTAACAAAAGATTTATCAGATTCGAATGATTTTACCTCTACATCTCAAATGGGAGACTTAATTTTAGAAGAGTTTAAGAAAAATGTTTAAAGATAAAGATAAATACAATATAGCAATCATAGGTGCTACCGGTATTGTTGGAGAGTCATTACTTGATATTCTATTTACTAGAAAATTTCCTTTTGATAAAGTAGACGCTCTGGCAAGCGAAAGATCAGCAGGATCTAAAGTTAAGTTTGCAGATGACTTACTCGAAGTCCAAGATATCCGTAATTATGATTTCTCATCTACAGATTTTGCGTTCTTTTCCGCCGGAAGCTCAGTCTCAAGAGAGTTTGCACCACAAGCAGCGGATGCTGGTGCAGTTGTAATTGATAATACCTCAGAGTATAGATATGAAACCGATATTCCATTGATTGTCCCGGAAGTAAACCCAGAAGATATAAAAAAATATACAAATAGAAATATAATTGCGAACCCTAATTGCTCTACTATACAGATGTTAGTAGCTTTAAAACCAATACATGATTTATTTCAGATAAAAAGAATAACTGTATCTACTTATCAAGCAGTTTCTGGTTCCGGAAAAAAAGGTATTAATGAATTACTAGAGCAGACTTATAGTCATATGAATCAACAGAAAATATTAGTGGAAGCATATCCTAAACAGATAGCATTTAATGTAATTCCATTTGTTGATAGTTTCAATGATAATGGTTACACCAGAGAGGAAATGAAAATGGTATGGGAAACCCAAAAAATACTCGATAAAAATATTGAGGTTAATGCTACAGCTGTTAGAGTTCCTGTTCTTATCGGCCATTCTGAATCTGTGACTATAGAGACATTGAATAGTATAGACATCGCTCAGATAAAATCTAATTATGAAACTTACGAAACAGTTGGGTTAATTGATGACCCTAAAAATGATGAGTATCCGACTGCTGTGATAGATGGTGATGGTACTGACAAAGTTTACGTTGGACGAATAAGAAGAGATATTTATAGTGATAAGATTTTGAATATTTGGGTCGTAGCTGATAATGTTAGAAAAGGAGCAGCTCTGAATAGTATTCAGATAGCTGAGTTAATGATAAAGGATAAATAATGAAAAAATTCTTCGCAATATTAGTCACCCTATTTATCATTGCAGTTGCGTTAGAAGTCAATAATATCATTCCAACCAACATAGTATCTAACCTGTTGTTGGTACACGATTATCTAAAAGCGAACCCTTATATTTTGGCATTTGTCACTAATGTTAGAACGTTTATATCATCAATAGATATGCATACATTTTTGAATTCAGTTGATGAATTTATTTTAACATCAATCATATTTGTTCAATCATTACCATGGGAAAAGATTAACATCTGGTATGTTTTACTTGTGATATTTATTATAGGAGTAATAACTGAAAAATTTAGAGTTCTTAATAATGAAATTAAATTTCTTAATCAAAAAATAACGAAGATTAAATCATCCTTAATAGAAGATGAACCTAAAAATGATAAGCCAGTCGAAAATAAATCAAATGAAAATTTAGTCATTCTTGCAAATGAGATATCTGCATCTTTGAAAGAGATAAAAGATGTTGCATCTTTTTTGAGGTCAACACAACTGCGTAGCAAGAAACTCAGGAGAGAGAATCAGGAACGTGTATCCGCTAATTCCTCAACTATCTCAATTCAAAATGATAATACTCCAAAAAACAATTCTAAAGATGAAATAATTGAAGAAAAAAATGGTAATCAAAATCTTGATGCAAGTAATAATAATTTTAGCGACTCTATGGATGAACAGGATATCTCTTCAGTAGATCTTGCTAGAACATATCTTGAAGCTAACGAGAATGAAAAAGCCGAACAAGCAATAAAACATGCAATAAGCACAGGCACTGAAGAAGAAAAACATGAGGCAAGGCTCCTTTATATGCAACTTAGAAAATGAGAGTTGCCCTAATCTTAGAATATAAAGGGACCAACTATTACGGTTGGCAAAAACAGAAAGTTAACGAAAAAAAAACTATCCAATACTATGTCGATAATGCTATTTCAAAAATTGCTAATCATAAAATAGTCACTCACTGTGGCGGTAGAACAGATACAGGCGTTCATGCTTATATGCAAGTTATCCATTTTGATACTAATACGAAAAGAGACATTCATAATTGGACACATGGGATAAATAGTTTTCTCCCAAATGATATCAGTGTAAAAAATGTTTACCTTGTCGATGAATCTTTTCATGCTCGTTTTAGTGTCATTGATCGTACGTATAGATATATTATTCTCAATAGGAAATATCCTATAACCTCATTCAATGACAATTTTCTTCATATAACAGACGATATTGATATAGAAAAAATATCTAAATCTTTTCCATATATTATCGGCAGGCGCGACATGAGTAGTTTCCGAGGAGCAGGGTGTGTCTCGCCTTCACCAATCAAGCATATTAAAACTGTTTCGATTAAAAGAAAGTCAGATTTTATTATTATCGATATTAAAGCAAATAGCTTTCTTTATCATATGGTTAGAAATTTAGTTGGTTTCTTTTTAGATGTAGGCAAAGGAAAGGTGAATCTACAACATATAAAAAAACTCATAGATGACGGAGATAGAAGAAAATTAGGCATTAGTGTAGATGCAAGAGGTCTATATTTACTTAAAATTAATTATCCTTCGAAGTATAAAATTAAATTAGATGAGTCATTCAAAATTTCAATCTAAATATTCAATAACATTATTACGTGTTAAAATAATTATATGAAAAGGACTCTTATAAAAATCTGCGGTATGACTAATGCTAAAGATATTACATTCGCAGACACTCTTGATATTGATTTCATTGGCTTGATATTTACACCTCAAAGCCCAAGATGTATCGATGTTGAAATTTTAAGCACTATATCTGATGTTAAAACAAGTAAAAAAATTGTTGGTGTTTTTTTAGATCAACCAAGAGAGTTTATTCAGAATATTATTAAAGAGATAAATTTAGATTATATTCAATTCCATGGATCAGAGGATTATTCATTCTGTAAATCATTTAACCTTCCTTTTTTCAAGACGTTGCATGTAAGGTCAGACACTATTTCGATGTGGACTGAATCTCACCAAAAATCAAATATAATTGTGCTGGATAATCAAATTGGAGAAAATAAGGGTGGTACCGGAAAGATATTCGATTGGAACATACTTAAAAATGATGAAATATTGTTAGGTAATCTTCAGCAAAAGAAATATTTGATTGCAGGCGGTTTAAGTCTTGATAATATTGATAGTTTATTGTTAACATACAATCCCTTAGGTGTTGACGTAAGTAGTAGTTTAGAGCAAAGTATTGGACATAAAAACTACGATTTAATGAGAAATTTCGTTGATCATGTGCGTAATTATGATGAGGGCTCGTAAGTAATTGAAGAAGAAATTTAATAATTTACCTGATATTAATGGTCATTTTGACCAGTATGGGGGTATGTTTGTCTCTGAGACACTTATATATCCACTAAAAGAACTGCTAAAAGCTTACAAGAAGATTGCGAAGTCCTCAAATTTCAAAGAATTACTAGACAGTGAGTTATCATCATATGTTGGAAGACCAACACCTATCTACTATGCAGAGAGAATTAGTAAAGAATTAGGGAAGTCTCATATTTATCTTAAAAGAGAAGATTTGAATCATACAGGTGCTCATAAAATCAATAATGCTATGGGACAAGTACTTTTAGCAAAACAAATGGGTAAGACTCGAATAATTGCAGAAACAGGTGCTGGGCAACATGGCGTGGCAACTGCTACTGCGTGTGCAAAGTATAATTTACAATGTATTGTGTATATGGGAGAGGAGGACATACAAAGACAGAAAATCAATGTTTACAGGATGAAGTTGCTTGGGGCAGAGGTTGTTCCTGTTTCATCAGGATCAAAAACACTAAAAGATGCACTCAATGAAGCATTGAGAGATTGGGTTTCAAATGTTGATAATACTCATTACGTAATAGGTTCTGTTGCAGGACCACATCCTTACCCAATGATAGTGAGAGATTTTCAATCTGTAATAGGTTATGAATCAAAAAAACAAATGAAGACTTTATATAATAAAGAAGCTGACATACTTGTTGCATGTGTAGGTGGAGGTTCGAACGCTATTGGACTATTCCATCCATATTTAAATGATAAAGTTAAAATTTTTGGTGTTGAGGCTGGTGGTTATGGATTATCGACAGGAATGCATGCCGCTCCATTGAATAAAGGTAAGCCCGGAGTACTCCATGGTAATAGAACTTATATAATGGAGGATAAAGATGGACAAATACAAACTACTCACTCAATATCTGCAGGATTAGACTATCCGGGTGTTGGACCAGAACACTCATGGCTGAAAGATAATAAAAGGGTTAAATATGTATCCGTTACTGATAAAGAAGCGCTTAAAGCATTTTATTATTTAACAGAAAAGGAGGGAATTATTCCAGCATTAGAAACTGCCCATGCGCTAGCTTATGCTTTCAAAATAGCAAAAAAAGAAAAGAACAAAAACATCCTGATAAATCTCTCAGGAAGAGGAGATAAAGATATAGATACTATTGCAAAAATGAGCCGGATGGATTTGTGAATAGAATCGACAATGTATTTGTCAAAAAAGAAAGGAAATTATTTATCGCATATTTAGTATGTGGAGACCCTGATTTAAATACAACTTTCAAGCTCATGAATAATTTGGTGAAATCAGGAGTAGATATTATTGAATTAGGAATGCCATTCACAGACCCAATAGCAGATGGCCCTATAATTCAGAAATCCGTAGAAAGAGCGCTTAGAAAAAAAACAAGCATAATAAATGTACTAGACTTAGTAAAAAAATTTAGGAAGAGTAATAAAAAAACACCTGTAGTACTTATGGGTTATTTAAACCCAATTGAGAATCTTGGTTATGAGAAATTTGCCACGCTATCAGAGAAATCTCAAGTCGATGGAGTACTTATAGTCGATTCACCACCTGAGGAATCTGAGTGCCTCGAATATGCACTTAGCGAGAAGAATATTCATAGTATATATCTTGCATCTCCGACAACGGATAAAAAACGTCTCAAAGAAATATCACGAAAATCATCAGGATATTTGTATTATGTGTCACTCAAAGGTATAACAGGATCAAAAATTAATAGAGTCGATGATATATCCAAAAAGATAAAATCTATAAGAAACATGAGTAACAAAAATTTACCTATTGCTGTTGGTTTTGGTATCAAAGATTCTGTGACCGCGAGGAAAATTTCAAGAATAGCAGATGGTATTATTATAGGTAGTTCTATAGTGGAATTAATAGAAGAAAATCTTCATAATAGAGACAAGATGATTTCAAAAATCAAAAAATTTGCAGCTAATATAAGTAATGCCTTGGTTAGAAAATGAGTTGGCTTGATAAAATATTACCAAAGAGAATTCGTGCAAATAAGGATAGAAAGGCATCAGTTCCAGAAGGGCTCTGGCATAAGTGTGCTAGTTGTGAAACCGTCATATATAGAGCTGAATTTGAAAAAAACTTAAATGTATGCCCTAAGTGTAATCATCACGGTAGAATTTCTGCAAGAAAAAGAGCTGACATAATAATCGATAATGAATCAAAGAATGAAATTCTAGTTGATGTTAAGCCAGTTGATATGCTTAATTTCAAAGATAAAGAAAAATATAAAGACAAATTATCCGCAACACAAAAAAAGACGGGTGAAACCGACGCGCTCGTAGTTTATCAAGGTAAAATAAAATCAGTTCCAGTGATAGCATGTTTTTTTGAATATTCTTTTTTTGGAGGATCAATGGGATCTGTGGTTGGCGAGAAATTTTCTAAAGCTATCCAAAAAGCGATTGATAATAATTCCGCATTAATATGTTTTTCTGCAAGTGGAGGTGCTCGTATGCAAGAATCTTTATTTTCTCTTTTTCAAATGGCAAAAACCAGCTCAGCTTTAAATAAGTTATCAGAAAAAAAGATACCATACATATCTATTCTTACGGATCCAACAATGGGAGGTGTATCGGCAAGTTTAGCCATGCTTGGTGATATTAATATTGCTGAACCTAATGCATTAATTGGATTTGCTGGGCCAAGAGTAATAGAACAGACGGTAGGCGAAAAACTCCCAGAAGGTTTCCAACGCAGCGAGTTCCTTCAAGATCACGGCGCTATAGATTTTATTTTAAACAGAAGTCAACAAAAAGAAAAAATTGCCGAAATCATATTATCTTTAATGAGCAACATAAAAAATGAACAGAAGATATGACTTGCTCTCTGATTGGTTAGATTGGCAACAAAAACTCCATCCTAAAAATATAGATTTTAAAATTGAACGAATAAAATCTGTATATAAAAGGCTTAATGTAAAAAAAGTTGCTGATAAAATAATTATAGTTGCAGGGACAAACGGTAAAGGGTCAACGGTAGCAATCTTAGAAAGTATCCTTCACAGTTCTGGGAAGAAAGTAGGGTCATTCACTTCACCTCACATATTAGATTATAATGAGAGAATTAAAATATCTAAGTTAAATGTTAGCGATACTGAACTTGTTGAGGCATTTGAGATTATTGATAACTTAAGAGGCGAGACAACACTTACATATTTTGAATTTGCTACTCTCGCAGCCTTTCTTATATTTAGCAAAAAAAAATTAGACTATGTCATATTAGAAGTAGGATTAGGTGGTAGATTAGACGCAACTAATATAATAGATTCAGACTTATCGATTATAACGTCTATTGGAATAGACCATACTGAATTTCTTGGCTCAAGTATAGAGAGTATAGCTAATGAGAAGGCGGGAGTAATGAGGCCCTTTCACTATTCAATATATGCAGATTCGCATCCTCCATCAGCAATAACAACCTATGCTAAAAAAAATAAAGTGAATTTATTAACCAGAGACAGCGATTTCTCCTATTTTATATATGATAATCATTGGGTTTGGAAGAGCAAGAAAGGTCTAGAGTTAAAATTACCTCTTCTTCCTCTGATAGGTGATTTTCAGTACAATCATGCTGCGGCAGCTTTACAAGGATTGGAGTTACTTGATGATTCTTTATTGATGTCTTATGAAGAATTATGTAAGGGAATAAATGATGTAACTCTTTTGGGGAGATTCCAGATATGGTCAAAAACTCCAGAAATAATTTTGGATGTAGCGCATAATGAAGACTCTGCAAAAAAATTATTTATTAATATTGAAAAAAGAAAAAAACGTAGAACCTTTGCAGTAATAGGATTACTGAAAGATAAAGATGTTTATAGTCTGATAAGACCCCTTACTCCAATTGTTGAAAATTGGTTTATTGGTACAATTGCCAGCGAAAGAGGAATGAATTCCTCTGAAATAAAAGAGAGGATGAGAGGTCTCGTAGATAGCAAATTGATTAATTGTTATCACTCTATGCAAGAATCTTTTGAAAATGCTATTAATTTTCTTCGACCTGGAGATAGACTGGTAATTTATGGGTCATTTTACACAGTATCTGAATTTCTTGATTTTTCATTGAACTCTCAGCTTAGGGGAATGAAATGACAAATAACTATATTACTATAGTTATAGTTTTTCTTTTCATACCATTATTTCTTTTTGGTGAATCCGTTATAACATATGTTTCAGATAGGGGTAAGATAACTTACTCCTTGGAAATCCCAAAGAATAGAGGTTATAGTGGCGTGGATGATACGTTTCTTCCATCTGAAGCTTCACTTGTCAAAGAAAAAAGAATAATTAAAAGATCTTGGATTTTAGTAATAGAATCTCAAAATAATAAAGATATACAGAAACTTCTAGATACAGTAGGAGTAAAAAACTTAATTTCGATAAAATCTGACAATGAAAAATCAAATCTAAATGCTATAGGACCATTTCTTGACAAAGACATTGCGCTCAAACTGAGGGATAAGATAATTAATTTAAAAAATATAAACATCAGCTTGAAGGAGATAACTGAGTAATGTCTTATATTGATATTGTGATTTCTGGTTTCTTAATTTTTTGGGGTTTGTATGGATTTTTCAGAGGTTTAGTGTCAGAACTTGTCTCATTAGTATGCTGGGCGTCTGCAATTTATGTTGCCGCGAACTTCTTGCGTATCCCTACTGAATTTGTAAACGAGTATATTCAATCTAAACAATTATCTATGATACTTGCCTTCGTTTTAATATTTATATCAACCTTCATTCTCTCATCAACTGCAGGATTTATACTTTCAAGATTTATCGGTTTGTTAGGTTTAGGTTTTTTTAATAGGATAGTGGGATTATTATTCGGTTTTTTGAAAGGTACTGTATTTATAGTGATTATAATTTATATTCTTGACCTCACCGAATTTAGAGATAACATAATTTATCAAGAATCTAAGTACATATCTTTTTTTGATGCTATAATAAAAAAATATTTGACTAAATCTAATTCATTTTTAGACGATATGGGGCTGACGATATAAAATATGTGCGGAATCGTTGCAGTTAGTGGTGATGATGGAGTGATTCATGATATTTATGAATCCCTTACCGTCCTTCAACATAGAGGACAGGATGCATCAGGCATACTTACCAATCATAATGGCAAAATTCTTTTAAGGAAATCTCTTGGACTGGTAAGGGATGGTTTTGAAAAAAAACATATAGATAGATTGAAAGGGTCTATAGGAATAGGCCATGTAAGATATCCCACAGCTGGGTTCGCTGAAAGTTCGGCAGAAGCCCAACCATTTTACGTAAACTCACCCTATGGAATAGGTTTGGCACACAATGGGAATTTAATTAATTCCTCAGAGCTTAAAGAAAATCTATTCAGCGAAGACCTTAGACACATTAATACACGGTCAGATTCTGAGATTCTCTTAAATATATTTGCTCATGAATTACAGCTACATAGCAAAGAGTCTTTCACACCAGACGATGTTTTTTACGCAGTCGCAGGTGTTCATAGAAGAGTAAAAGGAGCTTATGCTGTAGTATCACTTATATCTGAAAGAGGAATCGTAGCTTTCAGGGATCCAAATGGGATAAGACCTTTATGTTTTGGGACAAGAGAGAAGAACGGTAAAATAGAGACCATGATCGCTTCTGAGTCTGTAGCATTGGATTCAGCAGGATTTACATTATCACGTGATGTGCTTCCCGGTGAGGCAATTTATGTTGATATGAATGGTAAAATTCATACACGTTTATGCTCTGATAAAACCTCTTATTCACCTTGTATATTTGAATATGTTTATTTTGCAAGACCCGACACTATAATTGATGGGATTTCGGTCTATTCAGCAAGAATGAAAATGGGGAAAAAACTTGCGACAAAGATAAAAAAGCAATGGGAAAGTCATGATATTGATGTTGTGATACCAATACCAGATACGAGCAGAATTTCTGCCCTAGAGCTCGCAATAGCTTTGGATGTTCCATACCGAGAAGGATTTATTAAGAACAGATACATAGGAAGAACTTTTATAATGCCTGAACAAACACAGCGAATAAAATCCGTTAGAAGAAAATTAAATGCTATAAGTACTGAATTTAAAAATAAAAATGTTCTATTAGTAGATGATTCAATAGTTCGTGGTACGACCTCAAAACAAATTATAGAGATGGCAAGAGAGGCTGGCGCAAAGAGAGTATACATGGCGTCTGCCGCGCCTCCTGTAAAATACCCAAATGTTTATGGAATTGATATGCCTGCGAGTGATGAGTTTGCAGCAGCTAATAAGAATTTAGACGAGATAACTAAACTTATAAATGCTGATAAACTTATCTATCAAGACTTAGATGATCTAGTAGAGGCAGTATGTAGTGATAAATCAACTATAAAAAAATTTGACTCTTCTTGTTTTGATGGAAAGTATATAACTGGTGATGTAACCGATGAATATCTAAAAGAGCTCGATGATTTGAGGAACAATAGCGCTAAAAAGTCATATGAGTCTACAGATTTGAGTGATGATGTCATGGTTTATTAATTATGTTGAGCATCAAGCAATACATAGAAAATACAAAAAAAAATATCAAGGAAAATCATCCAAAGGAAAATACAGATACCATCATTATTATCTCAATTCATCTGCAGAAACTTTTTGTAGTCACAAAAAATGAAATAGATAAAATTTATGATGTATCTACCTCTAAGTTTGGCGAGGGAAATAAAAATGACTCATTTCAAACGCCTCTTGGACTCCATCATATTAAGGAGAAAATAGGTGATGATTTACCCATAAATACTATATTAAGGGGAAGAAAGATTGTTAATAATGGCTTAACATCAGATGACCTAGACAAGAAATGTCATGAGGATTTTAAAAATAAACATTTTAAAAACTTTGATGATGTAATTACATCTAGAATTTTGTGGCTTCAAGGATGTCAAATGGGAATTAATTTAGGTGGTGAAGTTGATACTTTTAAGAGATTCATTTATATCCACGGAACAATTCATGAAGATAAAATAGGCCAGAAGGCTTCTCATGGATGCATACGTATGAAAAATGACGATGTTATTTCTCTGTATAATGATATTTGCGAGGGTACGTTGATTTATATAACAAATGAGGGAATCATTGGATAATTTTTATAATATCTAAAGGTTCTTTGAAAATATAGTCGGCATTCCAAGTTTCAATAACAGAACTATCTTTTATAAATCCAAAATCTGCTGCAGCTGTAAATACACCTGCAGATTTTCCTGCAGTTATATCTCTTTCATCATCGCCGAGATAAATTATATTTTCAGGATTTTCGTTTAATAGACACATTGCTTTTATGAGCGATTCTGGAGACGGTTTGGGCTCATCTACCATGTTACCAGTGACAACACATGATGCTCTAGTATCTAGACCGAGCCCACTCATTATTCTATTAACATATTTTGAGTGCTTATTTGTAACTACCCCCCATTTAATGGCTAGATTTTCTAAGTCAATAAGCAGTTGTTCCATACCTTTTGTGAGTGATGTTCTTTCGAAACAATTTTTAGAGTAATGATTTAAGAAGTCAGATCTCATAAGAGACGAGTCGATTGATCTACCATTGACTTCTGATGCGTATTCTATTATCCCAACCGCACCACGAGAAATGTGAAACTTGAGATTTTTACAATCAACTTGCTGTAAATTTCTCTCCGATAGTACAGCATTCAGAGAATTGCACATATCCTGGGATGTATCCGCGAGAGTGCCATCTAAATCAAAAAGTACGGTTTTAATTTTCACGTTTGTTTAATTCTGCGGTCAAGAAATAATTAATCTCCGTAAAGGATGAGAGCTTAAAGCTTTGACTGAGTGGGTTAAATTTCACTCCGGTAATATCTATTGTTTTAAAACCATTATTTTCAAGTAGCGTATTGAGCTCAGAAGGCTTAATAAATTTTTCATAAGTATGTGTGTTTTTTGGCACCAAATGTAGAACATATTCAGCAATTATTTTTGCAAAAATAAATGACAAAATGTTCCTATTGATTGTAGAAAAGAAAACCTTACTATCTTTTTTGCAAACCTTTAAAAGATTCTTTATCAAATCATCTTGATTTGAAACATGCTCAATCATTTCAAAACAAATAACAAAATCATATTTTTTTTTATTAGTTTTAATGAATTCTTCTAAAGTATTTTTTTTATAATCAATTTTAAGTTTTTTTTCTTTAGCATGATTTTTTGCTATCTTTATGGTTTCTCTTGAAGCATCTATGCCAGTTACATCTCCACCAGCTTCTGCCATAACTTCAGACAGAAGACCGCCACCACAACCTATATCCAGTATCTTTTTATTCTTAAAATCTGTGTATTCTTTGATATACTTCACTCTCACTGGTGTGAGGTTATGGAGTAGCTTGTATGGACCCCTTTTGTTCCACCACTCATGCGCATATTTATCAAAATTTTCAATCTCTTCTTTATTTGAGCTCATGATTATTTTTTATTATCCATTTTTTTATTTTATCATATAACAAGTTCTCGTTTATTGTAATAAGTTTATAATCTTGCATAACTTGTCTTCCACCTATCCATACATTTCGAACACGTGTAGAATAATCAGAAAAACAAATTATATCTTTAGCTTCATAGTTATCATAGATTTTTTTTTCTATTTTAAAAGATATCAAATCTGCATATTTACCAGGAGTTATTGACCCTATGTTTTCTTTCATGTTCAATGCTACCGCTGAATTTAAATTCATTTTTGAAAAAATATCTGAAATTAATTTATCTTTACTATGTGATTTATCTAATTTAATAATATTATTCTCGATATTCCTAATCGGACTCAATGATTTATTGAAGGTTTCATTTCCAATGCATAATGATGTCCTTTGATCTATTGAGGAATTACGAATTTGTTTTGACCTAATTTCTGTTGAAATTATGTTATACTTTTTTTCTTTTGCCATATCAGTGAACAAATTATTACTATCAGTGCTTACGCAAGAATAACCACTATTAATGATATTATGTTTTTCAAGATTACTGATAATGGTGTTCAATTGTTTTTTTGAGGCACCAGACCCCTCTATAATCAACCTAATTGATAAATCAACCTCATTGACTATCGATGAAATTTTTTTCAATATTTTTTCATCTACCATACTCTCAACAAATAATGCAATAAACATTGTAACATCAGGATAATTCTTATATTCATCATATATTTCAAGACACTTCTTTAAATACTCATTTTCGTCGGTTGCCCAGTTTGTTTTATGTGTTAAAATTGGCAATCCAAATGACAACCTAATTCCACACATCTGGTAAATATTTATAATTGACTTAGGAAATATAGAAACATCAGAATTTGTTGTGATGCCAGATTTCATCATCTTGACAAGGCATAAGCTCGTACTTAACTCCATATATTCCTCGTCGTATAATTTATCGGAAAATATTTTATGATTTTTCTTCTTCTCCATTATGTAGTGTGTGAGATAATTTCCAGAAATATAATGTGAATTAATAAAACCAGGTAAAAATACATCTTGAGGGAAATTAACGATATATTCGGATTTGTATTTACCTTTTAGAGTTTTTTTATCTACGATATCGCGAATAATGTTTCCGCTGATTATAATTGCGCAATCTTTTACAAATTCGTCCTTCTCAGAGAGGTATACTAACCTTGGGCATATTATTTTATCCACATATTCCATTATGAGATTATACGATTTTTTGAGAGATTTTTTTAAGAAAAATAAGCTATGTGTCAATATGAAGCTTAATTCAGCTAATTTTGGATAATTATATTTATTATCGTGTCTATAAGGCGTTTATGTTAAAATTAAGATATTAATCTATTTAGAAACCTATAACCCAGTATGTCAGAAAACAGACAAATACGTTTTGAGCAAGAGATGAGGCAATCGTATCTAGATTACGCCATGAGTGTGATAGTAGGTCGTGCACTACCAGATGTTCGTGATGGATTGAAACCCGTTCACAGAAGAGTGCTTTATTCTATGTATGAGCTTAATAACATGTGGAATAAATCGTACAAAAAATCTGCAAGAATTGTTGGTGACGTAATAGGTAAGTATCACCCACATGGTGATTCTGCTGTTTATGACACCATAGTAAGGTTGGCACAACCATTTTCAATGAGACATCCACTTATTGATGGCCAGGGTAATTTTGGATCAATTGATGGAGATGCTCCTGCAGCAATGAGATATACAGAAGTGAGAATGTCAAAGTTATCACAGGAGCTTTTACATGACATTGATAAAAGCACCGTTGATTTTTCACCCAACTATGATGGTTCTGAGATAGAACCAAGTGTATTGCCGACTAGACTCCCAAATTTACTAATTAATGGTTCGACTGGAATAGCTGTTGGAATGGCAACTAATATTCCACCACATAACTTAAATGAGGTTATTGATGCAACAATAGCAATCATCGATGATCCAAATTTATCTCTTAATGAGAATATTGATGAACTTATCAAAAAAACAAAACTTCAGGGCCCAGATTTTCCAACATATGGTGAGATAAAAGATAATGGAGGAATTAAAGATGCGTTACTTACTGGAAGGGGTTCGTTTAAAATTAGGGCGACTCATGAGATTGAGATTAAAGATAATGATAAAACATCAATTGTATTCACAGAATTGCCATATCAAGTGAATAAGGCGCGCCTTATTGAAAATATCGCGCAACTGGTAAGAGACAAGAAAATCAACGAGATTAGTAATCTGAGAGATGAATCAGATAAAGATGGCATGAGATTAGTTATCGATTTGAAAAGAGGTGAACAACATGAAGTTGTTCTCGGCTCATTGTATAAGCATACAAACGCTCAAATTTCATATTCTGTGAATATGGTTTGTCTTGTTAATGGTGAACCTAGAACACTCGGATTCACACAGATTGTAAATGAGTTTATTAATCATAGAAGAGATATAATTACGAAGAGAACATTGTATGAACTTAATAAATCTAAATCTAAAGCACATATCTTAGAGGGCTTGGGAATTGCTCTAATTAATGTGGATGAAATGATTAGTTTAATTAAGAAAGCAAAGAATGTTCAAGATGCTAAAAGTGCGCTTTTGAAAGCATCATGGGAAATAAAAGAAATACAAAAATACATTGGTGTAGTAGATAAAGAGACAAAAGATTTTTTTCCTCAAAATCCAAATATTGGGCTTATTAAAAATAAGTATAAATTATCTCCAGAACAAGCTCAGGCTATCCTCGAACTTAGATTACAAAAGTTAACCAATATGGAACAGGAAAAAATATTTTCTGATTATGAAGAGGAGATACAAGCCATTAAAAATTACATAAAGATACTCACTAAACCCTCAGAATTAGACAATGTTATGAAAACTGAGCTCGTAAGTGTTAAAGAAAATTATGGAGAAAAAAGACGCTCAGTAGTTTCAATTGATGAGGGAGAATTAAGGAAAGAAGATTTAATAAAGAAAGAGAAAGTCGTAGTTGTCCTCACAAAGGCAGACTATGTAAAACGTTTACCATCTGATGATTTTAAGAGTCAAAAGAGAGGAGGTCGTGGAATCAATGCCACAAAATTTAAAGATGGAGATGAGACAAAATTAATCTGTCAAGCTCACACACATGATACCATCTTATGCTTCTCAACTTTAGGAAAAGTATATGCAATAAGAGCATTTGATATACCGGATCCAAGTAGACAAGCCCGCGGTAGACCAATAAATAATGTAATTCCTCTAGCAAATGATGAATTTATTAGTACATTTGTTGTTTTAAACACAGTTGATGATAATGGCTTTTTGTTCATGTCGACAAAAAAAGGAATGATTAATAAAATCCCTGTATCTCTATTCAAAAAAATAAGGTCAACAGGATTGAAGGCTATAGTTCTGAAACCTGGCGATGAACTCCTTGGAGCACATTATACTTCCCCAGATGAAGAGGTCATGTTAGTGGCAGATAATGGTAAAGCAATAAGATTTCTTGAGTCAGATGTGAGAGAGCGTTTTAGAGGGACTTTAGGCGTGAAAGGAATGTCGCTCAGTAAAAACGGCAATCTTGTCTCAATATTAAAACCAAAAATTGGTGAAATAATTACCGTAACTGAAAATGGTTATGGAAACAGAGTATCAATCGAAAACTATAATGTACAGAAGAGAGGAGGTGTAGGCGTAATCTCTATTAAAGCCAGTAAAAGGAATGGTAAAGTTGTAGGCGCTGTTAATGTTTCACAAGATGACAAAATAATTATGATTACAAACAAAGGTAAAACAATTAAAATATCAGTTAGTGATATGCCTGTTATTGGAAGAAATACTCAAGGAGTTCGCGTACAAGTGTTACAAGATAATGAAAAATTAGTAGCAATTTCTACGGAGACTATCGTTACAAATGAGTAAGAAACTTAAACAAATTAGACAAAAAATAGATCAACTAGATAAAGAAATTATAAGACTTTTAAATTCTAGAGCAGATTTGGCTAAGCAAGTAAAGATAGAAAAGGATAATCTAGGAGATTTAAATATCTTCAAGCCAGAGAGAGAGTCTCAAATTCTTCGTAATCTCCCAAATCAAAACAAAGGGCCACTCTCTGAGAATCATTTATATATTATCTTTAGAGAGATAATGTCAGCGTGTTTGTCACTTGAAACAAAATTGTCAGTTACTTGTCTTGGTCCTGAGATGTCATATAGTCATTTAGCTCTTATCCGCTATTTTGGTTCAGCAGTTAAGACTATATACTCCTCATCTATTAAGGATATATTTTCTGATGTGGATAATGTAAGAACAGATTATGGTATAGTCCCGATTGAAAACTCCAACCAGGGAAGTATAAAAGAAACACTAGATTATCTTATCTCTTCAGATGTTTCAATTTGCGGGGAAGTAAATTTAGGCGTTAAACATTGTCTTTTGTCACACTCAAAGAAACTTTCTGGTATTAAAACTATATACGCTCATGAGCAGACATTTAGACAGTGTAGTAATTGGATTGAGAAAAATTTTCCTCATGTCAAGTTAAAGCCTGTCGGAAGTAATTCACTTGCTGTAAAAAAAGTAAATAAGCTTCCAAATTGCGCAGCAATAGCCAGTGAGTACTGCTCATTGTTTTACTCTGTTCCGCTATTAAAAAGGAATATACAAGACTTCAGTGGGAATAGTACAAGATTCATTGTAATTGGCAAAAAATCAGTAGCATCCAGTGGGAAAGATAAAACAACAATTCTGATTTCACTTCATAATACGTCAGGATCTTTAGTGAAATTATTAAAACCTTTATCAGATAATCGGATAAGTATGTCTAAGATTGAATCGATGCCAACTAAAGTTAATAATTGGGAGTATATGTTCGTGATTGACATTGATGGTCATAGTAGTGATAAAAAGTTAGGAAAAGCACTCACAGAAATTGAGAAGAATTGTATATTTTTCAAAAACCTTGGATCATACCCAGCTAATAGCTAAATGAGTAAGAAAATATCCACAAGTAATTATAAGCCAGGTCTCGATATTGAGTTCGTGAAGGAGAAGTATCATCTCAAGGATGTCATAAAGCTCGCTTCAAATGAAAATCCATGCGGTCCATCAGAAATAGCAATTAAAGCATTTGACAAGGAAATCAGGAGTCTGAATCGTTACCCTGATGGTAAATGTACACAACTAAAGAAACAACTTGTAAAGTCATTATCGAGAAGATTCGTGAAACAAGATAATATTATCGTGGGTAATGGTTCTAGCGAAATCATAGAGTTAATAGGAAAAACATTTTTAAGTGCTAATGATGAGATTTTATTCAGCAAGCATTCATTTATTGTCTATAAACTTGTAGCAAATTTTACTGGAAGTAAAGTTATAGAATCTAAGCTGATAACAAAACACGGAAAAGAATTCATGTCCTCTGATCTAGATGATATGTATAAAAAAATCACAAAAAAAACTAAAGTAATTTTTATCGCAAACCCCGCTAATCCTACAGGTGCGATTATATCAAATAAAAAAATAGATGATTTTATATCAAAAGTATCTACTAAGATAATCATAGTTATTGATGAGGCTTACATTGAGTATGCCTGTGAGCGTGGACATAAATCTGCAATAAATCTTGTTAACAAGTTTAAGAACATTATTGTTACGCGTTCTTTCTCAAAAATCTATGCATTAGCTGGCACCAGAATTGGTTATGGCATAGCAAATAAAGATTTAATATCAAAACTTAATAATAAGCGTCAGCCATTTAACGTAAACATGGTTGCTCAAGCGATGGCTAGGGCTTCACTCAAAGACCCTAAATTTTTGAAAAGAAGTCTAATTACATACAACTCAAGTAGACTATATCTTTATAAACAATTTGACAAGCTATCTCTAAAATATATTGATAGTTATGCTAATTTTATAACAATATATTTCGGAAAAAATGTAAAAAGGGTATTCAATGAATTATTAAAGAATGGAATTATTCTCCGGCCTTTAGAAAATTATGGATTACAGAACTATTTACGAATGACAATAGGAAATAGTAGAGAATGCAGAAAATTTGTAAAGATATTAAAAAATATCCTCAGAGTTTCCGATGCTTAAGAACGTATATATATTTGGGATTGGTATGATGGGAGGCTCCATAGCAAAAGCATTAAAGAAATCTAAGCTTGCCAAGAAAATATACGCCACTGATATCAATCCAAAAGTATTAGAATATGCTAAAACAAAAAAAATTATAAATGATTTCGACTATAGAAGCTATGAGTTCCTAGGAGAAGCAGATTTAATTATCATTTCATCTCCAATGCTGGCATATGAGGGAATTTTTAAAATTATAGACAACTATTGTAAGGAAAAATGTATTGTTACTGATATTGGTAGTACAAAAAAAGATTGTATGAAAATTATTAAGAAGTATAGCTCTCTGAGTAAGCGGTTTATAGGATCACACCCACTCACAGGTAAAGAGAAAAGTACTATTAAAAATTCAGATGCTGACATATTTAATGACCAATATGTTCTCTTATGCCCCTCGCTTAATTCCAGTAAAAATGCGGAGGTGGTAGTGAAAAACTTCTGGCGATCATTAGGTTGTAAAAGTCTTGTAATATCTGCATCTCATCATGATCGCATCTTATCAAAGACAAGCCACCTCCCACATATCGTCTCTTATCTTTTGGTGAATATGATTTTGAAAGATCGTATTATTGATAATCTAGAATTTTATACTGGTGGTGGATTTAGAGACCTGGCAAGATTAGCTCAAAGCGATTCTAAAATGTGGTCGGATATAATTTCAACCAATAAAGTTAATCTTATAGCATCAATTGATAAATTTATACTGGAGCTTACAAAATTTAAAAAAAATATTAATAATAGAAAAGCCAACGATATAGAAAAGTATATCAAGAGTCTCAAGTATCATCCAAAAAAACGTAAAAATGCCTAATAATTTAATTATAAACGGATGTCAGAGTTTCGATTTTGATATTAGCATACCTGGAGATAAATCTATAACACATAGAGCAATAATACTTGCATCTATGTGCAAAAAGTCTATTCAAATTGTTAATCCATTATTATCTGATGATTGTGTAAGGACAATTGAAATCATGCAATCACTTGGTTCAAGAATTACGGAGGATTCTGGCTGTTTGTCAGTAACAGGTAATGGATATGAAAACTTTACAAAGCCAAAAAAACAGCTCTACGCAGGTAACTCTGGAACGTTAATTAGATTGATATCAGGTATACTATCGATGCAGAATTTTGAATCAGAGATAACTGGTGATTCCTCATTAAATGAAAGACCTATGATGAGAATTTGTGACCCTCTTTATGAACTAGGCTGTAAAATTCAATCGACAGATGGGAAACCACCACTTCATTTCATACCATCAAACCCAAAACCTGAAATTAATTTCATAAATAAAATTGCAAGTGCACAAGTAAAGTCATGCATGTTGCTTGCATCAATATTTTTGAAAGGAGATTCAAAAATTACCGAAGTGATAAGAACACGTGATCACACAGAAAGATTACTAGAGTATCTTGGATATCCTATTTCGATAAATGAGAATGAAATTTTAATTAAAGGTTCTAAGAACTTTGAAGCTAAGGATATATCTATTCCTGGTGATTTTTCCTCAGCTGCTTTTTTTATAGTAGCGACATTACTAAATAAGGAATCGAAATTAATCTTAAGAGATATCAATGTAAATAAATACAGAATAGGATTATTAGATACACTCATTAGTATGGGCGCTAAAATAACATTAGACAATTTGAATGAAAAATGTAATGAAGATGTTGCAGATATAATTGTATCTTCAAGTAATTTAAAACCGCTAAATATCTCTGGAGAAGTGGTATCAACTATGATTGATGAATTACCAATCTTATTTATAGCATGTGCAACCTGTGATGGTGTATCTGAAATAAATGACATCGATGAGTTAGTTCATAAAGAGACAAATAGAATTAAGACAATGGTTAGGGGGCTTAATGAGATAGGGATAAGAACGGAATCATCAGATAGTCACATCAAGATATATGGTGGTGAAATATCAGGAGGAATTGTTGATAGTTTTGGAGATCATAGAGTTGCAATGTCGTTTGCGATAGCTGCATTTATATCAAAAAAACCGATTACAATTCTTAATACTAATAACATTAGAACATCTTTTCCTGATTTTGTTGACAAATTAATAATGATTGGGGCAGAAGTTTATGAATCATAATATCCCTGTTATTACAATTGATGGTTTAGCAAGCTCAGGAAAAACATCAATCTCTAAAAAATTATCTACTAAACTTGGATACTATTTTTTAGATAGCGGAATATTATATAGATCTGCAGCTTTTCTAGCTCTTGAACATAATCTTGAATCTAATCCGATACGATTAATCAAAATATTTAATACTCAGATAAATTTAGTGCCCGATAATCAATTGAGATTCAAAATATATTATGAGAACTCAGACATTACCTCCACTCTTTACAAAGAGGAGATAGGCACTTTAGCATCTAAAATTTCACAGTTCCAAGAAGTGAGAGAACATCTCATTAGTCTTCAACACTCATGTGTAAAATCTCCCGGTTTAGTTGTAAATGGTCGTGATATGGGTACAATAGTTTTTCCGAATGCGAAATTGAAATTGTTCATTGTCGCGGACTTAAGTATAAGAGCAAAGAGAAGATTCGAGCAACTTCAAGATACAAATCACAAAGCATCATTAAAAGAGATTGAACAGATGCTTGAAAGTAGGGATAAAAGTGATAAACACAGGAAAATATCACCATTGAAAGCAGCAGATGATGCTGTAGAAATAGATACAAGTAATGTAAATATCGATACAGTCCTTGATAATATTCTTGAATTGTATAATATATGATAATTCTTGAGTATTTGAGGTATTTTTATTGATGCAATCTGAATTCGAATTACTATTTAATGATAGTATTAAAGACATTAACATGACGCCGGGCAGTATGGTAAATGCTAAAGTCATAGAAATTAGAGATGATTACATAATAATTAATGCCGGACTTAAATCCGAGGGAGTAATTCCTAAAAATCAATTCTTGGACTCTGATGGTCAATTAGAAATTAAAATAGGCGATACAGTTGAAGTCATTCTTGATGTTGTTGAGGATGGCTATGGAGAGACGATACTATCTAGAGAAAAAGCAAAAAGGACTAAAGTTTGGTCCGAGCTAGAAAAAATCCAAACATCACAAGAAATAATCCAAGGAAAAGTTTGCGGCAAAGTAAAAGGTGGTTTTACAGTTGAGTTGATGAATGTAAAGGCATTTCTTCCTGGTTCTTTGGTAGATATAAGACCGAACAAGGAGGCCGATTATATCGAAGGAAAAGTTTTGGATTTTAAGATAATTAAAATGGATAAACTTAGAAATAATATTGTTCTCTCACGAAAAGCAGTTCTGCTAGATCAGACTGCGAGCCCAGATGAAGTCGCAGACAAGTATACAGAAGGTAAAGTAGTTTCCGGTTTCATAAAGAACCTAACAGATTATGGTGCCTTTATCGATTTAGGTGGCATAGATGGTTTATTACATATTACAGATATCTCATGGAAAAGAATTAATCATCCAAGTGAGTTGTTAAAAATTGGTGATGAGATTGAGGTTAAAGTCTTAAAATACGATTCTGAAAAAAATAGAGTCAGTCTTGGTATGAAACAGCTTCAAGATGATCCTTGGGATAAAGTTAAAGACGTACTAGAGTTAAATAATAAGTACAACGGAAATGTCACAAATATAGCTGAATATGGCGTCTTTATTGATTTAGGTGATAATATCGAAGGACTAATCAGAACATCAGAATTGAATTGGACAAATAAGAATATTAATCCCAATAAAGTCGTTTCGATAGGAGATCAAATCCAAGTTAAAGTAATTGAAATTGACGACGAAAAAAGAAGAGTTTCATTGAGTCTAAAACAGTGTCTTGATAATCCATGGAAATTATTTGAAGAAAATAACGCTAAAGGCGATATTCTTAAGAGCCAAATAAAGTCAATTACTGATTTTGGGATTTTTGTTGGTTTAGATGGTGGAATTGATGGACTAATTCATATTACTGACATATCAAAATCTGAAGACCAGGAACAGGCTATAAGAAAATATAAGAAAGGTGACGAAGTTGAGTCTATAATTTTGTCTGTTGATTCTGACCGCGAGAGAGTATCACTCGGGATTAAACAGCTTGAAGATCAGGCGCCTAGTGATTAATCCCTTATGATTATCAATAAGTCAGACATCATCTCTAATTTATCAAGCGAACTAAAAGCATACACTTCATCTGATATAGATTATTCGGTAAAAAAACTATTAACATTTATTTCAAAGTCTCTTTATTCTGGTGAACGCGTTGAAATCAGAGGCTTCGGGACTTTTTCTTTACACCATCATAATTCAAGAACAGCAAGGAATCCAAAAACTGGTGAACTATTGGCACTAGAAAAGCGAGCTAGTGTTCATTTCAAACCAAGTAAAGAGCTAAAACAAAGAGTAAACAATAAAATTTGATAAGTATTTTCTTCATTTTATAATATATATAGAATAATATGTATTTAGATGTTTAGAATAATTATATTTTTATTAACGCTCTCACTCATTGCCATATCAATAGTTGTTTCAATGTTGAACTCTCAGAATATTGACTTAAATTTGTATTTTGTTAGTTACACTGCGCCAATCCCACTATTTTTATTTGTAAGTTTCCTTATTGGGTCTTTTCTTGCTCTTTTGTTTTTCTTTTCTGCGTATATCAAACATAAACACGAAAATATGAACTTGAGAAGATCAATGAAAATTAAAGAGGATGAGATAGATAGTATGAGAAAGAACCCGTTAAGGGATGACCATTAATGTATTATATTTTTGGGATTATAATCCTAGTTGCTGTCATATCATTATATTATTATTTTAAACCAGAAAAAAAAGTTACCAAAGATGTCTTCAATGCTGAATATTATCGAGGATTAAACTATATTCTAAATAATCAGGAAGATCGTGCCTTTAAGATTTTTACTGCACTTATGGATGTTGATAGCTCTACTATAGAAACACATCTTGCATTAGGTGGTTTATACAGAAAAAGAGGTGAATTTGATAAAGCTATTCTAATACATCAAAACTTATTATCAAGACCTACACTTGAGCAAGAATTAAAAAATCAAGCGTTATACGAATTAGCAAAAGATTTTCATTCTGCCGGACTTTATGATAGATCTGAAAAAATATTTAAAAATCTATCTGAGTTTTCTTCGTATAATTTATCTTGCTCAGAGGAATTAATCAAATTATATGAGGTAACAAAAGATTGGGATGCTGCAATTGAGATTGTGAATAATTTAAAAGTAGATGAAATTAATAATCACAAAAAAGACTTATTAGTTTCGCAGTATCTGTGTGAAATATCCTCTGATCATTATGAAAATTCTGAGATTGAACGTGCCGTTGCTGTTTCTAAAAAAGCACAAAAATCTTACCCAGATTGCCTAAGATCTCTATTACAATTAGCAGAGTATTACTCCAGCCGTGATGTTAAATTATCACTACAATATTATTATAATGCCATAATTATTGATGAGAGTTTTGCTAAGTATATCCTGAACAAAATAATAGGTTTAAGCAAAAACTCAGAAAATGACTCGTCAGTACTCGACACTGTTAATACTATCTCTGAGATTAAATCATTAACCTTTATACCTGATATATTTATATACCTATTTTATCAACTCGACAAAGAGACTGCACTGAGATATTCAGACAAATTTCGTGGAAATGATGAATTTGAAGAATTCTTAATCAATAGTACAATAGTTATATCAGGTAATGAGGATATTGTTAAAACAAGTATGATAGAAACTATGCTGGATAGCTATAAAAAAATTTTTAGCAAGGACTTTCTTTTTCTTTGCAAGAGTTGCGGATATAAATCGACAGTTTTAAATTGGTTATGCCCAAGTTGTAACAACTGGTGCACTTCATCTCCAAAGACAACATTTGATTTAATTGGGGCAAATGCAAAAAATGTTAGACAGTAAAATTATTATTGCGCTCGATTACTCTGACAAGTCTCAAGTTAAAGAGCTATGCGCTAAACTTGATAATAAAAAGTGTAAGCTTAAAATTGGCAAACAAATTTTTACAAAATATGGACCATCAATTATTGAAGAGGTTCAATCATTAGGCTTTGGTGTATTCTTAGATTTAAAATTTCATGATATCCCAGAAACTGTTTATAAGGCTTGCATAGAAGCATTCAAACTTGGAGTATGGATGCTTAATGTACATGCATTAGGGGGAGCAAAAATGATGGAGTCAGCAGTTAAAGCTAGAAACGAGGTTAATGTTGATGCAAAATTAATTGCTGTTACTCTTTTAACAAGTTTAGACAGATTGGAAATATCTCAAGATTTTACTGACAATAGAATCAATGTTGTTAAATCTCTCGCAGCACAAGCTTACTCATGTAAGTTAGATGGCATAGTTTGTTCTCCTGCAGATATACGTAACATCGATAACGATGATACAGATTTCTTGTATGTGACACCCGGAATTAGATTAGAGACAAGTAGCGATGATCACCATGAAGTCTTTACCCCAAAAACAGCAATTGATTTAGGCTCTAGCTATTTTGTAATTGGCAGGCCCATAACTCAAGCCAAAGATCCAATGGTTGTAATAAATAAGATTTTATCGAGTATTTGATTCTGACAGATTAAAATAATCTTGATCATCTTCAAATTTTGCACCATACACTTGAATAATTTCTGAGGCACAAATATTTGCGAATTCAAGAGACGTGCTTATATCATCATCTGAGTTAAATTTATGTAAAAAAGCACCAAGAAACATATCTCCCGCCCCTGTAAAATCTCTGGATTTTACAGACCTTCCATCAATACTGAGACTTATTCTATCATCAACATAAGTTACGCCTTTGCTTCCGAGTGTGATAATTAATCTTTTTGTGAATTTTCGTAAGTATTTTATTGCGTCAGATATTTTTTCTTTTTGAGAGAAATTTAGAGCTTCTTGCTCATTACAAAATATAAACTCCACGCCATTTTCAACCAAACCAAGGATATTATCTCTGAAAAAATTTACAATATTTGGATCAGACAATGTCACGACAATCCCCGTATTGTTATCCTTACATTGTTTTATGGCTTCTAGACACACATCGTATGTATTAGTAGCACTAACTAAATAGCCCTCAATTAAGAGAAATTTAGAGTATTTAATAAATTCTTGAGAAATATCTTTTTTGTTTAGCATGCTAGAAGACCCTAGATATGTATTCATAGTTCTTTCATTATCTGGTGTAATTAAAACTAGACATTCTCCGCTAATATCCTCTTTTATTTTCTTTAAATAGCAATTGACTCCTGACTCAGAGAGGCTACTAGCAAATGTATCACCAGTGACGTCATTGGAGATTTTACCCGTAAAGCAGACATGATCACCGAATTTAGCCATTGCATAAACAGAATTTGCTACAGATCCTCCAGGGGATATTTTTTTTACTGAAAGAGTATTTTTTAGTCGTTTATGAATAAGTGTATGTTTTTCAAAATCATTGAGAAGCATGGTTCCCTTATCCACTTCTAATTTTTCAAGCATTTTCTCATCTACAAGATATTCGTAATCAAGTAGAGCATTACCGATGCCATAAAGCTTATATTTTTTCATAGATTTGAGATTATATCACCTATTAATCACTTGTCCTAAATAAACAGAATGTTAAAATAAAGGTAGCTATTTCAAGATATATAATAAAGATAGCCGCGTGTATTTGACTACATGCAAGAATAAATCATAACAAAAGGAGTTGAAATGAAAATCTTATGCGTTTTATACGATGATCCTAAGGGTGGAATGCCAAAAGAATATCCACTAAGTGACCTACCAAAAATAGACAAATATCCTGATGGACAAACACTACCCTCAGCAAAAAGTATCGATTTTAATCCAGGAGAATTATTAGGTTGTGTCTCAGGTGAACTAGGATTGAGAAAATTCTTAGAGAGTGCAGGCCACGAGTTGGTGGTAACAAATAGTAAAGATGGCGAAGGGTGCGAAGCAGATAAACACATTGTTGATGCTGATGTTGTAATCTCTCAACCATTCTTTCCATACTACTTAACAAGGGACAAAATAGAGAAAGCTAAGAATTTAAAAATGGCTATCACAGCTGGAATTGGCTCAGACCATGTAGACTTGCAGGCAGCTATGGATAATAAAATAGATGTTGTGGAAGTTACATACTGCAACTCAAGATCTGTTGCTGAACATATCGTAATGATGATAGTTTCAATGGTAAGAGATTATCATAGTCAATATAAAATTGTTTGCGAAGGCGGCTGGAATATCGCTGATGCTGTGCAGAGAAGTTACGATGTAGAGGGTATGCACATCGGGACAGTTGCTGCAGGTCGAATTGGACTAGATGCTTTGAGAAAAATGAAGCCATTTGATGTTCATCTTCATTACTTTGACAGACACAAATTACCAGACGAAGTGGAAAAAGAACTCAATTTAACTTTTCATGAATCAGTTGAATCTATGGTCAAGGTTTGCGATGTGGTTACAATTAATTGTCCATTGCATCCAGAAACAGAAAATCTATTCGATGCAGAGATGATTGGTAAAATGAAGAAAGGTGCGTATATTGTAAACACAGCTAGAGGAAAAATTTGTAATCGCGAAGCAATCGCTGATGCATTGAAAAGCGGACAACTCTCAGGGTATGCGGGTGATGTCTGGTTTCCACAGCCAGCGCCAAACGATCATGTTTGGAGAACAATGCCGCATCATGGCATGACTCCTCATACATCAGGAACATCTCTAACGGCTCAAGCCAGATATGCAGAGGGTGTAAGAGAAATCCTAGAGTGTTTCTTTGATGGTACTCCTATAAGAGATGAGTATTTAATTGTTAAAGATGGGGACCTTGCTGGTACCGGCGCTCATAGTTATAGTAAAGGAACTGCTACAGGCGGTTCTGATGAAGCTGCAAAATACAAGAAAGGATAATAGGTTAGATGGGATTTAACTCAAATATTCTGAAGTTCTCATTTCAGTGAGACGGCTAAGACACCTGTCCCAGAGTATTTTAAGTTTCTTACCAGTATAGAGATTTTGATGTGAACAATTATCAAAAAAGAATTTGATTTTTGTTCCATCTCTATAGCAGATATCAATAAAGGATATGAATCTTCTTATGATATCTGCTGAGTCGTCATCACAACTTTTAAAATCACTCAAAAATATCCATTCTGTATTCTTAGATATTTCAATATAATCATCGGTTCCATTTGGCTCAATAAAGAAGTCATAAAATGATAACCATAGAAAATCCTTAGAAAATGCTCTACAACTAAATTCTCTAGAGTTAATTTGAAACTTATTTTTATTATAATCTTTATTGTAAAAATTCTTTTCGATAATTGATATAATCTCTTCTTCTGTATAAATTTTTTTTAAATTTTTCTTATCTTCACTAGCAATATTTTTTGCTCTATAGTCAGTTTTACCATTTAATTGATAGACATTAAAAGATTCTATTATGATACTAATACCATCTATAAACTTTTTTCTTTGTAAACCATTTTCATATAAATCGTTTGGATGAGCATTAGAAGTAATATATAAAACAACATTTAGTTTATCTAAACAGTCTAATAGTTTTCCAACTATCATCGCATCAGCCACATCTTCAACCTGAAATTCATCAATGAAGATAACTCTATACTTTTTACTCAAAGATTTTGCTATTTTTTCTAGAGGATTACTTTTACCTGAGAGAGAGTATAAGTCATTCTGAATAGTTTGCATAAAGTCTATATAGTGAAATATAGCCTTTTTTTCTTCTATTAAATCTAGAAAAGATCTAGTAATGAGTGTTTTACCCCTGCCTACATCACCCCAAACATAAAAGCTTTTTTTAATAGACTTATTTTTTTTAAATGTCTTAGCCGAAGATTTTCCTAGCTGGATGGTATTAACCATCTCTCTTAGCAAATCTAATTGAATTAAGTCAATTTCAATTCCTTTTTTTCTTAAACTATTGCAGATACTATCAATCATTTTCATCCTAACATACCACTGATCGGACTCGAACCGATACTCTCTTGCGAGAAAGGGATTTTGAGTCCCTCGTGTCTACCAATTTCACCACAGTGGCATAAAATCATTGTAACAAATAAGAAATTAATTAAAAAACTATGTTATATTTTAACATATGAATGGATTTAGTTCTTACTGGCTATGGATAGGGATAATCTCAATAATTGTTGTGGTCTACATAATTAAACAAATAAAACTCGAGAGAGAGATAGCGCTACGTGACACTACACTTGAGGGTCTTGAGGAAAAACTCAAAAAACATAAGCTCGTTGGTGGTAGACACAAACGCACAAATAAGAAAAATCCGCCTATAGTTTAATTGGTTTGTTCTTTAGCAAGCTGAGCTTTTTTTGCCATCTCTGGCGTATAAGCTTCACCCGACCATAACATTTCATAAACTATTTCTTCATTTCCATTTTCACAAATATCTATGACTCTCTTAAATAGAGGTTGAAAAGTATCACTTTTGTGTGATTGCTCATGATCTTCATAGGATTTCCAAAAAGTAATGATTAGTGCTTCTCGACCTTGAAGATCTGAACCTAATGCTTTTCCTACATTACTTCCTTCATTGGAAATTTGACCACTATTAAGGACCACCATACCACCTATGAATCCTGTCTCAGAATGGTAAGTTTTCACATTTTCACACATTTCAGCAACTCTCATCTGAAGATCGTCAGTCGTATAACCATCTTTCATAATGACTCTATTTACTGTTACTATCCCGTCATGAGGGAAATTATTAATTAAACTCATACTGTCATTAAAACAAAATAATATGATTAAATCAATATAAGTATTCTCTAATATACAATTATATTGACTTGACTAATTATCTATATATTATCCCTTAATCATGAGCAAAACGTCGATTGAAGACTATAACTTTGAACTACCTCCAGAGCTGATTGCCAGTTATCCCAATGAAAATCGGACATCATCTAAACTCCTGCATTTTAATAGAAATAATCACACGATTAACCATCGTGTATTTTCTGATTTAGTAGATGAGCTTGAGGCTGGAGATGTAATTGTCATGAATGACACAAAAGTAATCCCAGCACGATTACAATTACAAAAACAAACTGGCGGTAAGATAGAGATACTTTTTAATGAGAATCTTAGTAATGAAAGATTTACTGTTATTTATAAATCTAATAGAGTGCCGGCAATGAATTCTGTTATTTTTTTTAGAGATTTTAAGTTTAGAATTGAAAATATTGTTAGCAATATTATTACACTTACTAATTTAAATAACAGTCACATATTCAACATTCTAGAAAAATATGGAGAAGTCCCGTTACCGACATATATAAAACGCCATGTAGAATCTTCAGATGGAGAAAAGTATCAAACTGTATTTGCTAATCATCAAGGTTCAGTTGCAGCTCCAACAGCCGGACTTCATTTTTCTCTAGATATGATTAATCAGCTTATTAAAAGAGGTATTATTTTAAAATATATTACACTGCATATTAGCTATAATACCTTCAAGCCCATAAAAAATATTAATTACACAAAACATGAAATTGGGCACGAAAAATTTTCAATTGATAAAGATGTTTTTAATTGTATAGATAAAGCCAAAAGTGATAAAAAAAGAGTTATAGCTGTGGGTACAACTGTTACAAGGGTGTTAGAGCACTGCTATTCCAAAAATATTCACAACTCAACGTCTGACTATACAAGCCTTTTTATTTATCCTGGTTATAAATTTAAAATAGTAGACAACCTCATTACTAACTTTCATTTACCAAAATCATCATTATTACTTTTAGTCTCAGCTTTAATAGGAAAAGATAAAGTTATATCATTATATTCTGAGGCAATAAAAAATAAATATAGATTTTTTAGTTATGGTGACTGTATGTTTATCGATAATTCATTATGAAGTTCAGAATCAAAAAGAAATGTCACAATGCACGATCAGGTTTATTAGAGCTTCAACATGGCTCTGTAAGAACACCGGTTTTCATGACAATTGGCACATATGGCGCAGTAAGAGGTTTATGCAAAAATGATTTAGAGAATTGTAAGACAGAAATGATGTTATGTAATGCTTATCACCTTATGAATAACGTCGCTAATATTTGCTTTGATCAGTCAATTTCACTTCACGAATATATCTCATGGGATAAACCGATTTTAACTGATTCAGGAGGTTATCAAGTTTTTAGTTTGTCATCACTAACAAAAATATCTGAAGAAGGTGTTACATTTAAGTCTCCTCAAAATGGAGATACAATATTCCTATCACCTGAAAAGGCAATTGATGTTCAAATTAAGTTAGGAAGTGACATAATGATGATTTTTGATGAATGTGCTAAATATCCTTTATCATGGGAATTAACAAGGACATCAATGGAATTGTCACTACATTGGGCACGTTTATCCAAAAATTCTAATTATAGTAGTAACCCATTATTTGGAATTGTACAGGGAGGAATGTACGACGACCTTCGCGAAATATCACTAAATGAACTATTAAATCTCAATTTTGATGGATATGCCCTTGGTGGCCTGTCTGTGGGCGAACCTAATGAATTAAGAGAGGATATTGTTACAAATTTTGCGCCTAAATTACCTTTTGACAAACCTAGATACCTTATGGGAGTCGGCAAGCCTCAGGATATTATAAGAGCTGTCAACAGTGGGATTGATATGTTTGATTGTGTTATACCAACAAGAAATGGGAGAAATGGGCAGCTATTTACCAACAACGGAACGGTAAATATTAGAAATAAGAAATATGAGAATGATCTTGAGCCAATAGATTCGGGTTGTCCATGCTTTACCTGCAAAAATTATAGTAAATCGATGTTAAGGCATCTAGATAAATGTAATGATGCGCTTGCTGCGAGACTTATGAGTATTCATAATGTATACTTTTATCAAGATTTGATGAGTAGAATCAGAGCATCAATCGAAAATGATAGTCTCGACGCTCTAAGCAAAGATATCATAGAGGCTTTTGAGGAAAAAAAATGAATATAATAGATATTGCTCATGCAGCTCCAACACAACAGGAACCTTCAGCAATTGGTTTTTTATTACCAATATTTATTTTAATTTTAATGTATTTTATTCTAATTCGCCCACAATCAAAAAAAATGAAAGAGCATAAACAAATGTTAAATCAAATAAAAATTGGTGATGAAATATCAACAGCAGGAGGTATTTTAGGAAAAATAATTAAAGTCGGTGATTCGTTTGTAGAGGTACAAATTTCGGAGGGAGTTCTTATTAAATTACAAAAATCATCTGTAAGTAAAATCTTACCGAAGAATTCTATTGGAACGATAAAATAGATGACGACATATCCAAGATGGAAATATATTCTTGTTTTATTAGTACTCACGCTTTCAATAGTCTACTCACTTCCTAACTTTTATCCATCTTATCCATCCATTGAAATTAGACTTGATGATAATGATGGTAAGTTATCTGCTATCATTGAAAATAATGAATCTATCATCAGCTCATCAACTCAAGACGGTAAAACAATATTGAGATTTTCGAGTATAGATGATCAGCTAAAAACATATAATATAATTGATAACTTAGATATTAGCGGAGATTATACATTATTAACCGACACCCAAATTCCTAATTGGTTGAAATCAATCAACGCTTCGCCGATGTTTCTTGGTTTAGATTTGAAAGGCGGAGTTCATTTTCTGTTACAAGTTGATGAAGATAATATAAAAAGTAATCTTCTAAGAGAGACAGAATCTGATATAAAAAAACTTTTTATTAAGAATAAATTAAGATTTTCAGATTTCCAAAGGAATTTAGATAATATAACATTTAATTTTTCAGATACTGAAAAATTAAATCAAGCAAATAACCTCATTAATAATTATGACAAAAACAAAGATTTAGAGATTGAGTTGGTAAACTCTGAAAATCTTCTAAAAATAATACTTACAGAAAAAATCATAGATTATGATATTAAAAGTTCAGTATCTAAAAATATATCTATTCTTAGGAATAGAGTTAATGAGCTCGGAGTGTCACAGCCCATTGTTCAAAAACAGGGAAAGAATAGGATTATTGTTCAACTCCCAGGACTTCAAGATTCTACGAGAGCAAAAAATATTCTTGGTTCAACTGCAACATTAGAGTTTAGATTAACTAAAGGAACACCAGAGGATTGGTACGCATCAAAATTAACTGGTACACCTACAGTTGTTGCATCGAAATTGTACTCTCAGAAAAATGGCGACCCTGTATTGTTGTCCAGAGACGTTATTGTTGCTGGTGGTGAAATTAAAAATGCAAATAGTGGATTCGATGGATCTACCAATACGCCAGCCGTTTTCGTAAAACTAACAGATTATGGTGCAGCAAAAATGTTAGATACAACAAGAGGTAATATAGGGAAAAGAATGGCTGTTGTTTTTGTAGAAAAAAATAGTGAGGTTGTTATAAATATTGCCGTTATAAGAGACGCATTTAGTCAGAGTTTTCAAATTACGGGCTTGGATGTCTCTGAAGCTAGAGATCTAGCAATTCTCCTAAGATCAGGTGCGCTACAGGCTCCCATGGAGATAGTAGAAGAGAGGACAATTGGCCCTAGTCTTGGACAAGATAATATCATCTCGGGACAAAATTCAATGTATCTTGGATTAGCTTTAGTTGCATTATTTATGATATTCTATTATCGAACATTTGGTCTAGTTGCGATAGCTGCACTCTTTGCAAACATTTTAATTATTATCTCTGTCTTATCAGTTTTTCAAGCTACATTAACTCTCTCAGGTATTGCTGGTATAGTGCTTACTGTAGGTATGGCTGTGGATGCAAACGTCCTTATCTTTGAGCGGGTGCGAGAAGAGATTTTAAATGGAAATTCGCCAAATGCCAGCATTTACTCAGGGTATAAAAAAGCATTTTCAACGATTTCTGATGCAAATATAACTACACTGATAGCAGCAATTTGTTTACTTACTATCGGGACAGGAGCAGTTAAAGGATTTGCTGTTACTTTAGTTGTTGGTATTTTGTCATCTATGTTTACATCAATCGTAGGCACAAGAGCAATTGTGAGTCTAATATATGAAAAAAGAAATTCAGAGAGTCTATCAATATAATGTTCAAACTTATTAGCCAAAATAGTCAATTTGATTTTTTAAGAAAAAGGTTAATTGCCATATCGATATCAGCTTTTTTAATTGTTGTAAGTATTATAAGTTTTGCAACTCAAGGTCTCAATTATGGAATTGATTTTTCAAGTGGATACATTATACAACTGGAATTTGAAGAAGATATTAAAATAGAAAAAATAAAAGATAATCTTCTTCAAAACAATGTTGATGATGCTATTGTTCAATACTATGGGAGTAATGATGAGGTCATCATCAAACTACAAGAGTCAGCTTCATATAATCAGAATAATATAAATAGCATCATTAAAAAATCATTTAATGATACTCCTTTCAAGATTCAGAAGCTAGATTTTGTTGGTTCACAAGTCGGACAAGAATTAAGAGATAAAGGTGAATGGGCAATGCTAGTAGCACTGCTAAGTATATTAGTATACATCGGATTTAGATTTGAGTTCATATATGGAATTGGGGCAATTCTAGCACTCATTCATGATGTCATTATTACATTGGGACTATTCTCTTTATTTAGACTAGGATTTGATTTAAGTGTTCTCTCTGCAATACTTGCTGTGATTGGTTATTCTCTCAATGATACAATTGTTGTCTATGATCGAATTAGAGAAAATTCTTCAGAAATGTTTGGAAGAGAACCAATAGAGATATTGAATAAATCAATTAATCAGACACTATCGAGGACGATTATCACATCAGTAACCACATTGTTTGTTTTAATTTCACTTTTAGTATTTGGTGGACCAGCAGTATCATTATTTTCAATCGCAATGATTATTGGCATAATAATCGGGACATACTCGTCTGTTTATATTGCAGGAACTAGCCTTTATTTCTTAAATGCTCTCGAGAAAACTGAAGAGGAAGATACTAATCAATCATACTGATTACTTTTTCATGTATTTTTGGTCTAGATATAACATCTAGTAATTTAGAGTTATTCTTCATTTGATATTTACTCATTAGTAGTTTTGATTCTTGGCACAAAAGCTTTATGCCATCTAATATTTTTTCATCTTCATTATTGTGAACAATAAAATCAATTTCACCTTTTATTAATGAGATTATGTTGGAAATAAATGAATAATTGTCTACATTCTCAATGTCTGTTTTTTGTCCAAGATTCTGCAAAATATTTAAATCATTAGATGAAAAATTATGAATCAATTTATTCTCATCAGGGACTCTAAGGACAATATTCTCTTCTTGTGCCCCATTACCTCTTGATGTGGTAATAAATACATTCTCTGGAATGTTATAGATTAGTGACGCTTCTGGTAAGCCGCACTTTACTATGTCTATGATTGTATAATATGAATTTTGATTATTAATAAAGTTATCATATTCATAAATTGGATTGATTTTCCATATGTAATTACTTGAATTTTCTGGCGTATTAGGGAATTTATTCTTAAATATAGTTGAACTATAATTAATATCAACGAAATCATTATTTCCTATTTCATATGATTGATTAATGACATTTGTGATCTCAAGGAGGATTGAGTCGTGTAAATTAAAATTGTTATCTTTTTTTAATTTTTGAAAATGTTTATGACCTTTGAATCGTGATATTATCATTGGTATAGATTTACATGAGTTTTTAGCAACGGTAAGTCTTGGAAACATAGTCATATTTTTTCACCAAGGTAATGATACATTATGTTTGATAATATTAATATTGTTTTAGTAAATACGTCACATCCGGGTAATATTGGCTCGACGGCTAGAGCAATGGGTGTTATGGGTTTTCAAAACCTAAGTTTAGTGAATCCATCAGATTATCCTTCAGAAGTTGCTACAGCGTTGGCAGTTGGTTGCACCTCTATCTTGGATGAGGCTAAAGTATTTGCCAAGTATACAGATGCGATAGAAAAAAATAGTGTTAATATTGGATTTTCTGCAAGAAAGAGAAAAGAATCAATTCCGGTAATGATGATAAATGAATGTACAGATTATATTCTCTCTAATACTGATTTAAGTTTCAATGTTATTTTTGGTAATGAAAAGAGTGGCTTATCTAATCAAGAATTATTGTTATGTAATTATATTGTTTCAATACCTACCGGTGATATATACTCTTCATTAAACTTATCATCCGCTGTTCAGATTTTTACATATGAATTATTTAAAAATTGGCTTATGAATTCTTCGAGAAAACCAAACCATAAAAAAATTATAGATTTAGCTTCTACTGGAGATAAAATGCACTTTTATGCAAGTCTGACTGAATTGTTAGAATCTACGAATTTTATCAATAAAAAAAATCATAAGTCTATTACAAAAAAGTTACATATCCTATTTAATAAAGCAGAATTAGAAAACCATGAGCTTAGTATTCTTAATGGAATTCTTACGTCGATAAGGAAGAAAATTAATACTTGATAAAATTACTGGGTTATAGGATAATTAGCCCATGAAACTCACAACAAAAGGAAGATATGCGATTATTGCTATGGCTGATTTAGTTTTACATTCTAGAACTAATCCAGTCTCCTTGAAAGATATTACAAAACGCCAGCGGATTTCTTTGTCCTATTTAGAACAGTTATTTTCAAAACTGAGGGAGTCTAATGTAGTTCAAAGTATACGTGGACCTGGTGGAGGTTATATATTGGGAAGGGATTCTTCTGAGATAAGCTTACTTGATATCATAACGGCTGTTGATGAGAAAATTGATCAAACTCAATGTGGTGGTGCAATGAACTGTAACAAAGATAAACCATGTCTAACTCATTATATATGGACAGAACTAAATGAGAAAATTAGTCAGTATATGAGCGACATTACTTTGAGCGATATTGCAACCAGGGAAGATGTTAAAAATATCATGATTTTTAGGGAGAATGAAAATGTCAGCAATCATCAAAGACAAAAAAAATAATTTAAGTGTACCAATCTATCTAGATTATTCGTCTACAACACCTGTAGATGAGAGAGTTGCAGCTAAAATGGCAGAATGCCTTACAAAGGAGGGCGTTTTTGGAAATCCTGCATCTAGGTCGCATTCGTATGGGTGGGATAGCGAAAAGTTGATTGACGAAGCAAGGCAAAATGTTGCAAATCTTATTAATGCTGATAAGAGAGAAATTATATGGACTAGCGGCGCTACAGAATCTGATAACCTTGCAATTAAAGGCGCGGCACATTTTTATAAAGACAGAGGAAATCATTTAATTACCTTATCAACAGAGCACAAAGCTGTATTAGATACCATGAGACATTTAGAATCTGAGGGTTTTGATGTGACTTATCTCGATCCACAGGATAATGGATTGGTTAATATTGAAGAACTTAAAAATGCAATAACAGATCAAACTATTTTGATTTCTATTATGCATGTAAATAATGAAATAGGGGTCATTCAAGATTTAGAGACAATTGGGAAGTTATGTAGGGAAAACAAAATAATATTTCATGTAGATGCAGCTCAAAGCCCAGGGAAAGTTAAAATGGATGTTGATAAATTCAATGTTGATTTATTAGCACTATCAGCTCACAAAGCATACGGACCCAAAGGAATAGGAGCGTTATATGTTAGACGTAAGCCGAGAGTAAGATTAGAAGCTCAAATGCATGGAGGCGGCCATGAGCGTGGTTTTAGGTCCGGCACACTCCCAACCCATCAGATAGTTGGTATGGGAGAAGCATTCCGTTTAGCAGATATTGAAATGGAAGAGGATAATAAAAGAATCAAGAAGTTAAGAGATAAACTTTGGAATGGATTCAAAGATATGGAAGAAGTGTATCTTAATGGAGATTTAAATCAGCGCATTCCAGGTAACTTAAATGTAAGCTTTAATTTTATTGAAGGAGAAAGCTTGATAATGGCAGTAAAAGATATGGCTGTATCATCTGGATCCGCATGTACATCAGCAAGTTTAGAGCCAAGTTATGTTCTCAGAGCTTTAGGTAGAGATGATGAGTTAGCTCATAGCTCTATCAGACTCACTATAGGGAAATATACAACTGAAGAAGAGATTGACTACGCAATTAAGTTAATATCAGAATCGGTTACTAAATTACGTGAATTGTCACCATTGTGGGAAATGTATAAAGATGGCATTGATTTAAAAAGTGTTAAATGGTCTGCTCATTAGGAAATTCTTATGTCTATAACAATAACTGAAATAGCCGCAAAGCACGTTAACTCTCATTTGAAACAAAGAGGTAGCGGAGTAGGTTTGAGATTAGGTGTTAAAACGACAGGATGTTCAGGTTTAGGTTATGTCATAGAATTTGCAGACAAGATTGAAGCTGATGATAAAGTTTTTGAGGATAAAGGTATAACATTAATTGTAAGCCCAAAAAGTTACGTATATTTAAAAGGGACAGAATTAGATTTCGGACGAGAGGGTCTTAACGAGGGTTTTAAGTTTAATAATCCTAATGTTAAAGACAAGTGCGGATGTGGTGAGAGCTTTAATGTTTAATGGATATACTAAAGAAGAATTTTTTTGAGATATTTGGATTACCTGTTTCTATAAACATTGATTTAGTACGTCTTGAGAAAAGCTATACATCCCTTCAAAAAGAATTTCATCCAGATAAATTCAGTAATTCTTCAGATTATGAAAAACGACTCGCACTGCAAATTTCCTCTTATTTAAATGATGGTTATTCGGTACTTAAAAACATAATTACAAGGATAGAGTATATTTTGAGGATTGAAAATAAGGAAGCAGATGAAAACAAGACACTTCAAGATAGCAATTTTTTAATTGAGCAACTTGAGCTTAATGAAATGATTGAATCTCTAAAGCATGATAATAAAAATAACAGCGAAATCGACATAATAAGAAAAAACATTATAGAGAAAATGGATATCTTAATTGAATCTATAGAGCAGGGTTATTCTAAAAGTAACTATGAAAGTGTTTGGGTAAATTTATCAAAGTATAAATTTTACAACAATCATCTTCATCAAATTGAGGGCCTACAATCAAAATGAGTCTTTTAAAAATAAATGATCCACTCGAGGAGAGCAAACACCTTAAAAGGTTCGTTGTAGGAATAGATTTCGGAACTACAAACTCTATCATTTGTATGCACAATGATGGGAAATTTACACAATTTAGAGATAATGGCTCTGAAATTATTCCTTCCACTGTCCATTTTTTATCTAATGGTGACGTGTCTATAGGACTTGATGAGATGAATTCTGGAGAAAAATATTCTATATCCTCTATTAAAAGATTCATTGGCCTTGACGAGGCTCAATCAAAAGAATTAGCAAATAAGTACGACCATACTATTAGTAAAAAAGATAATATGACATCTTTTAATGTTTTTGAAACTAACCATAGTGTTGTTGATATATCATCGTATTTACTCAAACATTTAAAAACAGTTGCCGAAAAAGAGGAAGGAGAAAAAATTTTTGGAGCCGTTATTACTGTACCTGCATACTTCAATGACTCGCAAAGACAGGCTATTAAAAATGCTGCATTATTATCTGAAATAAATGTTTTAAGATTAATTAATGAGCCTACCGCAGCAGCGATTGCCTATGGCCTAGAGTCTGATTCTCAAGGGAAATATGTTGTTTATGATTTTGGTGGTGGTACTTTTGATGTATCTGTACTTTCACTAGAGAAAGGAATTTTTAAGGTTCTCTCAACAGATGGTGATACGATGCTAGGTGGAGATGATATTGACTTTGCAATAGAAAAATGGATTAAAGATAGTTATCAGAATATAACTCTAAATAGTTTAAGCGAATTTAAAAATGTGGCAAAAAAAATTAAAGAAAGTTTTTATGACGATACAGATGTTGTGGATTATGATTTTTCAGGCACCAAGATAACACTATCAAAAGAGAAATTTCATCAGATAATATCCGATATAATTCAAAGAACTGTTACTATCGTTCGAACAGCACTAAAAGAATCTCAGATTAGAACTGATGAAATCAAAAGTATTCTTCTTGTTGGTGGATCCACTAGAATAAAATATATCAAAACGTTACTATCGGAGAATTTCAATTGTCCAATACTCGATGATATAGATCCAGATAAAGTCGTAGCGCAAGGTGCCGCAATTCAAGCGGAAATATTATCAGGCAATAGCAAAGAAGATATATTGTTGTTGGATGTTTTGCCACTTTCTCTTGGAATAGAAACTATGGGTAATCTATCGGAGAAGATTATACCCAGAAATACGTCTATTCCTATTAAATCTAAAAAAACGTTCACTACATTTAAAGATGGACAAACTAAACTTTTAATTCACATTGTTCAGGGTGAGAGAGAACTCGTATCAGATTGTAAGTCTTTAGGTCAAATAATTTTAGATAATATACCCCCTATGGTTGCTGGTATGCCAAGAATTGAAGTTGAGTTTCAGATAGATGCAGATGGTATGTTGTCAGTAACTGCAACTGAAATTAATTCTAATACAAAAGCAACAATAGATATAAAGCCATCCTATGGCCTTTCTGAGACTGAAATCACTAAAATGATATCTGATGCAAATTCATTTGCGGAGAAAGATATGCTTATTAGAAGAAATAGTGAGTCTAGGGTCGAAGCTAATAGAGTTATATATGCTCTTTCGCAAGCTCTCGAGAATGATGGTAGTGAGCTTTTAAATGATGATGAGATAAATATTGTGAATGATGAGTTGATGAAATTAAAAAATCTGATTGAGACTGCTGAATCAGAGAAGATAGAAGCACAAATAAAACAGCTTGAAAAAAATACAGAATTTTATGTTGAAAGAAGAATGAATAAAAGCATCCAATCTTTAATAAGAGGAAAAGACGTCGACGAGGTCTTGTAGTAACATATGCCAAAGATAACTATTTTGCCAAATCCAGATATCTGCCCAGATGGTGCCGTATTAGAGGTAACGAAAGGGACGAGTATTTGTAAGGCGGCACTTGATAATGGAATACCTCTTGAGCATGCGTGTGAATTGTCTTGCGCTTGTACCACCTGTCATGTCTACGTTGTTAAAGGATTAGGGTCTCTAGCAGAACCAACTGAGGATGAGGATGACTATCTTGACAAGGCGTGGGGATTGAAAGCTAATTCTCGTTTAAGCTGTCAAGCGATTGTTGATGATGAAGATATTACTATAGAAATCCCAAGATACACAATTAATCATGCATCGGAGAATAGATAATGTTAAAGTGGGTTGATAGTCTTGATATAGCCATTGAATTAAATGAGAATTATCCTGATGTAGATCCAAAATATGTAAGGTATACTGATTTGCACACGTGGATTTGCGAATTAGATGAGTTTGGCGATGATCCAGAAAAATCTAATGAAAAGATATTAGAAGCAATACAAATGGCATGGATAGAGGAGAAGTAATTATGGAAAAAACACTTGCTATTATTAAACCAGATGCGACTGAAAGAAATTTGATAGGAGATATCATAAAGATGATTGAAATGAATAATTTTAAGCTAAAAAGAATTAATTCTGTTCACATGACTGTTTCAATTGCTGAGGAGTTTTATGCTATGCATTCAGAAAAACCATTTTTCAAATCACTTGTTGACTATATGACCTCAGGCATGGTTGTGGTTCTAGAATTAGAAAAAAACAATGCAATTGAGGATTTCAGAAAACTAATTGGTAAGACCAACCCTGAAGATGCAGAAGAGGGAACAATTAGAAAAAAATTTGCAATTGACAAATCACATAACTCTATACATGGATCAGATAGTTTAGAGAGCGCTAATAGGGAAATCAGTATTTTATTTGGTTGAAATATATGAGTAATCAGAAGTTAAAATCCTTAAGAGGTTTTCAAGATTTTCTTCCTGATGACTTAAAATATATTACATTGATAGAAAAAATAATCAAAGATACTGTTCACCAGAATGGTCTTAGTGAAATTAGAACACCTATAGTCGAGAACGCAGAAATTTTTTTTAAAACTATTGGAGAGACAAGCGACATCATTAACAAAGAAATGTACATTTTTAATGATAAGAATCAAGAAAGTATATGTTTAAGACCTGAGGGAACTGCGGCTATTGTAAGAAGCGTTTTGCAACATAATCTTATTTATGATCGCGGAATTAAAAAAAGAAAGTTTTGGTATTACGGTCCAATGTTTAGATATGAAAGACCGCAAAAAGGGAGATACAGACAGTTCCATCAGTTTGGCGTAGAATTTTTCGGATTTAATGATATGAGTAGTGATGTTGAATTAATCCAGATTGTGAATAGTATATTTACAAAATTACAGATAAATAACTCAGTACTTCACATAAACTCCATTGGGAATGCATCAGACCGGATAAAATATGGCCATCTAATTAAATCTTTTCTAGAAAAATATACAAAATCTCTTGATGAGACTTCATTGCGAACCCTAGAGAGAAACCCATTAAGATTATTGGATTCTAAGGATCTTCATGTAAAAGAATTACTCTCGAGCTTGCCTCTACTAAAAGATAATCTGTCACATGAATCCCAAAAGAAATTTAATGATTTTCTTGAATTGTTGGATGAGTTAAAGATTTCATATTTATATGATAATACCATTGTAAGAGGATTAGATTATTATAATGATACAGTTTTTGAGTGGAAGTGTGATGAGCTTGGGTCACAAGATGCCATCTGTGCAGGTGGAAGGTATGATAACTTAATTAATTCACTGAATAAAATTGAAATGCCAGCATCCGGTATTGCCATTGGCATAGAAAGAATTTTAGAGATTATTAAAAATAAGCAAATTCAAGTAGATGTTTGGTGTTATCCAATAATTAGTGGCGCAGATACCTCTCGTAAAGAATTCATGAGTATTTCTCAAGAGATTCGAAGTAAGCATCCCTCTAAATCGTTTTTCACAACAGACTATGATGCGAGTAGCTCGTCACAACTTAAATATGCAAAAAAGCTAAACGCAAATACCGCCATAATAATTGATAGCTCATCGCATAAAGAAAATGAAGTAATTATGAAAGACTTTGTAGATAATTCTGAAAAAATAATTAAAATAAATAATCTAGATGATTTTTTAAAGTAACACGATATGCAATTTTCTGATGATGAAGAAAAATTATTAAGTTGGTTAAAAGCTAATTATTTAAATCTTATATTTGGTTTAGTAATAGGAGCAAGTATAGTATTAGGCTATAATTATTTCCAATCTTCGGCCTTGGCTCAGCAACATGAAATATCATTAATTTACCAAAAATCTATAAAAAACTATAAAAATGGTGAATTTGATATATTTATGGAAAATGTAGAAAATCTTAAAGCTAAACATCCTTCAAATGTATATACAGCAATGATAAATCTTTATACGTCAAAGTATTATCACGACAAAGACATGCTGGATGAAGCAAAGAAATATTTGTCACATATCGTGGATAATTCAGATTCAGATCAGTTTAAATTTATAGCTAACACAAGATTAGCGAGAATAAATTTATCCCAGAAAAAATACGAAGAAGCTCTTAGAAATCTTGCAAACACGAATACTACTAATAACCCTATTGTACTGGATATAATGGGTGATGTGATGTTAGCTACTGGTAATAAGATTGAAGCAATCAAGAATTACGAACTTGCAATAAGATTCGAGACGATTCCTAATAAATCAAAGCTAATTGAGAGTAAGTTGAGTACAATAAGATAATGATTAAGCATAGACTCATTATACTTTTTTTTACACTATCTATATCTAGTTGTGCAACTACAAATCCAGCAGAGTATATCGCTGGCATATTTGATTCTAATTCTTCAGAGGTAAATAATGATATAGATAAAAAAGAAGAGCAAGAGAAAGAAGAAAAAATAAAAATAAATTCTAATAAGGATTCCATATTTAGTAAGCTAATTTTCTGGGATACCCAGCCAGCTAAAGATACAATAACATCTTCATTGAATATGAATTTATTGTGGTCTGTTGATATTGGTGAAGGAAGAGATGCTTTGTCAGGAGTACTTCAGCCAGCATTTGATTCAGACGAAACTATTTACACAATAGATACTGATGGTTTAATATCATCAGTTAATATAATAAGCGGTGACATTAATTGGAAATTTAATGTGGATTTAGATGTTACATCAGGATTGCTTTATTATAACGAAATTCTATATTTTGGAACATCAGATGGCTATCTATATGGATTTAGTATAGAAGAATTGAGTAATAACCAAAACCTTATTTCTAGATTCGATTTTACTGGGATGTTGTCAGACTCTGAATTAAACCCAGAACTCAAAGTAGCACTCAAAAGCGAAATTGTATCTCCTGCAATTGGTCTTGATAATCTAATTTTTTTTAAACTCGCAGATGGAGATACTGTTGCTATTAATATTTTGACATCAGAGATTCAATGGATACATGATGGAAAGAATATTGCATTGAGTATGAAAGGTAGCGCTGCAATCTCTAGCGATGCAATTAACCTTTATGTAGCAAGAGATGATGGGAATTTTATTTCTTTATCAAATGATACTGGCAAGCTTAATTGGCTTGCTGGCATTTCTCCAAGGTCAGGAAGGAATGAGTTGGAGTCTCTGAGAGACATTGAGATGACACCTATCGTTCAAGACGGACTTGTGTATGTGGGATCATATCAAGGTAGTATAATCTCCGTTGATACTCTTAGTGGCGACATAGTATGGAGAAAACCTATCTCAGTTCACAGTAATCTCGAGATAGATGATGACAAGATATACATCCCTGTATTAGACGGGCATATACATGCACTTGATAGATTTAGTGGTGAGAAAATTTGGTCAACGCTTATAGATAACAAATCAGTATTTACTAAACCAACCATAATAGATAATTTTCTAGTCGGATTTAGTACAGATGGTTATATTGGGATTTTAGATGCTAGCGATGGAAAAAAAGTACATTTTAACAAGATAATTGACGAAGTAGATATGCAGTCAGATATTTTATTAATGGATAAAGTACTTTATATAGTAACAAGAAATGGTAGACTCAACGCAATTAAATTTAATTAGTTTCATAAATGAGCAGTCAAATCGTTATTGTCGGAAGAACCAATGTCGGAAAATCACTCCTATTTAATAAGTTAGTACAACAAAAAAAATCACTTGTAGTTGATCATCATGGTGTTACAAAAGATTTTAATAGCGGATTTATAAATCTTACACCCAATAGTCGAATAAGTATTACTGACACATCTGGATTTACTGATGGCGCAGAGAATGAAAAGATGACACACCGAAGAATTATTGATATTGTCGGTTCATCTTCTCTTATTTTATATGTGATACCTGCAGATGAGATTGATCATCCAGATGATCATAAATATATATCTGAAATAAGAGGGTTTAACAAAGATATATTTTTGGTTGTAAACAAGGTTGATCTCCTCAAAAAAAACTTTACTCTTGCTGAGGCATATAAGTATGGGATTAAAAATACATATGAAATATCTGCTAAAAATAATACCGGATTATCTTTACTTAGAGAAAGCATTGTAAAAAATGTGAATCACCATGATTATGACGATAATATATTTAAAAGGATCACGATTGTTGGTAAACCGAATACAGGAAAGTCGACATTAGTAAATATTCTTTTAAAAGAGGAGATAATGCTTACATCAGATAAGCCTGGTACAACTATTGATTGTATTGATTCAATGTATTCTCATAAAGGTAAGTTATATTTGATTTATGATACTGCGGGACTTTCTCGAAAATCTAAGAGTCGAGAAAAAATTAGTTCATACAGCATGTTAAACACAATTAAGAATATAAGTGATACTGATTTATCTTTATTCTTAATCGATGGTACTGAAGAAGTTTCTAAACAAAATAAAACTATTTTAGATTATATAAGAAAATCAAATAAACCTTATTTAATTGTGATAAATAAAATAGATAAATTAGATAAATCTGAAATATTACAGACGCGAAAGAAAATTAATTATTTTCTTAATATTACAGACGATGCTAGATGTGTTTACATATCTGCGCTTAAAAGGAAAAATATCGCAAATCTCAAAAAAGAAATTCATAATATGTCTATGAGATTACACAAGAGATATAAATCATCTAACTTGACTAAAATTTTAAATGAGGCGACAACATCTCATCCTCCTCCATTAGTAAACAATAGAAGAATCAAACTCAAATTTGCTCAGCAAACTGACAACGACAATCTTTCAATTGTTATACATGGAAATCAGACATCAAAAATACCGAAAACCTACACAAGGTATTTAGTTAATTATTTTATAAATAAACTGAAGTTAAATGGAATACCATTGAGAATAATTTACAGTAAACAAGAAAACCCATTCATATGAATGGGTTTTTTTTGAGTTTATAAATGCTAACCAGCTGTCTTAGGACTTATTACATTTTTGACTTCAGATATACTGTTCGCTGGAAAGCCTCCTGTGTCTGCGTGTTGTTTGATTAACTCTGCGTTGTCGGCATTATAAACACAATAGACCTTATCTCCAGTGACATAGCTATGAACCCACTCTATTCCGGTACCCATATCTTTGAGAATACCGCAAGATTTTTGGGATATTCCTTGCAAATCGTCTTGTGTAAGATCCCCAGCGCCTGCTATCTCTCTCTCTATTACATATTGTGGCATGTTTTACCCTCCTATAATTTATATTACTATTCTCCTATTTATTATTCACTTGTTCAAGTGAAACTAGTCAAATAATGAATTGTTCACAAATATCATTGGGTCAACGTAAACAGCATTGAGCGTCAAGGACCAGTGAAGATGAGGTCCCGTAGATTTTCCAGTATTTCCAACATATCCTATTAATTCACCTTTCTTTACAACATCACCTACTTTGACTGTAGTTTCATCCATGTGTATAAAGATACTTTTAGCATTCATCCCGTGATCAATATAAACAAATTTCCCGTTATAGAAAAAATCTCCTGTCATTAATACTACACCTGATGATGGAGATACAATATGAGTTCCAATATTCGCCGCGAAATCTACCCCATTGTGAAAATTACCCTCTTTACCATTATAAAACCTCCTTGTTCCAAATTGACCAGAGATAGTTCCTATTACTGGTAAAATAAAATCCGTATCAAAATCTTTTAGCACCCATTTTTTTTTAATATTATCTAGCTCATATTTTTCTTTTAAAATTCTTTCTATATTGCTTTTTGATGGCTCAGTGTATTTTTTTGAAATACGAATATATTGCTCTCCGTATGTTCTTTTTTTCGAAACTGGATTAATTATGAAATGACCGCCATTGTATCCTAGTTTGGCCATTTCAGTGTTATCGTTATAACTGTGTGGTATTCCAAAAATCATATAGAATTTATTATTTTTTTGAACTGTAGGAACACGTTCTCCTTTATAGTCTAATCCGAGATTAAATTGACGCGAATTAATTTCTTGAATGTAAATGCCACCTGGAAAATTAAACTTATTCTCAAAATCTTTCGCATAAGATAGATTGATAGTGCTTAGAACTATAATTAAATTAAATATAAACCTCATTTATTACTCAAGTATTTTATTTTTGTCTTTCCAGTTTTTTTTGATATATTTCGTTGAGATAGTGGTAATGATTCCACCCCTCACTTTCCAGTATCCAACAACTGACATATATCTTGGCTTTATAAGCGTTGAGAGGTCGTTTAATATTAGGTTTGTATTTGCTTCATGAAAGGCACCTACATCTCTGAAAGAGGCCATATATAGTTTTAAGGACTTTAATTCTATACATTTCCCATCTGGAACATATTTGATTTCAAACTCTGCAAAATCAGGCTGACCAGTCAAAGGACATAAACATGTAAATTCTGGGATATCCATCAAAATTAAATAATCATCTTTTTTATTTGGATTTTCAAAGGTCTCAAGTATTTTCTTCTGTGAACTCATTCAGTTATCTCCTATAATAGTATTATAACCCAGATAGTATTATAATCTAAATAGGGATAACAATGCGTTTAACAAAGATAAAACTAGCAGGCTTTAAAACATTCGTTGACCCCACATCTCTCCAGTTCCCTAGTAATTTAACAGGTATTATCGGACCAAATGGTTGTGGAAAATCAAACATAATAGACGCCATAAGATGGGTGATGGGAGAATCTTCAGCAAGAAACCTGAGAGGAGACTCTATGGAGGATGTTATCTTTTCTGGGTCATCTACAAGAAGTGAGGTTGGAAAAGCATTTGTTGAATTAAATTTCGATAATTCCTCAAATACATTAGATTCTAAATTTGCAAGATTTTCTGAAATAGTTATTAGACGCGAAGTTTCTAGAGATGGAATATCAAATTATTTTCTAAATAACACAAAATGCAGGAGAAAAGATATCAGAGAGGTGTTTCTTGGAACTGGTTTAGGACCAAGAAGTTACGCAATTATCGAACAAGGTATGATTAGTAAACTTGTGGAAGCCAAACCAGATGAGTTGCGGACATATCTTGAGGAAGCGGCTGGTATAAGCAAATATAAAGAGAAGAGGAGAGAGACCGAGCTAAGATTGAAGCATACGAGAGAGAATTTAAATAGGTTGAACGATGTAATGAAAGAAATTACCTCTCAACTTAATAAACTTGAGAGACAAGCTAAGCTTGCGAAAGAATTTAAGAGCTTTAAACAAGATGAGAGAAAATTGAAACTTAGCCTACTAGCTCTGAAATGGAATAACTATGATCAACAAATTGATAATATTGAGGTACAAATAAGGAAAGTTGAAATCAATCATGAAAAAGAGAAATCAGTTCTGTCGTCAAAAAATAAAAAAATTGAAGAACTAAGAGAAAGTCGCAATAATGAGCAATCTAGATTTGACAAAATACAAAAAGATTTTTATAAGCTTGGTAGTGATATAGCTAGTTGTGAAAAAGATATTGAGCATTCTCAAGAGACTGAAACAACAAGAAAAGAAGAGTTAGATGAATTATCTAAAAAGGCTGTCATCGCACAAAAAGATTTGGAGATGGAGGCAAAAAAGAATGTTCAGGTTTTAGAGAATATAGAGGAAATTAAAGAAAAGAATAAATCTGTCAGTGAAAATTTAAAAAACTTAGAAAAAAATAAAAAAGATGTTAATTTTGCAATGCAGAATTTACTAAGTAAAATTAATACTTTTATTGGAACCCAATCTGAGAATATAAAAAAGCAAGAGGTGGAAAAAACGAAATTAGAAGCCTCAGATAAATCATTATCTTTACTTAGTAAACGTCTAAAAATCCTTGAATCATATACAATTAACGAAACAGATAAAAATTTAAATAAAGATGAACTTCTTCGAAAAGGTACAGATGTTCAAGAAAAACTAGCATCACTTCAGATTGATTTTGAAAGATCAGATGTAGCTAGTAGAGATAAATTTATCCTACAGTCATCTCAAAGTCTTAAATCTATAGTTTCACTTTTTAGGGAGCTTTTTAAGAGTGTAAAAATACTAGTCAGATCACAAAATGATGAGATAAAAGATATTAATAAAAAAATAAAAGATTATGAAAAAATTAAATTAGAGGCTCAAAATAACATTAACGAATTAGATATACAGTTAGAAGAAGACATAACAACAAGAACCAAGCTTGATAAGGAAAGAATAGAGTTAAAGCAACTAATAGATAAGGTGGAATGGAATCTTGAAGAAACAGTTAAATCGCAAAATGACCTCAATATAAAAATCACTTCATTGGAATCTGAAAAAGATTTGATTAAGAATAATATAAATAATTTTGAAATTGAGATATCTGATCTCAATAATAGAAAACTACACCTACTTTCTAGTGATACATCGAAAGATTTACCATCGGATGATATGAAAATTCAGCTTAAGAAACTATTAGAGCTTAAGTCTCAAAGCGAAGATAATCTTACAAAATCACGAGAAGCTATTCAGAGTTATGATAATGAAATCCTTGAAATTGAATCACAAAAGAATGATATAAATATTTTAATCTCATCCATAAAAGATAATCTAGAGGATTTAAAAATATCAATTAGCGAGAAGACTGCTCAACGTGATGCACTTATTGAAAATACAGATTTACCCAAAAAAGACATTGATGCAGAGATTAAAAGCATAGACATGGGAGTCAAACAAGATATCCTTGCAAAAGACTTGCAGAAGGTACAATCGAAAATTAATTCGATGGGAGCAATTAATTTAGCAGCTATAGATGAACTTGAAGATCAACAAGAAAGGAAGCAATATTTAGATTCTCAATATAATGATTTGACAGAATCCGTAAAAACACTTGATAATGCAATTAAAAAAATCGACTCTGAGACAAAAAGCAAGTTTAAAGAAATTTTTGATAGCATTAATAGCAATTTAAATACTTTTTTCAATCAATTGTTTGGTGGAGGTAAAGCTTACCTTGAATTGACTGATAATGATCTACTAAATACTGGTGTTACGATAATGGCAAGACCGCCGGGCAAATTAGTGAAAAATATTAATTTACTATCTGGTGGAGAAAAAGCAGGTACTGGTATTGCATTTGTTTTTTCAATTTTCAAATCAAACCCTGCTCCCTTCTGCTTACTTGATGAGGTGGATGCGCCTCTCGATGATGCCAACAATAATCGATTCTGTAATGTTGTGAAAGAGATGTCAAAAAATGTCCAATTTATCTTTATCACACACAATAAATTAACTATGGAATTAGCAGATATACTCAGTGGAGTTACGATGAGAGAGGCTGGGGTTTCAAAACTCGTTTCCGTCAATATAAATGATGCTGTTAGTATTGCAGCAAGTAAAAATGAAGACTCAGTGTCATCAAGACCTTCGTGAAATGTCATATACAAACAAAATATCTAAGAAGCTTTATAATCAGCTGAAAAAAAAATTAAATACTTATAGCGAACAATATCATACATATGATGCACCTACAGTATCTGACGAGGAATTTGATCGTCTTTACAGTCAATTAAAAGATATAGAAACTAATAATCCATCTTTTATTGCCGATGACTCCCCTACTCAAAGAGTGGGGGCCAAGGTACATGGTGGTTTTAGTAAAGTAAAGCATATAGTTCCTATGATGTCTTTATCTAATGCAGTAAATCATACTGATTTTTCCTCCTTCTATAAAAGAGTTAATGAAGATGCTGGCCTAATGAACACAAAGTTATTTGCAGAACCAAAATTTGACGGTCTAGCAATTTGCATTACATATCAAAACGGTGAATTTGTTTCTGCTGTCACACGTGGGGATGGTAGAGTCGGAGAAGACGTAACATCTAATATAAAAACTATAAAATCATTACCATTAAAATTAAATGGAACAGAGGTTCCTAAAAAGCTTATCATTGTCGCAGAGGTTTTCGTATTTATAAAAGATTTTAATATGTTAAATAAGCAGTTAGAGAAACTCGATAAGAAAACATTCGCGAACCCAAGAAATTTTGCTGCTGGTACCGTAAGACAATTAGATCCCACCATATGTTACAAAAGAAATCTTCAAATATATATACACGGAATTATGGATATTGACGAAAGCTATAGAGATTCAAATCACTCTGAAGCAATGCGAAGACTAAAACGTTTCGGTCTTAATATTTGTGAACACAATAAAAAAATCAACAACGAATCTGATGCTCTTGAATTTTACAATTTTATGAATAATAAGAGAGATAGTTTGCCATATGAAATCGATGGTATTGTCTATAAAGTTGATGATTATGCGTTACGTGAGATTATTGGAAAAACTAATAAAGCACCAAAATGGTCAATAGCATATAAGTTTAAATCACTTGAGATGAGGACTTACTTGAAAGATGTAACATTCCAAGTAGGTAGGACAGGTATAATCACCCCTGTTGCGGAACTAGATCCTGTTAATATTGGTGGAGTTAAGGTAAGCAGAGCCAGTCTACATAACTTCGATGAGATACAAAAAAAAGATATTTGTATTGGTGATTATGTATTTGTTAAAAGGGCAGGTGATGTAATACCTGAAGTTGATAGAGTGGATAAAACAAAAAGAAAAAATGTATCTAAAATAACAATACCGAAAAAATGTCCATCCTGTAGGAGTTCTATCAAGAGAGTGTCTACTCAGTCTATTTTTAGATGCGAAAATGAGTACGGTTGTATGCCACAGATAATTCAAAGCATTTCACATTTCTCATCTCGTAAAGCAATGAATATCAATGGGCTGGGAGAAAGTATAATTATCTCTCTTGTAGAGAACAAGCTTATTAGAGATTATGCTGATTTATTTTCATTAAAAAAATCAGACTTACTTAAACTTGAGAGAATGGGTGAGTTGTCAGTGAAAAATTTGATAGATTCACTGGAAAAAGCTAAAGAACCTTCTTTTGACAGATTCATATTTGCATTGGGAATTCGTGAGGTAGGAGAGACATTAGCTAGAATTATAGCAAATGAGTTTAAAGACATTCATTCTTTCATGGAAGCAAAACTTGTTGCTTTGGAGGATATTAAAGACATAGGACCAATAGTGGCGAAGAATATCGAGGATTTTTTTCGAAAAGAAAAAAATGTTATTAAGATTAATCGCTTGATAGAAAACGGTGTCAATATAAGATATCTACAAAAAAGTTTTAACAAGCATTTTGAGAATAAATCATTTGTTATAACAGGAAGTTTTAAAATATTTCCACGTAAAAAGATTGAAGAATATATCATTAATAATGGAGCTAAATTATCATCTACAGTTTCAAAAAAAACCGATTTTCTAGTATGCGGCGATAAGCCTGGTAGTAAATATGAAAAAGCTAAAAATCTAAATGTTAAAATACTTAATGAAGATGAGTTTATTAAGCTTCTCTGAGTAGTTCATTAATCCCAACTTTTGATCGTGTTTTTTCGTCAACTTTTTTTACAATAACTGCGCAATACAAATTATACTTACCATCTTTAGATGGTAACGAACCTGAAACTACGACAGATCCCTCTGGAATTTCACCATAACTTACAGTATTACTCTCTCGGTCATATATTTTTGTGCTTTTACCAATAAAAACTCCCATGGAGATAACTGAATTTTTTCTTACTATTACACCTTCAACAATTTCAGACCTTGCGCCAATAAAACAATTATCTTCAATAATAGTTGGTGATGCTTGAAGTGGTTCTAAAACACCGCCTATTCCAACACCTCCTGATAAGTGTACATTTTTTCCAATTTGAGCACATGAACCAACTGTTGCCCATGTGTCGACCATAGTTCCAGAATCAACGTACGCGCCAATATTTACAAATGATGGCATTAGAACGACATTCTCACCAATAAATGTTCCTTCTCTAGCAATTGCTTGTGGCACAATTCTGATATTTTTCTTTTCAAGATATTCCTCAGATACATTAACTGCTCGAGATTGAAGTTTGTCGTAGAATTTAGTATACCCAGTGTTGATGAGCTGATTTTTTTTAAATTTAAACGATAATAATATTGCTTTTTTTATCCATTGATTAACAACCCAATTGTTTTCAGATTTCTCTGAAACTCTTATAGAACCTGTATTAAGTGCCTCTATGGTTAGATTTACGTTCTTCTCAACCTCTTTCTCATTTGATGAGTCATATCCATTTTCAAATGCAGTTTCTATTAGATCTTTATTTATTTCTGTCATAACGTGTTTGGAATACTTTCCTCAACGGGATTAATCATTTGATCCTGTGAATCTAAGAATACCAGTATATCATAATATTGTTTGATATTTTCAACATACTTTACAGTCTCCCATCCTCTGGCATAACCATATTTTGTCTTACGATAGTAACGTGATTGACTAAGCTTAAGTATGTATGGTTTAAGTTCTACCCATTTGTTTACTTCGATATTATCATCTTTTGCAAGTTTGATTGCATCATTTATATGTCCTAGGCCTATGTTATATGATGCAATTGCGAACCATTTCTTCTCTTCTATTAGGATATTTGATGGAAGTCTTCGATAAACATCCCTTAGATATTTTGTTCCACCATAAATACTACTTCTTGGATCTTCGCGATCTATTACGTTCATTTCCTTAGCAGTATCTTGTGTCAACATCATTATCCCACGGACGCCGGTATATGATACAGCATCATGCCTCCATCTTGATTCTTGATATCCAATACTAGCAATTAATCTCCAATCAAATTCATACATCTTAGACGCCTCTTTAAAGAAAAATTCATATCTTGGAAAAATATTAATTAAATCATTGAGGAATATTTTTGTACCAACAAATGAATGTTGTTTTTGCCTAAAAAATTTACTATAAATTGCAGACAAGTTATTATCTTTAATTTGTTCTTTAAAGAAATCAGTTATTTTATTTTCAAACTTTTTTCCAATATTTGATGATAACACCCAAGATTGCGATTGATTTAATGATATTTTTTCAATAATGGTTAGGCTATTAAAATATTTCTCAAATATCTTATACTCATCAGAATTCATAATTATGAATTTCACCTCATCATCATTAAGCATTTTCACCAATTCATCAATATTTGTATCTTTGATAATTTCAATGCTAAATGAATCATCATTATTTTCTATGATTGATATTGACTTGGATACATCTGAATCAATAGAGTATACTTTATATTCACTCAATAATTCATCATAACTTTTTGCTCTTGTATTTTTATTATTTGAGACTATTACATGATCTACTCTGTTGTATGGATAACTAAATTTTAGATTAGGCCTAGACTTTTCTATATCAAACCCAGAAATAATATCTGCTTGTCTGTTTTCAAGCATTTGAATTGCATTATTGATGTTATCTGTAACCTTTACCTCTAATTCAACTCCTAAATACTCTGCAAATTCATTCATCAATGAATAATGATAACCAAATCTTCTGTTCTTAGATTCATACAATGTGGTAGGTCCTAGTCTTGTCACAAAGACAATTTTTTTATCTGCCTCAATTCTTTGAAGATCATTTTGGAAAAAAAAAGATATAGGATTTATATAAACTAAGAGTATAGAAACAAAAACAGCAACAAGAATTATTCTTACTAAGAATTTAACCATTAATTATTTGTTTGTTTATTTCTTCTTGTATTATTATTCTTTCTTTTATTAAAAGATTTATATTTATTGTATTTTGAATTATATGGTCTGCTGTACCTTTTTTTGTTGTTAGTTTTATATCTATTTGGTTGTTTTTTTTCACTGGAGAATATCGACTTAATTAGTTTAGATATTTTTCCAAGCATTCCGCCATTAGCATTACTTCTATTTTGTTTCGGTTTCGGTGGTTGTGTTTTTGGCGCAACTGCTGAAACCAAGGGTGTTTCTAAATTTGAGTTTGATGGAAGAGGGCTTGTAACCTTGGTCTCTTTGATATTATCCTTCTGGCTCATAGATGCTTTAAAATCACTTTGACTAAGATTTTCTCTATCAATCAAGTAACTGGTAGCTTCTACTTCTGGATCTGGTACAATCTTTATTGTTGTTTTATGTCTATCTTCAATACCTTGAATTAAATCTCTTTTTTCATTTAATAAGTATGTTGCTAATCTTACAGGCAAATATACTGTTAGCGGCTTCTCATTTTTAACAGCTTCTTCCTCTAGCATTCTCACAAGAGAGATAGATTGAGACGATAAAGATTTTATAAACCCTGACCCAGAACAAGTCGGACATGAATCGTCATTACTGTCAATAATAGACGCTCTGAGTTTTTGTCGTGATATTTCCATCAGACCAAATTTAGATATTCTACTAAATTGAATTTTCGCTTTATCTATTTTTGCCAGTTCTGCCATTTTTCGCATCACTGTTTTTTGAGAGTTGATGGACATCATGTCAATAAAATCAACCACAATAAGTCCACCAATGTCTCTAAGTTTAAGTTGTGTGCAAAGAGAGGATGCGGCTTCTAAATTCGTACTTAAGGCAGTTTCTTCAATATCGCCACCTTTTGTTGACTTGGCAGAGTTAACATCAATACTTGTGAGCGCTTCTGTTGTATCAAAAACAATATTTCCACCTGAGGGCAAAGATATTTTTCTTCTATAAACACTCTGTACTTGTGTTTCAATTCTATAGTTGCTAAATATTGGAGTAGACTTATCGTAATGTTCTGCGCTTATTTTGCTATGTGGGATGAAATATTTTTTAGCATTAATAAAATCATTATAGAAACTTTTATCATCAATAATAATAGATTCTGTATCATCATCTATATAATCTCTAATGATACGAGCTAGCATACTACTCTCCTCATAAACAAGGTATGGAGCTTTTTTGAGAACAGAATTATCTACAATATTTTCATATATCTGAATAAGATAGTTCATATCCCATTCAAGCGCTTCTTTTGATGTATTTAGACCGGATGTTCTTAGAATTACACTCATATTATCGGGAATATTTAATGCTTCAATCATTTTTTTTGCATTCATTCGATCTGACCCTTCTAGTCTCCTTGATATCCCACCTGTATTTGGGTTTTTTGGCAGAAGGACTAGATATTTCCCGGCTAGTTTGAGGTATGTTGTTATTGCAGCTCCTTTGGTTCCTCGCTCCTCTTTGTCTACTTGAATAACTACTTCTTTGCCACTTTCAATGCAATCACGAGAAGTCTTTGGTTTACCTTGAGTGAAAATTTCAGATGAAATCTCTTTGAACGGCAAGAAGCCATGTCTAGACCTTCCAAAATTTACAAAAGCAGCTTCTAGTCCAGGTTCAACCCTGGATATAGTGCCTTTGTAAATATTTGATTTGATGTTCTTTGTGGGTAAATCTATGTCTAGTTCTACCAAGTTTTTGTTCTCGACAATTGCGAGTCTTACCTCTTCTCTCTGAGAGGCATTCAATAAAATCTGTTTCATTTAGAATCCTGTAATACATAATTTTTGTAGTCCAATCGTCATTTTGGATGTTGTTTAAAATATATTTTTGTAAAGACCTTGGCTATTATTGCCTTTATAACGATGTGTGTATGAAGCTGTTCGGCTATTAAAAACGTACACAGGTCTTTACTAATACGCAAATCTTTGAATTAATATATCAATGATTTGATTTTTCTTCAAACGTTATCGTGGTAAATAATAATAAAAAATCTGTAGATTATCGAGAAATTGGCTTAAACGTTGAGGGTCAGAGGCTCGATAACTATCTCATAAAAATTATGAAGGGTACGCCCAAAAGTCTAATTTATAAGGTTATTAGGGGTGGCCAAGTAAGAATAAATAGCAAACGAGTGAAGCCTCACTATAAACTTGTTGCTAGGGATATACTTAGGATTCCACCTATTTCAGTAGAAAATAATGTAAGAAAGGTCACCGAAAATATCATAAGAGGTATTAATAAACTAATCGTATTTGAGAATGAAGATTTTTTGATTCTTGATAAACCATCTGGTATTGCTGTTCATTCTGGTACAAAAATTAATTATGATATCATTTCCACTTTAAAGGATAATCCAGCATATAAAGATGTGGTCCCAGTAAATAGATTAGATAAAAATACTAGTGGATGCATGATGCTAGCGAAGAATTATAAGTCTTCATCTAGACTGGGGAAAATCATGCAATTAGGCGATATAAAAAAATCTTATATAGCTCTTTTGAGAGGAACACCAAGAAAAACTGAATTCATTGTAAATCAACCTCTAATTAGATTAAAAAATCACACTGGTAAGTCTGTTCAGCTAAGTGATAATGGAAAAGTTTCAGTTTCGGAATATTATGTTAGAGAGCACTTTAGAAATACTACTCTAGTAGATGTGATGCTAAAAACAGGTAGAACTCATCAAATAAGAGTCCATGCGGCGAGCATTAATCATCACATATGCGGAGATACTAAATATGGTGATGCGAATACAAATCTTTTAATGAGAAATCTTGGATTGAAGAGAATTTTTTTACACTCCAATAAATTATCGTTTTTTTACAAAAAAAAATACAATTTTGAATCTCCATTACCAGATGATTTATCACTAGTTATTGATAAATTAAAAAATCAAATATAATATTTATATAAGAGGATATTTCAAATGAATGATAGTTTATTAAGAGATCTTATAAATTCTCTTTTAGAGGACAAAAAAGCAGAGAGGAAATATAAAATAATAACTAGAGTTGTGTTTATTACAATTTTTCTAGGTATAATTTTTCTACCTTTTTTTCTAACTAATACTAATAATTACACTCAGAAACATACTGCGCTTATCAATATTGAGGGAGTAGTGACTCCAACCGGTATAAATACCTCAGAGACAATCAAACTTGTACAACAAGCTATGGATAATCAGATGTGTGAGAATATAATACTTAAAATAAACAGTCCAGGTGGAAGTGCGACTCAGTCTAAAATTATTTTTGATGAGATTAACGAATTAAAATCTTCTAGTAAGAAAAAAATCTACTCTGTCATAGATGATGTTGGTGCCTCAGGAGGGTATTATATCGCCGCAAGTGGAAATATGATTTTTGCTAACTCTTCCAGCATTGTTGGGTCAATAGGAGTTAGACTAGACAGTTTTAATGTTGAATCTCTAGCTAAAAAATTAGGTATCGAGTCACGCACAATTTCATCAGGTGGTGATAAATTAATTCTTGATCCATTTCAGTCACTCACATCTGAGCATAAAGAGCATCTACAATCGCTAGTTACTGGCATTCATAAGGAATTTATTGATGATATAAAAATCGCTCGTGGTTCTGTTCTTCAAACCGATAAAGTTTTTACTGGTTTATTTTGGACAGGTGTTCAAGCCAAAGAGTTAGGCTTGATTGATGAAGTTGGATCAATATATGACGTAAATAGAAAATATCTTAATAATTCGACACTCATTGTATACAATAAGAAACCTAACTTTTTACAAGAACTTACTCGCTCAATAGTTTCTAATTGGTCTGAATCATCGATTGGATTTACGTATTAAATGAGCTTCAAAATTTATTTGAATGATAAGATAAGTTCTTACAATCACATCCCTATAAGTAATTTTTCTTTATATAAAATTTCCAGTGAGTATAAAGAGACAGTGATTTTTCATGAATTTGAGCAGGATGACCATAAAAAAACATATGGAAAATCACTCATTATTGGAGGTGACTCTGGTTATCTGGGTTCAATAATTCTTGCAGGCCAGTCAGCATTAAAGACGGGATCTAGGTATGTTGAAGTTCTCACTACCAACGAGCATAAAAAAAGCTTAGCTGGTTTTCAAAATGAATTAATTACTAAAAATTATAATGATTTAAAAGAATTAGATTTTAATAATTATAAGGTCATTGTGTGTGGCCCTGGGTTTTCTGGAGAAGCTTGGTCAACTAAAACATATCAATTATTATCCTCTGAAATGAAATCAAATATTTTTGAATCGTTTTTTATTATTGATGCTGGTTTTCTCACACTTTTAAGTAAACATCCTTTCAAGTATGAAAAGTGGATACTAACACCTCATCATGGTGAGGCTGCGCAATTATTAGACAAATCTTCCTCATGGATAGAAAATAACAGATTAGAGGCATCTGATTTAATCCAAAAAAAATACTCTGGGATAGTAATTCTCAAAGGGAGAGATACAATTATAAATACAGGAAAAAAGATTTTTATATGTAAACATGGTGGACCCTACATGGGCGTAGCTGGGATGGGAGATTGTTTAACAGGAGTTTTGAATTCAATGATAAGCTTACATCAAAAGAACTTAAATCATGCGATAGCATTTGCTGTAGGTTTACATTCTTATGCTGCAGATGTCTTGTTTGAGGAGAGAAAACATTTGGGTTTACTACCATCAGATGTAATTGTTAAAATGCATAAAATTATAAATGAATTGTTTTACTAAATTATGGGTAAATAATGAGAGAGTTTCTAATAGAAGATATATCTAGCTATGATTTATTTTTTGAATTAGTGAAATTCAACTCTAAAATAAATCAAGTTATTTATCTGACAGGGGAAATTGGTTCCGGAAAGACAACTTTAGTTCAAAATTACATTAAATTTTTAGATAAAAAGAAAAATGCTTACAGTCCGACTTTTTCCATTATCAATGAATATATGTTAGATAATTGCACTCTTTATCATTATGATTTATACCGGATAGAGAATTACCGAGAATTACAAGAAATTGGGATTGATTATTACTTTAAACAAAAAGCAAATCATTTAATCGAGTGGCCAGAAAAATTCACAAAATACTTACCAAAGCCTGATGTGATAATAGAAATTAGCTACATTGAGTACTTTAGAAGACTTCGTGTATTAAGAAATGAAAAATAAGAAAAAAATTTATTTTTTACTCGGTCCAACTTGTTCAGGTAAGTCAAAAATTGCACTACTATTGTCTCAGAAATATTCTTTTGAAATTATTAGTTTAGACTCATCAACTATTTACAAAGGTTTGAACATTGGAACAGATAAACCCAATAGTGAAATACTTAAGAAACATCCTCATCATCTTGTTAATATTATTGAGCCAAATGAGTCTTATGATGTTAATAAGTTTTATTTAGAGACAAGGAGACTATTGTGTGAAATTACTAATCGAGGAAGAACCCCTTTTTTGGTTGGCGGAACAATGATGTATTTTGATAGGCTTCTATCTGGAATAAATCTTCTCCCACCAAAATCAGAAGATGAAAGAAATTTTATCCAATTTCTTCTGCAGTCATATTCTCTGAGCGATATTTATCAAACCCTAAAAATTATCGATATCGATTCTTTTAATCGTATTAGCAAAAATGATAAACAAAGAATAGAGAGAGCTCTAGAGGTATATCTGCTAACTGGAAGATCAATGAGTAGTTTTTTTGGCACAAAACTCTCGTTATTTGAATATTTTGAGTGTCAAATAGTTTATTTATTACCAAAAGAGAGAAAATATCTTCACAGAAAAATAGAAGAGCGGACTTATAAAATTTTCGAGGATGGTCTTATAGACGAAGTCTCAAATCTTAGAAAAAATTTTAATCTGAATCATGACTCACAATCAATGAAATCTATTGGCTATCGACAAACTTTGGATTTTCTAGATGGCCACTTGACAAGACAGCAACTTATAGATGAATGTATTCATGCCACAAGACAGCTAGCAAAGCGACAAATTACTTGGATGCGAAGATATAATCCAAATTTAATCATTGAAATAGACCATAAAAATCATAGGGAAATAGTTGAAGAAATAGAGACAAATTTACATTTAGCCTAAATAATGTCACTATATAAATCTAGACAGACAAACCCTCGGTTAAACAGATGCCAGAAAATCTACAAGATAAGTTTCTAAACAAGCTCAGAAAAGACAAAATTCAAGTCTCAATATTTTTGGTTAATGGTATTAAGCTTGACGGAGTGATTGAGGCGTTTGACCCATATACGATTTTACTGAGAAACAAGATTACTCAAAGTATTTACAAGCACGCTATTTCTACAATTGTTCCTTCTCAGTCAGTTAAATTAGAAATTGATGACTAGGCAAGTTTATAATAGAATTGCATTAGGAGAATAAAATGGCATGGAATGAACCAAATGGAAATAAAGACCCATGGGGTCGGAAAAATAAAAGTGGCTCGGAGATAGACGATTTAGTCAAAAGCTTCTCTAAGTTCTTTGACAATATTATCAATTCATCTGGTGGATCTGGTCAGTCGTCGAATAAAAAAAATGTTGGCTTCCTTGCAGCTATTATTATCGTAGTATATTTCTTATCAGGGGTTTATATTGTTAATGATGGTGAACGCGGAGTCGTTCTACAATTTGGTAAATTTGTTAATATCACTGGACCTGGCCCTCATTGGGTGCCGCGACTAATTCAAAAATACGAAATAGTAGACGTATCGAAAATTCGGTCTGTTCAACAAAAAGCTGTAATGCTCACAGAGGACGAAAATATTGTTAGTGTTAATTTTGCAATTCAATATGACATTAAAGACGCTAGTAACTTTATCTTTAATCTAAGAGACCCTGATGAAACATTAAGAGCATCAGGAGAAAGTGCAATAAGAGAGGTTCTTGGAAAGAATAAAATGGATTTTGTGATAACAGAGGGTAGAGAAGCGATTGCAGCCTCCACCAAAGACTTATTGCAGATTGTTCTTGATGATTACGAGTCTGGAATTAACGTTCAAACTGTCAATATTCTCGAAGCTCAGCCACCTGAGCAAGTCCAAGACGCTTTTGCAGATGCCATAAGAGCAAGAGAGGATGAGCAAAGATATATTAATGAGGCAGTGGCATACAGAAATGAAATATTACCGCTAGCTAGAGGAGAAGCAAAACAGATTCTTGAGGAAGCAAAAGCTTACAAAGTGAAACTAATCAAATCAGCTGAGGGAGAAGCACTAAGATTTACACAGCTCTTCAGCGAATATGAAAAATCTCCTGTTGTTACTAGAGAGAGATTATACTTAGAATCAGTTGAATCGGTTTTAGGAAATACCACTAAAGTAATGATTGATTTAGAAGGTGGAAATAATCTTTTATATCTGCCTCTAGATAAGATTCTAGAGCAGAAGCGAACTAATGATAATGAGCAGATGGTTACCGAAAATAATAATGATAATAATTTATTAGATAAGATACGCATGAATAGACAGAGTTTTAGTAATCGTAAGAGAGATTTGTATAATGAATAATAGGAATATTGTATCAACAATTTTAGTATTAATTATTTTGATTGTGTCGTCCACTTTTATAGTTGATGAGCGTGAAGTAGCCATAAAGTTTAGATTAGGTGAGATAGTGCGATCTTATGAGGATCCTGGAATTTACCTTATGATACCTTTTATAAATAATGTAAAAAAATATGACTCTAGACTTCTCACAATGGATTCGAAGCCTGAGCAGTTTCTGACCAGTGAAAAGAAAAATGTAATTGTAGATTCATTTGTGAAATGGAGAATAACTAGTCCCGAAAATTTTTACAGAGCTTCAAAAGGTGATGAAAGAATTGGCATAAACAGGCTCTCCCAAATCATTAACGATTTAACTAAGAGCGAATTCAGTAAACGAACAATTAATGAGGTAGTGTCCGGCGATAGAGATTCACTAATGGAAATTGTTAAAAAAGAAGCGAACATTACTGCGGGCGCATTGGGTATAACTGTGGTTGATGTGCGTCTTAAAAAAGTAGATTTACCTGATGAGGTTAGTGATTCAGTTTATGCAAGAATGGTCAAAGAACGAGCGACAGTAGCAAAGGCTTTCCGGTCTAAAGGTAAAGAGGAAGCACAAGGAATCACTGCCACAGCTGAAAGAGAATCAGCAACAATAATTGCTGAAGCGTACAAAGAGGCACAGGAAATAAAAGGACAGGGTGATGCAATATCCACAGAAACATATGCTAAGGCATATAACTTATCCCCTGAATTCTATTCATTTTATAGGAGCCTTACTGCATATCGAGAATCATTTAATGAAAAACAAGATGTTTTGGTAATCAAACCTGATTCTGACTTTTTCAAATACTTTACTGACCCAGAGGGTATCTCGAAATAGATACAGTTTCATTACTTTTACTTGTTTTCGCTCTGATTTTAATCATTGAAGGAGTCATCCCTCTATTATTTCCAGAGAAATTTAAGTCATTTTTGTCTTCCTTCCTTGAATTAGATGATAATACCATTAGAATAATTGGTGGAATATGCTCAATTGCAGGAGCACTAGTGTTACTTGTAATATCGTAAATTTAACATGAAAGATAAAAATTTTTTTATACCAGGCGGGATTGAATATCTAATGCCTGAAGAAGCTATTGAGTTTGAGAAACTTAAATCGAATGTGCTTGGAATTTTTAAGAAATACAACTATGAATATGTGATTCCACCAATAATTGATAATTTGACAAATCTTTTAAGCTTAAATTCCTCAGACGTTGATCAATTGACTGTCACATTTACAGATCAGATATCTGGGAAGCAGATAGGATTAAGATCTGATATTACATCTCAAATTGCCATGATAGATTATCAGCAATCAAAGTCAGGTTTATCACGCTTTGGTTATATGGGTGATATAGTAAGAATCTCAAAGAGTCTATTTGACAGAAAGAACCCATTTCAAGTTGGAGCAGAGCTTTTTGGTTGTTCGAAGAAGTCACATGACTTGGAAATTATTAATTTAATGACAGATGTAATCCATCTAACAAAACAAAGAGAGTTAACCATAGAGATTGGCGATTTGTCAGTTATTAATAAAATTATAAAATCATTAGACATAACTGAAACAGACCAATCCTATTTAGTTCAATTAATCAATACTAAATCAACTGATGAAATACAATCTTTCCTTAGACATAAAAATATAAAAAAGAATTCTCGAGAAGGGCTTGTGACTTTAATATCACTATCTGGCGACTTAAAAGTTTTGAATGAAATAGAGACCATAGCATCAAAATTCGATTCTGACATAAGTGCAAAGATAGATAATCTCAAATATTTAGCAAAAAAAGTCAGTCAATTTTCTAAATCAATAAATGTAGTTATAGATTTGTCAGATTTACATAGTCTTGATTATCAGTCTAGCTTAACTTTTTCAGCCTATGTCGAGAATTATAGACAAGCTATTGCCAGAGGTGGAAGGTACGTTGCATATGGTAAGTCGGGGAATCAACCAAGAAATGCTTGTGGGTTTAGCTTAGATTTAAAAGATATATTTTTTCAGATGAAAGAGGTTCGCAATGCCTAATATATTTTTAGTAGGAACTCACTGGGGAGATGAGGGTAAAGGAAAGATAGTTGATGTTTTGTCAGATAAGTCAACAGCATGTGTCAGGTTTCAAGGCGGTCATAATGCTGGTCATACGCTTGTGATTAAAGGTAAGAAGACCATCCTTCACCTTATACCATCAGGCATTCTAAGAGATTCCTGCAAATCTATAATTGGGAATGGTGTCGTTGTCTCACTAGAGGCTCTGATTGATGAAATAGATAATTTGGTAACTTCAGATGTACAAGTAGAGGACAAGCTTACAATAAGCGAAGGCTGTCATATAATTTTGCCAACTCATAAAGCACTCGATATTGCTCGAGAGAAATCTCTTGGTAAAAAATCAATTGGTACAACTGGGAGGGGAATAGGCCCAGCTTACGAAGATAAAGTATCAAGACAAGGCATTAGATTAAAAGATTTTGAGGATAAAAATTTTGAGAAAAAACTACAGAATTTAGTTAGCTATCACAATTTCATCTTAAAAAATTATTATAATGATTCTGAAGTCCCCCTTGTCAGCGTTATAAAAGATCTAGAAAGTTACTATTCTCAAGTAAAAAAATATGTCTGTAATATAGAGGAACTTCTAAATGAGGTCGTAAAGACATCTGGGTGTATTTTCGAGGGTGCCCAAGGAACTATGTTGGATATAGATCATGGAACATATCCATATGTAACCTCATCTAATACTACGTTTGCTGGATTATTATCCGGTACAGGCTTAAGCCCAACAGATATTGAGTATTCGTTAGGTATTACAAAAGCATATACAACCCGAGTAGGCCAAGGACCATTTCCCTCTGAGCTTGACGGAGAATTAGGAAAAAATATTGCCAAGTGGGGCGGAGAGAAAGGAGCAACCACGGGTAGAGATAGAAGATGTGGTTGGCTAGATACTAAAATCCTTCGCAAGTCGATAAAACTAAATAACATTAATGGTATTGCACTAACAAAACTAGATGTTCTTGATAAATTGGATAAAATTAAAATATGTTTAAATTACGGAGAAATTGATTATAACTCAATGAGTGTAAATGATCTGGAGTATTTAGAGATGGATGGTTGGCAACAATCCACGTCAAACGCTAAGAGTTATGATGATTTACCAAAAAACGCAAAGTTATATATTGAAAAAATTGAAGATATTTGCTCTACCAGTATTGTTTTGGTTTCCACTGGACCGGATAGAGAGCAAATAATTTACAGAAATAAAATTTTCGAGTGATGGTAAATTCTAATAATTTAATTTATGGTTTACATACTTGTACATCCGAAATTAAGACAAACCCATCTTTTATAACAAGAATATTCTTAATAAAAAACTCAGCTAACAAAAGTCTTTTAGCTATACTAAATTTGGCAAAAAAACATAAAATAAAGGTAATTAAACTAGATAGAGATGAGCTATCTTTAAAATGCAAGTCATCCAAACACCAAGGAATTGCTCTCGAGCTAAATCAACATAAGAGTCCTCCTACCCTAAATTTTGACTCGTACTTACAAAGTACATCAAAACCTCTTATTTTGATTATTGACAATATTCAAGACCCTCATAACCTTGGTGCGTGTATTCGAACTGCTAATGCATCAGGTGTGCAATTTATTATTAAAAGAAAGTCTAATTCTACGAGTTTGACGCCTGCTGCATATAAAGTTGCATCCGGTGGGACAGAGGGGTTGACTATAATTGAGACGAATTCTATAGCTCAAATAATAAAGAAACTTCAGAAGTTTAATATAGTTGTTATTGCCACTGAGGATAAGGCAGAGAGAAATATCTTTAGCAATCACATTTCTGAAAATGGCTATGCGATAGTTGTAGGCTCAGAAAGCACTGGCATTCGACCCTCAATCGTTGAAATCTGTGATTATTCTGTAAATATACCAATATACGGTAGTGTGAATTGCCTAAATATGTCTGTGGCGACAGGTATTGCTTTATATGCTCTCAGGGAAAACTTGAAAAAATCCTTTGACTAAAGTAGTATTCGCATAGTGATGGAAACAAATAGATACTATGAATTGTTATTAATGTTCGATGTTAATCAGGATGATGCTGAAACTGCGTCTACAGTCGACAAGTACAGATCTGTAATTGAATCTAGCGGAGGCTCTGTAGATAGATATGAAGATTGGGGGACGTTGAAAATGGCATATATGATTAATAAAAATAACAAGGCAAGATACATATTAATAAATTTCGAATCATCAGCAAAAGTATTAGATGAGTTGGTAAATCTTATTAAATTCAATGACAGCATAATAAGGCACATTTTCATTACTCAAAACAAGAAGGTAACTGAGGCCTCAATAATGATGCAATCTAAAGAGAGGGTAGCGTCATGAACGACAACACTCATAGTAAAAAAGAGCAGAAGTTTTTTGATATAGATTATAAAAATGTTGGTTTTTTGAAAAAATTTATTACAGAATCAGGAAAGATTGCTCCACGGAGAGTAGCAGGCACCACAGCAAAAGAACAGCGACAGATTAATCGTGCTATTAAAATTGCAAGATACCTAGCTTTACTTCCTTTTTGTGATAATCATAAGAAATGAACGTTCTATTGTTAAAGAAAATAAAAAAACTTGGTGATATCGGTGCACAAGTCAACGTAAAGTCTGGCTATGCGCGTAATTACTTATTTCCTAAGAATTTTGCATTACCACTTAATAATGAGAATCTTGAAATAATTGAAAAAAAGAAACAAGAACTATTAAAAATTGAGGAAGAGCTGAAGATGAAGGCCCTCGAGTCAGCAAAAAGATTTGATGGATATAAATTAGTTTTTGACGTAAACATCCATGAGGAAAATAAACTATTTGGGTCTGTGACACTTCAGAATATTGTGGATAAATTACAAAATGATGGTTTTGATATTCCTAAGAGGGACATAAATATGCCACTGGGACCCATAAAAGAGCTTACAGAGAATAATATTGTGACAATTAGTTTACATCCTGAGGTTAAAGTGACTATACCAGTAAACCTTAACGTGGTGAAGACCGATAACACAGATGAATCTGCTAGTAAAGATTAAGTTCCACCACAAATAAATTTTTTTTAAGATACAATATCTGTATGGTTACAAGCATACCCTCTACACCTCGAGCACTGGACGCAGAACAAGCCCTCCTTGGATCACTTATCATGGAATCAAGTTCATGGGAAAAAATTTCTGACCGTATATCACCCTCTGATTTTTATGATACTAAGAATAAAGCTATCTTCACTGAAATTTTTGAATTAGCTTCAAACGAGCAAGTCGTAGATTTATTAGTACTTGAAGAAGCTTTAAGAAGCAAAGGCAAGTTAGATAGTATTGGAGGCAGGGAGTATCTAGCTGAGCTAACTAAAATTGTTCCAACTCTTGCTCATATCACACAATATGCAGACATCATTAGAGAAAAATCTATACTCCGTGAGCTAATAACTATTAGTAACAAGACCATAAACAGTGCCACTCAAACAGATTTAGGTGATGTCAGATTAGTTTTAGATAAAGCTGAGCAAGATATATTTAATATCGCTGGAAAAACAAGCACTAATTTTGATCTTAAAAAAATTGGGCCAGTGGTTAAATCTTATATTGACAAAGTTTATTCAAAAAAAGGTGAGGATGGATTAGATTACTTAAATACTGGTTATGTTGAACTCGATAAGCTTCTTTCAGGTCTTCAAAAATCTGATTTAGTTATTATTGCCGGAAGACCATCAATGGGTAAAACTGCATTTGCAATGAATGTTGCTCAAGATATTGTGTTCAAGCAAAAGAAAAAGGTAGGCTTTTTTAGTCTCGAGATGTCTGCAGAGTCAATTGCTTTGAGAATGTTATCATCATTAAGCTCTGTTTCGCAGCAAAAAATCAGAACGGGAGATTATGAGGTGTCATCAAAAGATACGAAATCTGTAACCTCAGCTATTGAGATGATGCATGATTGTGATTTCTACATCGATGATACTGCCGCTATATCTCCTATGGAGCTTCGCGCTAAAGCAAGAAGAATGAAAAGAAGTTCTGGAATAGATGTAATTGTAGTCGATTATCTGCAACTTATGTCAATACCAAAGTATTCTGAGAATAGAGTGAATGAGATAGGTGAGGTAACAAGATCCCTAAAAGCATTGGCCAAAGAGCTCGATATACCAGTAATAGCACTATCACAGTTGAATCGAGGAGTTGAAGCTCGACAAGACAAGAGACCTTTCTTGTCAGATCTCAGAGAATCTGGATCAATTGAACAAGATGCAGATTTGATAATATTCCTTTATCGAGACGAAGTGTACAATGAAAATACCGACAAAAGAAACATCGCTGAAATAAGGGTAGAGAAACACAGAAATGGACCAATAGGAGTTGTTCAACTTACTTGGGTTCCGCATTGTACTCGATTTGAGGATTATATGCCTGAAATTTACAATGATGTTCTTTAAATTTCTATTACCCTTCTTCTAACAAGTCAATTTTATTAGGTTTACCTTCCCACTCTTTTGCGTCTTCTGGGGGACTTTTTATCTCGGTGATGATTGGCCATCTTTCAGACAGTTTTCTATTGATATCTAAAAATTGTTGATTTGAGTCATCTAAATCATCCTCAGACACTATGGCTTCAATAGGACATTCAGGCTCACAGAGGCTACAGTCAATACATTCCTCTGGATTTATTACTAGAAAGTTCGGTCCCTCGTGAAAACAATCAACAGGACAAACTTCTACGCAGTCAGTATATTTACACTTTATACAATTTTCTGTGATAACATAAGCCATTGGGTACTATTTTGCACCAATTGTTGATTTTTTGCACATGAAAAATATAAAAAAAGCTATATTACCTGTGGCAGGTTTTGGTACAAGGTTTTTACCTGCGAGTAAATCTATTCCCAAGGAAATGTTTCCAATTGTTGATAAGCCTTTAATTCATTTTGCTGTTGAGGAGGTAGTATCATCTGGGTTTAAAGAAATAGTATTTGTGATAAATCATTTTAAAAATTCTATAGTCGATTATTTTGATAAATCATCAAAATCTTCAAATGAGCTTTTAAAAAAAAGCAAAGATTTTTTAAAATACCTAGATAAGGTATCAGAAAAAAATATTAAATTTCATTTCGTATATCAAAAAAAACCTATGGGTGTTGGACACGCTATCTTGCAAGCCGAAAAGATTATTAAAAAAGATCCATTTGCAGTGATTTTTCCTGATGATTTAATTAAATCAAAATCACCCTGCATAGCTCAGATGATGAAAATATATCATAAATATGAATCCTCAATTATTGCAGTTGAAAAAGTTAATAGAAATGAAGTATCAAATTACGGAATTATTGATTATTCAAAAAAAACAAATAGAGTTTTCAATATTAAATCTATAGATGAAAAACCAAAGATACGGGACGCAAAATCAAATCTTGCTGTAGTTGGTAGATTTATACTATCACCTTCCATATTTTCATATCTTAAGAAAACAAAACCTGGTCATGGTAACGAAATTCAATTAACTGATGCAATTGATTCTCTTTTAAGAGAGGAAGATGTCTACGGATATAACTTCAACGGACTAAGATTTGATTGTGGAAGCAAAATAGGATTCCTTAAAGCAACTATAGATTTTGCGAAAGATCATCCAAGTTTAAAAAAAGAATTTATAAATTATATGAGAACAAGTAAATTTTAAGAGTTTATATTGATGGCTAACGTATAATCGTTTATTATGCACATAGTTTATTCCCCGGTAGCTCAGTTGGTAGAGCGAGTGACTGTTAATCACCAGGTCGGCGGTTCGAGTCCGTCCCGGGGAGTTACCAAAATATTCTATTACATATTTATGATTTAATGCCCATGAATTCTACAAAACGCACACATATCAAAATCGAGGCATATAAGATATTCAAGCCAGAGTTGACCCCCAGAGAAATGCTAGAGGCGGGAGTGTTTGGCGGTCATTATTTTAAAGGTAACTATGGTGAATATCCAAAAGCATGGTTTAGGAATGCCAAATTAAATGATGATGAATTTGATGTCAATCTCAATTACTTCAAAATAAAGGCTGGTCTAACAAAAGAACAATGGTTATCTAAAGGCTGGATATTTAAAGAGGATCCACTTGGTTGGTTTCAATGGTATTGTAGATTTTATCAAGGGAGAAGGATTACTGAGATTGACCAAATACAAATAATGAGATGGTATAATTTTGGACCAAGACACATTGGAGCTATAAAAAAAAATTGTCAGTCAAAAAATTATGAATGTCGTTCTAAGCAAAGACAAGCATTACTTCAATGGGCATACAGCCCATTTTTTTAGTAAATATTATTATTTTGATATTATATGATTAATCCAAGCAAGATATTTTTCAGACCCGTCATCAACATTTATTGATATTACCTCGGGATTTTCATATTTATGTTTTTCTAATATTTCAGATTTAATTTGATTAAATTTACTTTTAACAGTTTTTATTAATAAAATACATTCACTACTAGTTTCTAGTTTATTGTTCCAAATATATTTACTTTCTATAGATGGAATAATATTTACGCATGCACATAATCTTTTATTGATAAGTCCTTCAGAGATTGTGTGAGCATCCTGAGATTTTTCGAACGTGCAAAGTACTAAAATAAATTCATTATTCATCTTAATTAACTTAAGATTGATGTGATCCTTGAAATTGCTGTTTCAAGAGATTTCATGTCAATGGCAATTGATAGTCTGATATGTCCATCTAAACCAAAGGCACTTCCGGGCACAACCGCAACTTTTGCTTCATTTAAAAGAAACATAGCTAAGTCTTTATCATCTTTCAGTGACTCATTATTTTCGATGTAATCCTTGAACGATGGAAATACATAGAATGTTCCATCGGTCTCTTTGCATAGCACCCCATTTATTTTATTGAGATGTTCAACAACAAAATCGTGCCTTTTTTTATACTCCGCTTTCATTTGAGGTAATTCTTTACATTCAAAAGTCAAGGCTGCACACGCTGCTGCTTGAGATATAGAGCTTGCACAGGAAGTACTTTGAGATTGTAATGTTTTCATTCTTTTAATGATATCAGCATTTCCTGCAGCGTAACCAATTCTCCATCCTGTCATCGAGTAAGCTTTAGATACACCATTTAATACTATTGTCCTATCTTTCAAATCAGGACAGACATTGACTATATTATGAAATTTTTCCTGATGCCAATGTATATGCTCATAAATGTCATCTGATGAAATATATATATTTTCATGATACCTTTGCAAGACATCAGCAACTGACTCAAGTGTCTTTCTATCAAAATATTTCCCACTTGGATTATTTGGACTGTTTATCATAAGTAATTTGGTATTATCAGAAATTTTGCTTTCCAATTCAATCATACTAATATCAAAATTTTCTTCATAGGAGGTATGAAGCATGATTGGGCTTCCGCCTGCATAAATAACCATGTCTGCATAAGATACCCAGTAAGGCTCCGGTATGAGAACCTCATCTCCTTCATCAATTAATACCTGTAACATGTTAAATATAGATTGCTTACAACCCGCAGATACAATAATTTCATCAGGCTGATATGAGAGATTGTTCTCTCTTTCGAATTTTCCAATGATCGCTTTTTTTAGTTCTGGTGTTCCATCAACCGATGTATATTTTGTAAGACCGGCGTCGATAGCATCCTTTGCTGCATTCTTTATATAGTCGGGTGTGTCAAAATCTGGCTCTCCTACAGTTAAAACTAATACGTCCTCACCGTTTTGCCGCATTTCATTAGCTTTAGATGTAAGCGCCATGGTTGAGGAAGGTTTAATTAATTTTATTCTATTTGAGAAAGTCAATTTATTTCCTTGATTGTAATATCGTATCATATATGGACCTTTCAAGTAAACTTCATGTTAAACTATCATTATGAAATCATTCAAAATTAACTCAGACTATAATCCATCTGGGGATCAACCTAGCGCGATAAAATCTCTTGTCGACGGAATAACTAAAAATCAAAAACATCAAACTCTCTTAGGCGTCACTGGTTCTGGCAAAACTTTCACTATGGCTAAAATCATTGAGGAGACAAATAAAACCACGCTTATCATGGCACCGAACAAAACTCTGGCGGCACAGTTGTATACTGAAATGAGAGATTTTTTCCCTTCGAATTCTGTGGAATACTTTGTTTCTTATTATGATTACTATCAGCCCGAGGCATACGTTCCAGTTTCAGACACTTACATCGCAAAAGATGCATCACTTAATGAGCACATAGAACAGATGAGGTTATCTGCAACTAAGTCACTTGTAGAGAGGGAAGATGCTATTGTAGTTGCGAGTGTTTCTGCTATCTATGGTTTAGGAGATCCAAAAACATACCTTAAGATGATTCTTCATTTAGTACAAGGTGATGAGATAGATCGTAAAATTATACAAAGTAGACTTGTTGAGCTTCAGTATGAAAGGAACGATACTGAGTTAAGAAGAGGAACTTTTTCTTCAAAAGGTGAGATAATTGATATTTTTCCGGCAGACTCAGAGAAAGAAGCGTTAAGAGTAGAGTTGTTTGATAAAGAAATTGAAAACCTTTATATTTTTGATCCACTTACAGGAAGTATTATCAGAAAGGTTAAAAGATTTACAATCTACCCTAAAACGCATTATGTAACACCGCAATCTATTATTGATAATGCAATAATTGAGATAAAAGACGAGTTAAAGCAGCAATTAGAATTTTTTTCGAAAAATAATAAACAATTAGAAGCCCAAAGACTGAGAGAGAGGACAAGTTATGATTTAGAAATGATGTCAGAAATGGGATATTGCTCCGGTATTGAAAACTATTCAAGATATATCGCACGGACAAAACCTGGTGAGCCACCTCCATGTTTACTAGATTATATGCCAAAAAATGGGTTAGTGATAATTGACGAAAGTCATGTGGGCGTTCCTCAGATTGGCGGGATGTATAGAGGTGATAGGTCTAGAAAAGAAACTCTTGTAAATTATGGTTTTCGTCTTCCTTCAGCTCTAGATAATAGACCTCTTAAATTTGAAGAATTTGAATCATATAAATTTCAAACTATTTATGTTTCAGCAACACCAGGACCATATGAATTAGATAAATCTGAAAGTATTATCGAGCAAGTTATTCGACCTACAGGTTTGGTAGACCCAATTATTGAAGTAAAACCATCTAGCAATCAAGTTGAAGATGTCATTTCAGAGATAAAAACTGCAATTAGTCATAAAAACCGAGCTCTAATAACTACTTTGACAAAAAAATCTGCCGAAGATTTGACAGAGCACATTGAGGGCTTTGATATTAACGTTCGCTACCTTCACTCGGACATTAATACTGTGGAGAGAGTTGAAATAATTCGTGATTTAAGAAAAGGTGAATTTGATGTTCTTGTAGGTATAAATTTATTACGAGAAGGGCTAGATATCCCTGAGGTTGAACTGGTTGCCATACTGGATGCTGACATGGAAGGCTTTCTAAGATCAGATAGATCATTAATACAAACAATTGGTCGCGCTGCACGAAATATAGATGGGAGAGTGATACTTTATGGTGACTCTACTACACCATCAATGACAAGAGCTATTGAGGAAACGGCAAGGAGACGAAGCATACAAATGCAATTTAACTCAGAGCATGGAATAAAACCAGAATCTATTAAAAAAGCAATTAAAGAAACCTTAGATGATGATAATTATATATCAAACAAGAACATAGAAAAGATATCTTCTACATTGAATATTCGTAAACGCTTTCCTAAAGTAGATCAATCAAATGTAATAAATGTGATTAAAGAACTTGAGAAAGAAATGTATAGAAATGCTAAAGACTTGGAATTTGAAAAAGCCGCAAAATTGAGAGACCAAATTTCTTCATTACAAGATAATTTTTTAGATATGCCCAATAAACAAAATAGAAACAATAAGAGATAGCATGAATACGATTTATGCTTGTTAAAAAAATGACTGCATGTTAATTTTACAACTTCTAGGCGCGTAGCTCAGCTGGTTAGAGCGCCACCTTGACATGGTGGAGGTCGTTGGTTCGAGTCCAATCGTGCCTACAGTGAGGTACTATGATAAAAATAAAATATAATAATAAAAGCTACGAAATTGAAGATAAAACTACATTCAAAGATTTTGCTAATAAAAATTGCAAGTTAAAAAATATCGTAGCTGGCGAAATTGATAGTTCTCTATATGACTTGAGTTGTGCTATTCCTGATATGTCCTCTATTTCATTCATTACATCACACGATGAAAGAGGGTTAGAAATCTTGAGACATAGCTGCGCTCACTTATTAGGTCATGCATTAAAGCAAATCTATCCTGATGTTGAAATGGTTATAGGTCCAGTCATTGATAATGGATTTTATTATGATATTAAATCATCTACATCGATATCAGAAAATGATTTGAGTAAAATTGAAAAATTAATGAAAAAACTTGCAAAGAAAAATTATAAAATTGTACGAGAAGTAGTAAGCAGAGATAGAGCTATTGAGGTTTTTAAAAATCGTAATGAAAATTTTAAAATCAAAATAATTAATGAAATTCCATCAGACGAGATTATCGCAATATATCATCACGAAGAATATATCGATATGTGTCGTGGCCCGCACCTAGTAAACACTAATTTATTACAAAATTTTAAACTTACAAAAATCTCCGGTTCGTATTGGAAAGGTGACTCTAAAAATCAACCATTACAAAGGATATATGGCACTGCGTGGGAGTCAAAAGAAAATCTTGATCTATACCTACAAAAAGTGGATGATGCAGAAAAAAGAGACCATAGAAAACTAGGAAAACGTCTTGACCTTTTTCATTTCCAAGAAGAATCACCTGGAATGATATTTTGGCATAATAATGGTTGGTTTATTTTCAGTACAGTCAAAGAGTATATAACTCAATATCTTATTAAAAATGATTATCAAATCATTGATACCCCACAGATATTAAATAAATCTCTATGGAAAAAATCTGGTCACCTAGATAAATTTTCTGATTTGATATATGAAGTTAAATCTGAAGACAAAAAATATGCAATTAAACCTATGAGTTGCCCTGGTCACATTCAAGTTTTCAATCAAGGTTTGAAAAGCTATAAAGACTTACCGATAAAATATGCCGAGTTCGGGAAAGTTCATAGAGATGAACCATCAGGCACACTTCATGGTCTTCTGAGGATAAGAGGATTCACGCAGGATGATGCACACATATTCTGCACACCTAATCAGATCGAGCAAGAAATTAGTTCTTTAATCAATAATATCTACGATATTTATAAAATTTTCGGCTTTGAAAAAATAAAAGTTGAGCTCTCTACTAGACCTGAAAAAAGAGTAGGCTCTGAGAGAATTTGGGATCAGTCAGAAGACGCCCTTAAAACCGCTTTAGATAAGAATAATATTTCATGGATTTTAAATGAGGGTGATGGTGCCTTCTATGGCCCTAAGATTGATTTTTCACTGACAGATTCACTTGAGAGAGAATGGCAGTTGGGAACTATACAACTTGATTTTTCTATGCCAGAGAGATTAGGTGCAACATACATTAACAAAGAGGGTGTTAAAGAATCTCCTGTTATGATTCATCGTGCTATTTTAGGCTCGATAGAGAGATTTGTTGGTATACTTGTTGAAGAGTATGCTGGAAATATGCCATTATGGCTAGCGCCAATTCAGGTAGTTCTTATGAATATAACTTCTTCTCAAGAAGATTACTGCAAAAATCAAGGTAAGATGCTAATAGAAAAAAAACTTAGAGTGATTACCGATACAAGAAATGAGAAAATTGGCTTGAAAATTAGAGAACACACAATATCAAAGATACCATATCTGCTTGTTGTAGGCGACAAAGAACAAAAAAACAATACTTTAGCTGTGAGAACTCGCTCTGGAGAAGACATTGGTGAGATGAGTGTTGATAAATTTGTTAAAATGATAGAAACTCAAGTTAGTGAAAAAAAATAACTAAATAGGAGATTATAATAGCAAGTAACAAAAAACTTCGAATGAACTCTAGAATAAATGTTCAAGAAGTAAGACTAATAGCATCTAATGGGGATCAAGTAGGTGTTATTAAGACGACCAAAGCCCTAGAATTAGCTCAGAATGAAGCACTAGATTTAGTGGAGATAGTTCCCAATCAATCGCCACCGGTTTGCAGGATAATGGATTATGGCAAATATAAGTTTGAGCAGTCAAAAAAAGCCCATTCAGCAAAAAAGAAACAAAGGCAAATACAAGTAAAAGAAATCAAGTTCAGGCCTAATACTGAGGAAGCTGATTATCAAGTTAAATTAAAGAGTTTGGTGAAATTTCTCAAAGCAGGCGATAAGGCTAAAGTTACTATGAGATTTAGAGGTAGAGAGATTGCCCATCAAGTAATTGGACGTGATTTTCTTCAAAGAGTTCAAACAGATCTTGAGGAGTTCGCAATTGTTGAGCAAATGCCCTCATTTGAAGGTCGTCAGATGGTTATGGTGATGGCTCCAAAGAAATAATTATCATATTTATACTATTTGCTGTATAATTTAGTAGTTTTTTAGCACGAACATTGAGGATATTATGCCAAAAATGAAAAGTAACAGTGGCGCTGCAAAGCGTTTTACAAAATCTTCATCAGGAGAATATAAGAGAGCCCAATCCCATAGAAGGCATATACTTACAAAGAAGAGCACTAAACGTAAACGTCACTTAAGAGATTACATGACTGTCAGTAAAGCAGATAAAGTTTTGGTCAAACGTATGTTACCATAAGGCAATGAGGATATAGAATGGCAAGAGTGAAACGTGGTGTTGCAGCACATGCAAAACATAAAAAAGTATTAAAACTAGCAAGAGGTTACAAAGGAGCCAGAAGTAGAGTTTATCGTGTAGCTAAACAAGCTGTGATAAAAGCTGGACAGTATTCATACCGTGATCGTAGACAGAAGAAAAGACAAATTAGATCACTATGGATAAGTAAAATAAATGCGGCAGCTAGAATGCACAATATGTCGTATAGTCAATTGATGGGTAAAATTGCAAAGTCAGATATAGAGCTCAATAGAAAAATGTTAGCTGATTTAGCAGTTAATAATATGGAGAGTTTTGCTGCTATAGTAAATTCTGTCAATCCTATCAAATAAAGAAATTTTCTGTGGAAAGTAATCACTCCCTCTTAATAGAAAAACTCAAACAAGCTCTTGTAGAATGCAAAACTGAGCAAGAGCTAATTAAAATTAAAGCAGACTTTCTTGGTAAAAATGGTTCTATCACAAAAGAATTTGAGCAAATCAAATTTGCAGAGGATAAGAAAGCAACTGGCCAAGTACTTAATTCTGTAAAAAACGAAGCTGAAGAACTTATTAAAGCATGTAAGAGTAAGTTTGAAAAAATAATTGAAGATCACTATTTTGATATATCACAGCCAGGTCGTGATATAAAAATAGGCACTAGGCACCCAATAACACTAACAATTAATGATATCACGAAAATTTTTAACTCATATGGATTTTCTGAGGTATCAGGAAAAGAGATAGAGACAGAATTTTATAATTTTGAGGCTCTTAATATTCCAAAAAATCATCCAGCAAGAGATATGCATGATACCTTTTATGTGGATGTAAATAATTTATTAAGGACTCACACATCCTCTGTGCAGATTCACTCTATGCTAAAATATAAGGCGCCACTTAAAATAATGACACCAGGTAAAGTTTATCGATGTGATTCTGATCCTACGCATTCACCTATGTTCCATCAAATAGAGGGTTTATACATTGATGAAAACGTAAATTTTTGCCATTTGAAAGGAATATTAATTCAATTTATCAATGACTATTTTGGAAGCAATGTAGAGATAAGATTTAGGCCATCATATTTCCCATTTACTGAACCATCCGCAGAATTAGATATAAAATTTAGGGGAAAGTGGTTAGAAGTCCTTGGTTGCGGGATGGTGCATAATAGTGTGCTTGAGAACGTAAAAATTAGTACTAAAAGATTTACGGGTTTCGCATTTGGCCTAGGAGTAGAAAGGCTAGCGATGCTTAAATATGATATTAAAGATCTGCGCTTATTTTATGAAAATGACATGAATTTTCTCCGTCAATTTGAGGGAATTAAGTAACGATGAAAATTACAACAGACTGGCTGTCAGACTTTATTAAAGTTAATAAAAGAAGAGATATCTCTAGTGATCTCACACATCTTGGTCTAGAAGTCGATAAGGTTAAAAAGGTTAAAGATAGACAGCTAATTGAGATTGATATCACACCTAACAGAGCAGATTGTTTGAGCATTTATGGCATTGCGAGAGATTTGTCTGCATTATATAAGATTAACAAAAATCCCATAAAACAGCACAAGCTTAAGATTACGAGAAAAATCTCTTTGGATTTAAATATCAATCATAAGATATCACCTCATTATTCTGGAATTATAATTAAAAATGTTGATAACACTGTAAAGACACCAACCTATATATCAAGAAGATTGCAATATTGTGGCATTACACCAAAAAATCTTATTGTAGATATACTTAATTTTGTGATGCTTGAGATAGGTCAGCCTATGCATGTTTTTGATTTGGATGAGATTGAAGACTCATTGTGTGTCCGATTCTCCAAGGATGGTGAGAGAATATCCTGTTTAGATGGCAAAACATATACCTTAAATAAGACTATACCGGTTATTGCTGATAAAAATAAACCTATCGCTATAGCTGGAATAATTGGAGGTATTGAGAGTTCGACAACTATTAAAACAAAAAATGTATTAATCGAGTCAGCGTTTTTCGTACCTGATATAATTAGGGCTGCATCTAAGCATTTTCGATTGCAAACAGACTCCTCATTTAGGTTCGAGCGAGGTGTAGATCCTGAAATAAATAGAGTAGCTCTGGAAAGGGTAGTCTATTTACTCAAAGATATTATTAGAATAAAAAAGATTGAAAATTTTTCCACGAGATTAAAAACAAGCAAATATTTAAAACAATCAAAGATCAATCTAGATTTAGATGAGATTCAAAAAGTTATTGGCATATCTCTTGAGTCAAAGTATGTTTTTGACGTATTTAAAAGATTAGACTTTAATCCCACTTACAAATCAAAAAAAAATATTCAAATTCTTGAGCCAACTTTCAGATTTGATATTAAAAATTCCAGAGATCTGATAGAGGAAGTTGCAAGAGTGTATGGGTATAATAATCTGCCCTCTCAAATTCCTCAGAATACAATAAGCTCAAAATTTTATGATAAATCACTGACACAATTCATAACAGGCGCATTGTCAGATCGCGGGTATAATGAAGTTATCAACTTTAGCTTTATTCCTAGTAACTCTCAGACAGTCACATCGGATGATAAGAATATCTTAAAAATTCTCAATCCTATTTCAACAGATAAGTCTGAAATGAGAACGTCTATGTTCTTCGGTCTAATGAAGAATATCTTGTATAACATATCACGGAAAGAGAGTAATTTAATGATATACGAAAATGGTAAGGTTTACATAAAAGGTAATTCAAATAAAATAATCGAGAAACAAGTGATTGCAGGCGCAGTGACTGGCACGAAGTATCCTGCTAACATAAAGTCAGATAATCATTTTCAGAACTTTCTTGATGTCAAAGGGGATTTATTAAGTATTATCCCTAATTTATCAATAGATCGAGTCTCTTGTGAGCGATATTTATCTAAGTCTTGCCAGGCATTGATAATTCAAGGTAGTAAAATTGTTGGTAAATTAGGTCAAGTAGACGGTGGCATTCTTAAATCATTTGGTATTAAACAAGAAACTTTTTATTTCGAGATGTACCCAGATATTTTGTCACATATTAGAGATCCCTCATATAAAGAATTCTCAATTTATCCGACAATAAAAAGAGATTTGACACTTTTGATAACACGTACCCACAGAATTGGAGATGTAATAAAAAAAATTAGAGGAAATCAATACAAACACCTGATAAATATTAAAATTAGTGATATATTTTGTGGTAAGAGTGAGGATTATCATAATCTTAAGAGCGTGACCTTGGAATTCTTATTTCAAAAAAACGACGGCACTCTCAAAGATGATACAGTTGCTAGAGTTATGGATAAAATAATTACTCAAATACAAAATGAATTAAAAATCGAGATAAAACTATAAATGACGATTACAAAAAACACACTAGTTGAACTCTTATATAATGAGGTTGGCCTTAATAAACGAGAAGCTAGAGAATTTATAGAAATGTTTTTTGAATCAATAAAAAAAAACTTAGAGAATGGGAATGATATAAAGTTATCTGGCTTTGGAAATTTTATTTTGAGAAACAAAAATGCTAGACCAGGAAGGAATCCTAAAACAGGCGAGGATGTAACTATATCAGAGAGAAGAGTTGTTACTTTTAAATCAGGTCTCAAACTTAAAACTAAGTTAGAAGCATATGATGGAAACACAAATAAAGAATCAAGTTAACATTCCAAATAAAAGATATTTTTCCATTGGAGAAGTATCACAAATATGTGATTTAAAAACACATGTTCTAAGATATTGGGAACAGGAGTTTAGCCAATTAGATCCTATAAAGAGAAGGGGAAATCGAAGATATTATCAACAAAAGGATTTACTTCTTGTACTTGAAATTAAAGACTTACTTCAAAATCAAGGATATACTATTGAAGGCGCAAAAACTAAGCTAGAGAGTAATTCTTCACCTACACCAATAGAAGGTACAGATAAGCAAGTAATCAAACAAATTAAAAATGATTTAGAAAAATTATTAGCAACCTTAAATAAATAGATGTCATCAAAAATTGTTACTAAATATAATTATCAGAAGTACATCACAAATAAAGTAAATAATCTAAGATATTATTGTCTTTCGGAAGATCTAAATGTCCCCAGTGTCACATCTATTCTGAGGAGCACTTCATTAGTTAATTCTAAATTTTCTGGCAAGATAACCGATTCAATGGAAATAGGTGATATGATGCATCAGTTTTTAGAAAACTACATATCAGGTATTGATGTAGTTGACAATTATCTCGGAAAAACGTCAAATACTGAGATTGCATCGTCATTAGCAAAGCTTGTAATTGATAATTTGATTATGAATTTGGACGAGATTTGGGGATCTGAGGTTTCTGTCCACTACAAAGACCAATATGCGGGAACGATTGATCTTATCGCTATTATTGATGGTAAAATTTCCATCATTGATTATAAGTCTTCTTATAGAACAAAAACACTTCACGAATTAAAAGATTTTTTTCTCCAGTGTGCGGCTTATGCCATAGCACATGATTGGCAATATGGCACCACTATTGATTCAATAATGATTTTTCAGGTTACACGAGGAGGCGATTTTGAGCAAAATGTAATTTCAAATCCTGAATTAGAAAATTATAAAGAAATGTGGTTTCAAAGATTAAGTGAATTTAATGTTAAAATAACAAGTCATGAAGGTAGATCCTAATATTGTCCTAGAAAATTGTAAACAGCTATCTCAGAAGCTCACAGAGATAAGGAGGTTAGTTTGACCTCTCTAAGCTTCAGACAGATATAAGTAACATTGAGAAAGACCTTGAATCTGAATCAAATTGGAATGATAAGCCAAAAATGCGTGAGTTACAGATAAGCCATAAGAATAAAACAAAGCAGTTTGAAGAGATAACTAAAATAGGGAATGATATAGAGTTAATACAGTATTCCATGAATTCCATATTACAAGAGAAAAACCTTGATGAAAATCTAGAACTTCTTCAAGAGATGAATCATCTGATGCAAAATAGTCAAAAAAGCCTTAAGAATCTGGAGACATCATTTATGTTTAAGAATAAGGAAGATACTTGTAATTTATTCATTGATATACATTCTGGGTCAGGAGGAACAGAAGCACAAGATTGGGTGGAGATGCTCATGAGAATGTATATTAAATGGACTGAATCACATAATTTTAAACATGAGATGGTTGAGATTACAGAGGGCGATGTAGCAGGCCTGAAAAGCGTCACATTGAAAGTTTCAGGAGACTATGCTTATGGTTGGTTGAGAACTGAGACGGGAGTTCATAGATTAGTAAGAAAATCCCCATTTGATTCTGGAAATAGAAGACATACTTCTTTTGCATCTGTTTTTGTATATCCTCAAATTGAAGATGACATTATTGTAGATCTTAATCCAGCAGATTTAAGAATAGATGTCTATCGGGCAAGTGGAGCTGGTGGACAACATGTAAATACAACAGAATCAGCAGTTCGGATAACACACATACCAACTAAAATTGTCACTCAATGTCAGAATGATCGTTCTCAGCATAAAAATAAAGAAAATGCCTTAAAGCAACTTCATGCTAAACTATATTTATATGAACAAGAGAAAAAAAATAAAATTAAAAACAAGATAGAGTCAGAAAAGTCTGATATTTCTTGGGGTAGCCAGATAAGATCATATGTCTTAGATGACTCAAGAATAAAAGATTTAAGAACTAAATACGAAACGAGTAATATTCAGAGTGTCTTGGATGGAAACATCGATGGATTTATTGAAGAAAGTTTAAAACAAGGCTATTAAAAATGACAGATGAAAATAAATTAATTTCTGAAAGAAAAAATAAATTTGAGAAAATTAAGAAGCATCAAAATCCATATCCGAATAATTTTAAGAAAAATATTAGTGCGGTAGATATCCTCGATTTATACAAATCAAAAGATAAGACAGAATTAGAGAAAGTTGATTTATCATATGCTATTTCGGGTAGACTTCTAACTATAAGGGTTATGGGCAATTCAACATTCGCAAACTTACACGACGAGACAGGGAAAATTCAAATATATTTATCTAAAAAAACAGTTGGTGATAATCAGTACGATATACTCAAAAATCTTGATTTGGGAGATATTGTAGGTGTTGAAGGTTCTATTTTTAAAACAAAAACTGGCGAAGTAACAATTAATGTCGCGAAGATTATTTTACTGTCGAAATCAGTGAGACCTCTTCCAGAGAAATTTCATGGAATTTCAGATATTGAGATTAAGTATAGGCAAAGATATCTAGATTTAATGATAAATCCTGATAGCAAAGAGGTTTTTAGAAAGCGTTCTCTTATAGTAAATACGATTCGTTCGTTATTTATTAAAAATAAATTTTTAGAAGTAGAGACCCCAATGATGCATCCTATTCCGGGTGGTGCCAACGCAAAACCATTTGTTACACACCACAATACTCTAGATTTAGATCTTTATCTCAGAATTGCGCCTGAGTTATATTTGAAGCGATGTATTATTGGAGGTTTTGAGAGAGTTTTTGAAATAAATCGAAGTTTTAGAAACGAGGGATTGTCTATCAAACATAATCCAGAGTTCACAATGATTGAGTTTTATATAGCATATGAGGAATTCACTTATCTTATGACCTTTATCGAGAAAATCTTTAAGGAACTATTTGGTGCTCTTGAACTTGAAAGTGAATTTATATACCAAGATGAAAAAATATTAACAACGATACCATTTGAACGTTTAAAATTTCATCAGGCTATAATAAACAATGTTAAAGAAATAGACGGCAATAACATCAATAATTTAGAGATACTTCAGTCATATTGTAATACGAGGGGTTATAAGGTAGCGGATAACTCTAATGCAGATGAACATTTGCTAGAAATTTTTGAAAAAGAGGTCGAAAAGACCTTACACTCACCTACTTTCATTACTCATTATCCAACTAGTGTCTCGCCTCTGGCGAGATCGTGTGATGATAATCCAGAATTATGCGAAAGATTTGAACTTTTTATAGCTGGCCGAGAAATAGCAAATGGATTTTCAGAATTAAACGATCCAGAGGAGCAATCAAGACGTTTTAAAAATCAAGTGGGAAATGAGGATGAACAAATGAAATATGATGATGATTTCATAAAAGCTTTAGAATATGGAATGCCGCCAACTACTGGAGCTGGAATAGGTATAGATAGATTAGTGATGTTACTTACGAATTGTGGATCAATCAGAGATGTTTTACTTTTCCCTCAAATGAGACCTAAAAAATAATTCCTCATAATTCTGAAAAAAATCATTAGTATCTACAAATTTCAATAACTGATTTTCTCCATCGTTGTTGACAAAATCAACTATTATTTCTTTATCTATTGAGAGTGAGAAGTATCTACCATCATCAAAGTAAACTCTGACTTGATTATTCACCGTTTGAATCTCAATCTGTTTTTTTGAGAAGAAATTTTCAATTTCGGCGAGAGTCTCATGTAGATTATTCATTGCTTAGTGAAATTGAATATCCCAAATAATCTGATGGCTTAAGATTAAGTAGTATGTTTTTTTCTTTTTTGGGAATATCTAGGGAGTTTATTATATTAATTATAATTTCTCTATTAAGCTTTTTTCCTCTTGAAAATTTTTTTAAGAGCTCATACGGATCCTTGTTTGAATATTTTCTTGCAATCATTTGAATCGGCTCTGCCAATATTTCCCAAGACTCATCTAATTCATTAGACAGCTGTTCCTTATTGATACTAATTTTATCTAAACCTATTAAAATATTTTTATATGCTACAATAGAGTAACCAAATGCCACTCCAATGTTTCTTAACGTAGTCGAGTCTGACAGATCCCTTTGTAGTCTACTAATGACTAACTTTGACGAAAAATAGTTGAGTAAACTATTTGCAAGGCCTAGATTACCCTCCGCATTTTCAAAATTAATAGGATTAATTTTATGAGGCATTGTTGATGATCCGACCTCTCCTTTAACATTTTTTTGAATAAAATAATTTTTTGATATATAACTCCACATATCTTGGGAAAGACCAATTAAAACAGAATTAATATGACTTAATTTATTCGAAATATTTGCAATATAATCATGTGATTCAATTTGAGTGGTGTGAGTATTTTGATTTAATCCGAGTGATTCAATAAATTTTTTTGTCTCTGATGGCCAGTTAATTGTTGGGTAGGCAAGTTTATGAGATGAATAGTTGCCAGTTGCTCCATTCATTTTTCCCATTATTGGTATATCATTCATCATTTTAGAGATCTCATTAATTCTTTGGTAGTAAATTCTTAATTCTTTACCCATCGTTGTAGGAGAGGCTGGTTGCCCATGAGTAAAAGCGAGCATTGAATCATTCGAATATTTTTTACTATACTGTTTAAGTAATTTAGTAATTTTGCCTAGCTCAATTGATAAAATATTTACTCCCTCTCTTATCATGAGAGCATAAGCTAGATTATTGATATCTTCTGATGTGCAAAAGATATGGAGGAATTCTTTGTAAATCTTGAGCTGACTATTGCCCTCTATTTTAGACTTTAAATAATATTCAACAGCTTTTACATCATGTTTTGTCGTATCCTCAATCTTTTTAACCTTCTTCGCTTCAGTTAAGTTAAAATCGGATAGAATATTCTTTAGAAAAGTTCTATTTTTTGACGATAGTTTTGGTAATTCACTGACACGTTTTATATCAGATATGAAAATGAACCATGATATTTCAATTTCAAGACGTTTTTTTATTAATCCAAATTCTGAAAAAGAGTTTGCAATTTCCTTGCAGTATTTAGAATATCTGCCATCTAGAGGTGAGATTGATAGTAATTCATCTTTTTTCATTCTATTCTTTATCTCAAAAATGTTATCATAGCATATATATTAGTTTTTTTACATGAAAGGTAATGAAGAAAAAAAGTTATAGAGTAGTCAGCGATTCGCTCGGAAAAGTGAAAGTTCCGAAAGATGCACTTTATGGGGCACAAACTCAAAGAGCAATAGATAATTTCAAAATAAGTTGGTATCGATTTGATCCTATTTTTCTGGAATCACTTGCCTCACTAAAGGCTGCATGTGCAATGGCTAATAAGAAAGCTAAGCTTATATCTGCCAGTAAATCTAGAGCCATACAACAGAGCGCAATGGAAATATTTAATAATATCGAAAAGTATTATGATCAGTTTCCAATTGATATATTCCAAACTGGGTCAGGCACAAGCACTAACATGAATATGAATGAGGTGCTGGCAAGTCTCACAGAAAAAAAAATTAAATTAAAAATTCATCCCAACGATGACATAAATAAATCTCAGAGTTCAAATGATGTAATACCATCTGCTATAAATATTTCCTCAGTGCTTTTATGTGATGAGCTATCAGATGTGATTGATTTTCTTATAATGACTCTTATTGAAAAAGAATGGGAGTATAAAGATATAATTAAAACTGGAAGAACACATTTAATGGATGCTGTTCCCTTATCATTAGGATATGAAATTGAAACATGGCGAGAGCAACTAGTACATGCAAATGAAGTTTTATTGACAAGTAAAGAGGAGTGTCAATTTTTACCAATTGGAGGAACTGCGATTGGCACAGGACTAAATGCACCGAAGAGATTTTCTGATAACACTTGCAAAGAATTAAATAATATCTATAAAAAACAAAAAATGAAGTTTAAACCTAATCCAAATAAATCAGAAATGATGAGTTCACAAAATCATATACTTACATTAAGTAGTTCATTATTGAGAATCTCATCATGTATTACGAAGATAGCAAATGATTTAAGATGGATGAATAGTGGGCCAGTGTCAGGTTTGTCTGAGATTAAACTCAAACCGCTACAGCCCGGAAGCAGCATAATGCCAGGAAAGATAAATCCTGTGATACCAGAAGCTGTGCTCATGGCAATGACCCAGGTGTCCGGCAATCACTCATCTATAAATATGGCATGTCATAGTGGCACGTTCCAATTGAACACTATGTTGCCACTATTAGCTCATAATATAATTGAGTCATTCAATTTATTGATTAGTTCAACTATGTCACTTACTAATACGGTTACTAGTTTTGAAATTAATGAATCCTCAATAAAATATAGTCTAGACCGCAACCCGATTATCGCAACTAGACTAAATGATATTGTTGGTTATGACAAAGCTGCTACTATTGTAAAAGAAGCCTATAAAACGAATAAACCAATAATAGATGTTGCTGAGAGTATGACGGATCTTACAAGAAATCAATTAACTAAGTTACTCGATCCGAAAAAATTAGTCTAAATGATATTAGATTCTTCTTATAAAATAGATGAAATATTTTTCAGATGGCTCTATGGGTTCCTTGTAATTTTAGGATTATTTTATCTTTTAATTTATTATGGTCTAATATCAGAATTAGTTAAAAATGATGCTAGTTACATTTCGTTACTTATTCTAAGTGTGTTCTTGTTGAGCACTGTTGTCCTAGGATATCATGTTTATCTACTTAATAATTGTCTAATAAAATTTAGAATATTTTTTAATAATGGTTCTAAAATAGAGGATTATTGTCAATTAAAAAACAATGATTACTATCAATCATGTATAAACGAATATATTCTCAATAGTACATCAAATACCAAATCTTTAAGCATGTCACTAGATGATGATTTTGAAATTAAACTCTATAAACATCATAATTTATTCTCTTTAATTTCAGATATATTTATAAGACTCGGTCTCGTTGGCACAGTAATTGGTTTTATTATAATGTTACAATCTCTCTCAGACCTAGAGAATTTTGATATAAATTTAATGCAAAATTTGTTAAAAGATATGAGTCTGGGTATGATGGTTGCGCTGTATACTACTCTTACAGGATTAATTACAGCAATAATCCTAACACTTCAGAACAAATATTTAGAGTCTGTATTATTCATTGTTTACTCATCAGTTATTAATCATACTCATCAATTTATCAAATGAGAAATAGAATAAGCAGAAATCATGTTGATCCATTTACTGATTTAATTTTTAATATTTTATTAGGGTTTGTTTTATTATTTTTCATATCTATATTATTCATTAACCCAATAACTAAATTAGGTAATGTTAATTTGAAAGCTGAATATATTATTACGATCGATTGGCCTGATAACCTTCCTGATGACATAGATCTCTGGGTGAGAGACCCAAATGGCGAGATTGTTTCTTACCTCAACAAAGATGCTGGTTGGCTCCATCTTGATAGAGACGATCGTGGCATAATTAATGATAGGGTTAAAATAGGTGATCAGGAATTAGTTTATCCATTAAACAGAGAGGTTGTAACATTGAGAGGTCTTATACCTGGAGAGTATACAGTAAATGTTTTTTTATATGAGCATGAAAGCAAAAGACCAGTTGATGTTAAATTGACAATAGAAAAAGTAAATCCGTCATTAAAACTTGTTTATTTTAATAGCATTTCTCTGCCAAGCAAAGATACAGAAATTACAATAGCAAGGTTCAATCTCAATCAAAAGGGCAATTACTCCATTCTGCCAAATAGGTTAAGCATTCTAACTCCATATCGACTGGAGAGTTATTGATGATAATTAGTATAATCTCAATTATATTTTCAATTGTATTAATTTACGGGGTGTTGATTCATAAATTACTTACGGGTGACTCTCTAAAAAGGCCTGTACTAAGTATAATTTCAATATTATTGTTATTTGTAACTTTACATATTTTTTATTTCTCTAATTTAGGTTACCCAGTAAAAAGTTCTTTGCCTGATAAATTTAAATTACAGTATTTTGTTAAAGATGAAGGTAATTTGTACTTAATGGTGGATGGTTTAAATGGTAACCCACCTCGATTACATGTTCTTGACTACAGCGCTAATCTTGAGAAAATCCTAAATGAAGCGATTGCAAAACAAAAACAAGGTAAAATAATGATTGGAAAAGTAATTCATGCAAATGAGAATGATTATTATGGGATAATTTTCAACGATTTAGAGAGGAATTTGCCAAGCAAATAATGATATATTTTTATATTTTCTATGATAGAATATGCTCAACTTGAAAACGGACAGTTATGAATTTTAAAGATTCTCTCACACACAAAGGTGAGGAAAAGATAATTTTCAACATAAACAATGCAGAAATTTCTCATTTGCCTTATTCCTTGAGAGTATTACTGGAAAATTATATACGTAATACACCTCAAAACAACATAGACTCTAATGTAATTGACAGATTCTTGCAATGGAATGGAACTGTCGATTCTCAGACCGAACTCACATTTTTCCCAAGTAGAGTAATAATGCAAGATTTTACTGGTGTACCAGCTGTTGTTGATCTTGCTTCAATGAGGGATGCCGTAAAAAAGTTAAATGGAGACCCAAGTTTAATTAATCCCCAATGTCAAACGGATTTAATAATTGATCATTCAGTTATGGTTGACCATTATGGAACTGAAGACTCAAAAGATTTGAACACAAAACTTGAATATCAAAGAAATCTAGAGAGATATCGTTTGCTTAAATGGGGTCAAGGTGCATTTGAAAACTTAAGAATAGTTCCTCCAAATAACGGAATAATTCACCAAATCAATATCGAGTACATATCAAGAGTCATATTCGAAAAAAAAGAATTAGTTTATCCTGACACAGTAGTAGGAACAGATTCTCACACTACTATGGTAAATGGCTTAGGTGTTCTCGGTTGGGGAGTAGGCGGTATAGAGGCAGAAGCAGCTATGTTAGGACAACCAATTCCTATGTTACTTCCAGAAGTAATTGGGTTTGAATTATCAGGAAAATTAGTTGGCTCTACTACAGCTACAGACTTAGTACTAACTATAGTTGAAACTTTACGACAAGCAAATGTCGTAGGAAAATTCGTTGAATTCCATGGCGAGGCTCTTGACAGATTATCGATTGCAGATAGATGCACAATAGCGAATATGGCTCCAGAGTATGGAGCAACATGCGGCTTCTTTCCTATAGACGAGATGACTCTTGAGTATTTATCAACAACAGGAAAAGATTTGAACCATGTAACGATGGTAAAAGAATATTCTGATAAAGTTGGTTTGTATCGAAACAACTCCGACGAAATTAAATATACAAAAAATCTAACATTAGATATTTCTGGGATAACAGCATGTGTCTCAGGACCCAAAAGACCAGAGGATAGGGTAGATCTTAGAGATGTTAAAAAAACAGTTCAAAATGAAATTAAGAAACTAAAAAAATCAAAAAATACCGATAAAGGTAAATTAAAAGATGGCTCAATAATGATAGCAGCAATTACAAGTTGCACTAATACTTCTAATCCAAGCGTTATTATAGGTGCTGGCTTGCTAGCGAAAAAAGCAGTAGAGCTCGGTCTATCAGCTAAAAGTTGGGTAAAAACATCCCTAGCTCCTGGTTCAAGAGTTGTGAAGAATTATTTAGAACAAGCAGGTCTATTGGATTATTTTGATAAATTAGGGTTTAACATAATCGGCTACGGTTGCACAACATGTATCGGGAACTCTGGCCCTCTTGACGATAATTATGTAAGAGATATTAATGATAATGATTTAGTAGTTAGTTCGATATTATCTGGTAATCGAAATTTTGAGGGTAGAATACACCCTGATATCAAGATGAATTTTCTTGCTTCGCCGATGCTGGTAATTGCTTACTCATTAGTAGGAACGATGGAGTTTGATATTACAACTGAGTGCTTAGGTAAGGATTTAGAGGGAAATGATGTGTTTCTTGAGGATATATGGCCATCTATAGAAGAGATAAATAAATTAGTTAATAAAAATATCACTAAAGAAATGTTTACAGAGTCTTACAAAGATTTATTTCTAGGTGATTCAAACTGGCAAGATATTGATACTAAAAAATCTGAATACTTTGATTGGGAAGAGTCATCTACTTACATTCAACCTTCCCCATTTTTTGAATCACTTGATGATGTGGATAATAAATTAAATCAAATTAAGAACGCTTATCCATTACTAGTACTCGGAGATAGTGTTACCACAGATCATATATCACCAGCAGGATCATTCAAAGAAAGTACGCCAGCAGGCAAATTTTTAGTTTCCAGAGGAACTGATATTCTAGATTTTAACTCTTATGGCTCAAGAAGGGGTAATTATCAGATAATGCAAAGAGGAACATTCGCAAACATAAGAATCCAAAACAAATTAGTTCCAGATATTACTGGTGGATACACGAAACATATTCCATCAAACCAAGAGATGTCTATATTTGATGCATCTCAAAAATATCTAAGTGATAATGACAACCTAATTGTTTTTGCTGGAAAAAATTATGGCTGTGGTTCTTCTAGGGATTGGGCTGCGAAGGGAACAAAGCTGTTAGGAGTAAAGGCAGTAATTGCAGAGAGTTTTGAGAGAATACATAGATCAAATTTAGTTGGAATGGGTGTTCTACCACTACAATTTTTTGATGGTGATAGCTTCGAGTCACTTCAATTAGACCCATATTTAAGTTTTACTATTGGTCAAATTAAAGAGAACGATAAAGAAACCACTTTATCATATGTAAAGAATCAAGAGACTTTGAGTTTTAAAGTAAAAATTAGAATTGATACTGCAATGGAGTGGAACTATTTTTTGAATGATGGAATATTGAACTATGTGCTCAAGAATATTGCTAATTCTGCATAGTGGCATTTATCTCTTTCAATCTAGAAACATACCTACCTTTAAAGATGAAGAGTTTGATATCAGATCCACCAGATTGTTTCCATAAATAAATTGATCTTATCGCAGCCATCAGCGCTGACCTTATCCTTGCAGCGTTTAGTTCATTTTTTAAAAAAGAATTATCCCCACTAATCACAATCCTAGGGTCTATTTTACTAAATGTGCGTTGATAAATATTACCAATTTCGATAACTTTGTCATCAAAAGATGGAAAAATATTTTCTTGATTATTTAGGGAGATGAGTTCATTTTGGAATTTGTTTATTATAGAAGTCTCTTTATCTAATTTCTTTATGAGATTTTTTATTGATGAGATATACCTTCTTGTTTCACTACTTCTGGTAAATATATCATCCACGATTTGTTTTTTCATAAATCTTAGACCTGGTTCAAGTGCTTTCATAGAACCATAAATTTCTTGAGGTGTTTCTGATTCTATATTCATTATAGAGTTAATGAGTGGTGTAAACTCCTCTTCATTATAGCTTCCTTCCCAGGCAATTCTTGATATTAAATTACATGATTGATAGAGTGCAGCAAGACATAAAATTTGACTATCTAGATTCTTTATAAACATTTTTCTTGAATTATACCTCCACCTAAACACTCGTTACCTTGATAGATTACAGCACTTTGTCCAAGAGTGACTGCGCGTTCACTTTTAATAAGTTTAATTGTCCATCCATGACTAGTATTATAAATTTTTATTGGTATAAGCTTTCCCCCATGTCTAAATCTAGCCATATAGCATGTGGTGCTGACAGGTACAGTTCTAATCCAATTAACAAAATTTAATTTTACTCTCCCTTGATAGAGTAATTTATCCTCATCTTGAGAAACTTCTAAAATATTTGTCTCGTTGTGTTTTTTTATTACAAACCATGGGTCATTACTTGCATCCGCTCTACCACCAATTCCAAGTCCTTTTCGTTGACCAATAGTATAATTGAAAAGGCCTTGATGTTGGCCTATTATTTTCCCACTATCATTGACAATGTCGCCAGGAGTATTTTTTATATATTTACTTATAAAGGTTGAGAAGTCTCTTTTCCCTATAAAGCAGATTCCCATACTTTCTTTTTTCTGAGCAACTTTAATATCGAAGTTCGTAGCTATTCTTTTCACATCATCTTTAGAAACATTCTCGAGGGGGAACATTATATTCTTCATTATGTTTTGACTTAACATGTATAAAAAATATGTCTGGTCTTTCTTGCAATCTTTTGGCATCTCTAAAGAATAATATTTATCTTTATTTGCAATTTTAGCATAGTGGCCTGTTGCTAATTTGTCACAACCTAGATTAATTGCGTGATTATAAAAATGATTAAATTTAATCTCTTGGTTACAATAAATATCTGGATTAGGAGTGATACCATCTTTGAGACCATCTAGGAATCTTTTAAACACTAAATCCCAATATTGATCTGAGAAATTTACTGTCATTAATTCAATGCCTAACTTGTCTGCTACTCTTTTTGCGTCAGCATAATCGTCTTTCACATTACAATTATCCGTATCATCCTCCTCCCAATTCTTCATAAATAGTCCGCGGACGTTATAACCAAATTCTTTGAGCATAACAGCAGAAATAGAGGAATCGACTCCGCCAGACATTGCTACTATGATATTTTTACTATAATTCATGATTTGTAATTGTTTAATTTTGCCGTTAATAGTATTATCTACGCTAAATTATAATATATCGATGTTCAAGAGGTAACAATGAATAAACTAAGATCTGCAAATGATATCCAAAAAGATTGGGATTCAAACCCAAGATGGAAAAATGTAAAAAGAGATTACTCTGCTGAAGAAGTAGCCAAATGTAGTGGTAGTGTCAAAATTGAGTATACTTTAGCTAAAAATGGCGCTGAAAAGCTGTGGAAATTAATAAACACAGAGGATTTTGTTAACGCTCTTGGCGCATTGACAGGTAACCAAGCGATGCAACAAGCTAAGGCAGGCTTAAAAGCAGTTTATTTGTCAGGTTGGCAGGTAGCTGGCGATGCTAATACAGGTATGCAAATGTACCCAGATCAGTCTCTATATCCTGTAGATAGTGTACCAAGTGTAGTAAAAAGAATTAATAATGCGCTTCGAAGAGCAGATCAATTGAACATTGCTGAAGGAAATGACATAGTTGATTACATGTTACCAATAGTCGCTGATGCTGAAGCAGGATTTGGTGGTGTATTAAATGCATTTGAATTAATGAAAGCTATGATTGAAGCTGGTGCAGCAGGCGTCCACTTTGAAGATCAATTAGCCTCAGCAAAAAAATGTGGACATATGGGAGGAAAAGTTCTTGTACCTACACAAGAGGCAGTTCAAAAGCTTGCTGCCGCTAGATTAGCAGCGGATGTCTCAGAAGTGCCGACAGTTCTTTTAGCAAGAACAGATGCAGAAGCAGCGAATCTGATTACAAGTGACATCGATCCGAGAGACAAGGAGTTTTGTACTGGTGATAGAACAGCAGAAGGATTTTACAGAGTAAAAAATGGAATTGATCAGGCTATCTCTCGTGGATTGGCTTACGCACCATACGCAGATCTGGTCTGGTGTGAAACTGGAGTCCCAGACTTATCATTTGCAAAACAATTTGCTGAAGCTTTGAAAAAAGAACATCCAGAGCAATTACTAGCATATAATTGTTCTCCATCATTTAATTGGAAGAAAAAATTAGATGATTCTCAAATTGCTAAATTTCAAAGAGAATTAGGAGCTATGGGATATAAATTTCAATTTATTACTCTTGCTGGATTTCATGCTTTAAATCATAGTATGTTTGAATTAGCAAAAGGTTATAATGAGAGCCAAATGACCGCTTATGTTAAACTTCAGGAAGCTGAATTCGCATCTGAGAAAGACGGTTACACAGCTACTAAACATCAGAGAGAGGTTGGTACTGGGTATTTTGATACTGTCACTCAGGTGATTCAAGGTGGCACGTCATCAACCACAGCTCTTACAGGTTCTACAGAAGAAGAGCAGTTTGAAAAGTAAAATTAATAATATTTTTTACTAAATTGTTATGATTAAATTTAATGAACCAAGCGATGGTCAAATAATATCATTCAAAGATGGTATGATTCAAACACCGGATAAGCCTATAGTCCCATATATAATTGGCGATGGCATAGGTATTGACGTCACACCTGTAATGAAGAGAGTTTTAAATTATGCAATTGGAAAAGCATATGGTGTTTCAAAAGAGATAAAGTGGATGGAAATATATGCAGGTCAGCAAGCAATTGATATTTGTGGTCAACTACTTCCCCAAGAGACAATTGACGCTATGAAAAAATATAGAGTCTCCATTAAAGGCCCACTTACTACACCAATTGGAAATGGATTTAAGTCCATTAATGTAAGTATAAGACAAAAGTTAGATCTTTTTGCTTGTGTAAGACCAATTAGATATTTTCCAGGAACAAACAGCCCAATGGTCGAATCAAATCTGACAGATATGGTTGTCTTTAGGGAGAATACGGAAGATTTATATTCTGGTATAGAGTGGGAACCAAATTCAGAAGGCGCGAAAAAAATAATCGAGTTCATAAAAAAGGAACTTGGCGAATCACCATTTCGTTTTGAAAATGAATGCGGAATTGGAATCAAACCTGTTTCAAGAGAAGGATCTGAAAGATTGATTAACATGGCCATAGAGTTTGCTCTGAATGAAAAAAAAGAAATTCTTACTATCGTGCATAAGGGAAACATCATGAAATACACTGAGGGTGCATTCAGAGATTGGGCATATGACTTAGTTAAAAACAAATATAATGGAACAATAAATGAAAATGGTACCTACTCAATTACTTGCCCTAAATCCGGACATATACTTACAGTAAAAGATTGTATTGCTGACAATTTTTTACAACAAATTATCTTAGTACCAGAACAACATGAAGTCATAGCGACTCTCAACCTCAATGGTGATTATATTTCTGATGCATTAGCCGCTCAAGTTGGTGGGATAGGTATTGCTCCTGGTGCTAATATTGGTGATGGTTATGCTGTCTTTGAGGCAACTCATGGATCAGCAGAATCATTTGCTGGGAAAAATAGGGTTAATCCAAGCTCAATAATTCTGTCTGGAGAGATGATGCTAAGACATATGGGGTGGGATGAAGCTGCAGATTTTGTATTAAAAGGAGTTATCGGCGCAATACAAAAAAAACAGTTAACATTTGATTTGGCAAGAGCTAGAGCTGGAAAAAAATTCATTAGACCTAAATCGAAAGAAAAACATACGGCTGAAGAAATTAAACAAGAACTTATGAAGCTTGTTCCTGGTGCAACATTAGTCAGCACCCAAGGATTTGGTGACGCTGTTATTGATAATATGTAACTATTTGTCTCTAAAAATGATTCTACCTTTAGTTAAATCATAAGGTGTTAGAGCAACCATCACAGAGTCTCCACGAAGAATCCTAATATAATGTTTTCTTATCTTCCCCGAGATGTGTGCAGTAACAATATGACCATTCTCCAACTCCACTCTAAACATAGTATTTGGAAGAGTCTCAATCACTTTCCCCGACATCTCTATTTGCTCATCTTTTGACATAATATTATTTAAATTGTAAATTATTACTATTGTAACAAATTTAGACTTAAAATACTTATGGATAAATTGATTAATAACCATGATTTAAGAAGCACCTACAAAGTACTCAATTTTAATCATTTGATGCAAATTTATGAGAAAAATTATCATCAGTTCAAAGTTGCACTCTCTTTTATTGGAGATCAAAATAAATCTTCCACAGTTTTTCTTAATAACAATTCGGTTCAGTACGAGCCAATTTCAATCACTAAGTACACGCATATATTCCGCTTGTATTATAAGTTTAAAGACCACAATCATGCGGTGGGTTCTTATGCGTTAAAACCACATTTAATATACACTCTTTACACTGATGCAAAACTCTTGGAAGCAAAATCTCTTAGAGAATTTAAAACTTTTGATAGCTCAATAACTGAAAAGATTAGTCTAAATCTGAGAGTTTATTATTGGCTTAAGAATATAATTAACAAATCCTATAAATATCAATAGTTTACATGTAAAAAATAATGGATGGTTTATATCTATAAGATTTCCTGATAATAAATGTATCTTTTATCCCACACTTGAAATATAGTAAACGATACCATACCATATTGGTAAGGTATTAACTACTATGGAGAGAAATGATGAAATTATCAGCAAAAGGAAGATATGCCATAAAGGCTATGATAAACATTGCAATGAATGATTCCGGCACACCAAAGACGTTGTTGGAGATTTCAAAACATCAAGGAATATCACTCTCATATCTCGAGCAACTGTTTGCACTTCTTAGAAAGGGCAATCTAGTAGCTGGTGTTAGAGGACCTGGAGGTGGCTATAGGCTATCTGCAGATCCAAGCGAGATAACTATTGCGCAAATAATAAACGCAATAAATTCTGATACCAATAGTTCATTAGATCATCAAAAAAAAGATGAGCTAATATGGGAGAGATTCAGTGATAAGCTATGCAAATATCTTGAAACTGTAACACTAGGTTCACTTATCAGCGAGGGAGTCGATGTTGTTGATCAACATGACGCGGTTACTGAGGAATCTATTATTACAGAAGAATCTTTAGTGAAAGATGAATGGGATGCTGCATAAGCAAACATAACGGGAGAACTTAATGGCATATAGCAATAAAGTCCTCGATCATTACGAAAATCCTAGGAATGTTGGTTCATTCGATAAGGAGGATGTTTCTGTCGGCACAGGTATGGTGGGTGCACCTGCCTGTGGCGATGTAATGAAACTTCAAATTAAAGTTAATGATGAGGGCATAATAGAAGACGCAAAATTTAAAACTTATGGCTGTGGCTCAGCTATAGCATCTAGCTCGCTTCTTACAGAGTGGGTAAAAGGCAAGAGTTTAACAGAAGCATCACTTATTAAAAATACTGATATTGCTGAAGAACTTGCTTTACCGCCTGTTAAAATACATTGTTCAGTTTTAGCTGAAGATGCAATTAGCGCAGCAATAGATGACTATAAGAAAAAACGTAAGTGACTAGTTATTGAAATTCTAATAATTATTTCATATATTAGTGTTAGTGTTTAATAAATAATATTTGAGGAGGCCTTAGTATGTCAACAACACCAAAAACTATGCCAACTAATGTAGGTGGAATGGAGCGTATAGCAAGAATAATTGCAGGTATCGCTATTCTTTACATAGGTATGGGCATGGGTATGCCGCTATGGGCATGGATAGGAATTATTCCTATACTTACTGGTTCACTAGGATGGTGCCCACTTTATTTACCTTTCGGTATAAACACCAATAAAGGTCAATAACAGAAGTATATCAATTAATATAAAGAGACGCCAAAAGCGTCTCTTTTTTTAGTGTCGATGAAATTAAAAACAAAACCTGATTACTGGGACAAATCAAAGAAATATCTAGCATCAAAAGATAGAGTATTAAAATCTATAATCAATAATGTCAGTGACGAGAAATTTCTGCAGAGGACTTGTTCACCTTTTCAAACACTATCAAATGCAATCATTGGCCAACAGATATCAATTGCGGCGGCAGAGAGTATAACAAGAAGGGTTAGGAGTACTTGTGGTTTGATTAATAAAAAAAACATTCTAACATCATCATCAGCGCAACTTAAGAAAACAGGACTATCAGGTCAAAAAGTAAAATACCTGAAAGGTTTGGCTAACCATCTAGACGAAAATAGTAATTTCTTCAGTTCAATTGAGAAAATGTCTGATGATGATGCTATTAAAAGCTTATGTAAACTTTATGGAGTTGGTATATGGACAGCTGAGATGTATCTGATATTTCAGTTATTAAGACCAAATATACTTCCATTAGGAGATGTTGGATTGGTAAATAGTATGAATACAGTATACAAAATAGAAAATTCGTCAGTGGAGAAACTTCTCAAGATTTCAAAAAAATGGGAGCCCTTCAGAACCGTGGCTGTCTGGTATATCTGGAGAGTTATTGATGATGATATAGTTGAATATTAATAAATAATAGTTAATTATGTATACAAATTGAGAGAGTTAAATGGATCCGTTATCACAAGGACTTGTAGGCACTTCTATTAGTCATTTATATATCAAAAATAAAAAAATACTTTTGATGAGTTTGATTGCATTCTTATCCGCGATGAGTCCAGATTTGGATATTTTTTTTCGATCACAAACAGATCCACTTTTGTTTTTCGAATTTCATAGGCAATTTACACATTCACTAATATTTATACCAATTGGCGGTCTCCTATGTTCGATATTTTTTTATTATCTGATTGCAAAAAGATGCAGAATTTCTTTTATAAGTACGTTGGTTGTATGCACATTAGCATATTCAACTCATGGACTCGTAGACGCAACGACATCTTATGGAACACAATTATATTGGCCCTTTAGTAATGAGAGAGTTTCCTTTAACATAATATCTGTTGTTGATCCTCTCTTTACTTTTCCCGTGCTTATACTTCTTATTTTTTCTATATCTAAGCGAAGTTATACTTTGTCTTTGCTATCAGTTATCTGGATTTTCTTTTACTATTCTCTTGGGAAGATGCAAGAACAGAGGGTGAGTTCCATCATGGAAGAAGTTATTAAAGAGAGAGGACATGTCCCTAGTAATTTATTAGTAAAACCAAGTTTTGCGAATATAATAGTATGGAAAATCATATACGAACATGAAAATGTTTATTATGTTGATGCTGTAAGAGCAGGGGTAACAAATTCATACCTAGGAGGAACATCAATAGCGAAACTAGATATTAGTAAATCATTTCCGTGGCTTGACAAAAAATCTCAACAAGCTAAAGACATAGAGAGGTTTCGTTGGTTTGCAGATAATTACTTATCCGTCCATCCAAATAATCCAATGCAAATTATTGATGTAAGGTATTCTACATTGCCAAATAAAGTCTTGCCATTATGGTCAATTGAATTAAATAAATTTGCAGATAATAATGCACATATCAAATACGTTACTTCTAGAACTACATCTTCAAGAAATTATGGAGAATTATTAAAAATGATTTTTTCTAAAAATAAAAACTTGCTATAATGTAATTATGAATAGAGATGGTGATGGATTTTTAATAAATACTAGTGACTGGTCTGAGGAAATCATGTACCAAATGGCAAGTGATGATGACTTTCAGATTACTGACGAAATAAAAGGCTTTATAATGAAGGCACGCGAAATGTATAATGAGACTGGAACTGTGCCAGCTATAAGAGTGTTTGCCAAAGAGTATGGGATGGATCGTAAAGCATCCAAACTTTATGATATATTCGAGTCAGGACCAATGAAAAAAATAGCTAAATATGGAGGACTACCTAAACCTACTGGATGCGTGTAGTACTAACATGGAAAGAGATGGAGATGGATTTTTATTAAATATCAATGATTGGTCTGAAGCCCTAATGTATCAAATGGCTAAAGAAGATGATTTTGAAATCACAGATGAGATAAAAGAATACATCTTAAAAGCACGGGAGATGTTTAGTCAATCAGGAACTGTGCCCGCAATGAGAGATTTTGCAAAAGAATTCGGTATGGACCGCAAAGCAACAAAACTATATGAAGTGTTTAAGTCTGGGCCTATGAAAAAAATAGCAAAGTATGGAGGTCTACCAAAACCAACTGGCTGCGTCTAGCCTTGTATTAAATAAAAATATATCGTTATTCTCAATGACTATATTTTAAATTCGCAACTTGTTAAATTAAATCAGAAATTTTATTGGAGGCGGCGGGAATCGAACCCGCGTCCGAAAGCACTTCTCCTTTGGCGCTACATGTTTAGTTTGTTCATAATTTAATTATCAAGCCTACAACAAACAGTCTACTCAATAACGGTCTCGTTTTAATTTAACAATATACTAACGAGCATATATATTGCGGTCTTATCATAATGACTTCAGTACAAAGCATATAAGCCTACTTTGAGTGAAGCTAGCGGCAGTTAGGCTGCTAGTGCTAAAGGTTTATTTTCAGCGTTTATTGTTTTTCAGCAGTTTTACGAGTTACCGAAAGCTCGACATGCTCCTCAAGTTCTGCAACCCACGTCGAAACCAGGTCGCCCCCGATATATGCTCAATAAGTGTATATCTAAGTTATACTATTATCAACGATAATGTATTATTATATATCTATCAGAATGACCAAAAATCAATATATTTTCAAAGCAAAATCCGAAAAAGTAAATATTGGTATCTCAAAATTTTTATTAAATTTTGCCTCGCAAACCACTGTATTTTCATTATATTTATTGAAATCTAATAATAAGTTAACTAAATCTGAGAGATCCAAACTCAAAAATACACTCAATGCGACTGAGTTTAGTATTGCTCTACTCGATGTAAATTCAAGCATAATTATCTCGCACAGAACAAGACATTTTTCGTCATGGTCTGAGAAAGCCCATCAAATACTCTCATCATGTGGATTCTCATCAGATATTGAAATAGAGAAGATTACTTGCATTAACTTTGAGGCAAAAAAAAATCTTCGGAACAGTTTTATAAAGACTATTAATTCTCTTACCGACAAGATGACTCAATCTGTCATTCATAGAGCATATGATATTAAGAAATTTCTATCTCATAATGATGTTCCATTAAAACCCAAGAAAGCAAAAGAAGTAAAATTGCAAACACTAGATGCCTTTAATAGAAAAATGGGACTAGCACTTAATCCTCTAGAAATTAAATACCTTAAAAACATTTATAGAGAAATAAAAAGGAATCCATCGGATATAGAATTAATGATGTTTGCACAAATCAACTCTGAGCATTGTAGACATAAGATATTTAATTCACCAATTCAATATAAACAGAGAAAATCTAAAACACTTTTTTCATTAATTAAAGATACATACCAAAAAACAAATAAAGATATTTTATCTGCATATTCAGATAATTGTTCCGCTATAAAGTCCTATTCAAAATCCTTTTTACGCACCAATAACAATAGATATATTAATTCAAGCACTGAAAGTGCATACATTATTAAAGCAGAAACGCATAATCACCCAACTGCAATAGCACCATATGAAGGTGCTGCTACTGGGTCTGGTGGAGAAATACGTGATGAAGGATCAACCGGAATTGGCTCGATACCTAAGATTGGATTTGCTGGATTTACTTTGTCAAATCTCAACATACAATCTAATATTATGCCATGGGAAAAAAATTCGATACAGCCGCCTGAAAGGATTAAGACGCCGCTCGAAATAATAATTGAAGCGCCAATTGGCGCTGCAAGATATAATAATGAGTTTGGGCGTCCAAATATATTTGGATATTTCAGAACATTTGAGCGTAAATTATCCAGATCATTAAAGCTGTATAAGAATTATGGTTATCATAAACCAATTATGATTGCTGGAGGTATTGGTAGTTTACAATTCAATCATGCTCACAAAAAGAAACTCTCGGATAATGATCAAATAATTGTTCTAGGTGGGTCCTCGTACTTAATAGGAATTGGTGGAGGTGCAGCGTCTTCTCTAGCATCTGGAGTAAGTTCAAAAGATTTAGATTTTGCCTCTGTACAAAGAGAAAATCCAGAAATGGAGAGAAGATGCCAAGAGGTTATTAATCAGTGTATATACAGGAATAAAAGCAATCCCATCAAAAGCATACATGATGTTGGCGCAGGAGGACTCAGTAATGCTGTTCCAGAGATAGTCAACGAATCTAAAATGGGAGCGATAATTAACTTATCATCAATCCCTGTTGCTCAGAAATCAATGAGCCCGTTGGAAGTCTGGTGTAACGAGTCACAAGAAAGATATGTTATTGTAATTTCCAGAAAAAATCTAAAAGTATTCGAACAGATATGTATTAGAGAAAATTGTCCATTTGCTGTGATAGGGCATGTAACTAAATCAAAAAAATTAAAACTTTATGACAGTTCGGGCAATGCAATCATAGATCTCAAGATGAAAAACCTTTTGGGTAAACCACCTATACCGACAATTAAGGTAAAAGATGTGAAAGCAGATAACAATGTAAAAACATATAGTTCGCCAAATTTTGAGGAAACCGCTCATTTGATTTTACAGTTGCCTTGTGTCTCAGACAAAGGTTTTTTGATTACAATCGGTGATAGATCTGTCACAGGACTAGTATCGAGAGATCAAATGATAGGACAGTATCAAATTCCAGTTTCTAATGTTGCTATAAGCTTGACTGATTTTAAATCAAAGACAGGCGAGGTAATGACGATTGGTGAAAGACCCTTGATATCGCTATACGACTCTAAAGCATCAATTGATATGTGTCTTGGAGAGATAATAACAAATATTTCATGCTGTAATATAGAATCTTTAAAAAATCTAAAATTATCAGCAAATTGGATGGCATCATCCTCTAGTGATTATGAGATAAATAAATTATATTCTGCGACAAAAAGATTATCTAGCCTCTGCAGACAATTAAATATAACTATCCCTGTTGGTAAAGATTCTCTATCTATGAAGACCTCTTGGAGGAAATCTGAGAAAAACTATGAAGTTGAGAGCCTAGTGAGTTTAGTTCTATCTGGTTTTTCAAAAATCAATGATGTTTCACAAATAATTACACCGGATTTGAAGGGAGAGGGTAATTTATATTTAATTGATATAGCAAATAATCAACAAAGACTTGGAGGCTCAGCATTTGAACAAGTCAATTCACTTTCGATATCAGATGTACCAAAGATAGATAGTTTGGAGTCTATCAAAAGTTATTTTGAGTTAAGCCAGAAGCTTGTAAAAAATAAAGTCATAAGTGCGTACCATGATAAATCTGATGGTGGTTTATTTACAACTTTAGCTGAGATGGCGTTCGCTGGTAATAAATCTGTAATCCTAGATAAAGTAACCAATCTCATTGACACCGATGAAAAGCTTAATCGATTTATGTTTAATGAGGAGTTAGGTGTGGTGGTTGAGGTACAAAAAAATATGGAACAAAAATTTAAAAAGTTGTGTAAATCTAGCTCTATTGGAAAAAATATAGTCCATCTTGGTTCTACTAAAAGTAAAGTTAAACCTGTTCTGAGAATTATTTCCAAAAATAATATAGAGATGCCTATATATATGTTAAGAGCATCATGGAGTAAATTATCATATAACATCCAGAGTCTTAGAGATAATCCAAAAACATCACGCCAAGAGTATGAATCAAAAATAAGTATTCACAAAAATTATTTAAACCCAAGATTTGTATTCAAGCCGATAAAGAACAAGATTAAGAAAATATACAAGAATCGTAAACCTAAAATTGCAATTTTTAGAGAACAAGGAGTAAATGGTCATAAGGAAATGGCTAATGCATTTCTGCAATCAGGATTTGACTGTTATGATTTTCATACAAATGATTTATCATCTTCACTAAAAAACTTTAATGGTATTGTAGCGTGTGGCGGGTTTTCATTCGGTGATGTATTGGGCGCTGGAAGAGGATGGGCTCAAAAAATTATTCAAAATGTTAAATACAAAAAAGAACTCGAGCGATTTTTCTCTAATACTTCGAATTTTGCTTTAGGTGTTTGCAATGGATGTCAGATGTTTTCTCATCTCACAGAAATAATCCCAGATGCCACTCACTGGCCTTTATTTGCTCAAAATTTGTCATCTCAATTTGAAGCGAGATTATCTAGAGTGATAATAAATAAAAATAATTCAGTTTTCTTACATAACATGGAAAACAGCATTCTACCGTTAGTTGTTTCACATGGAGAGGGTAGAGCAATTTTTAAAGATAAAAAAGATTCATCAAATGCTATAATAAATTATGTGAACTTTGAAAATAAAAAAACTAACATCTATCCTCACAACCCGAATGGATCTTCAAATGGTGCAACAGGTTTTACAAATTCAGATGGGAGAATTACAATTATGATGCCTCATCCAGAGAGACTATATAATATCCATTCATATTCATATCGACCGGAGTCTTGGCATGACTCTCCATGGAAACAATTCTTTATAAACGCAAGAGAGTGGTTAAAATAAATGAGAAAAAAATTTATATTAGATTCAGAGAATGATGTTACATGCGAAGCTTTATTTAAGAGAAGAAGAGATATAATCAAAGGAATTATTTCAGCTCCTTTTGTTTTATCAACTAATTTTTCTAATGCAGAAAATAAACATTTAATTTTTCAAAAAGATATAAAATATAGTACCAATGAACAAACAAATACTATCAAACAAATAACATCTTATAATAATTTTTATGAATTAGGGAGTGGCAAAAGGGATCCTATGATAAACGCAAATTCATTAAAAACAGACAACTGGAAATTAACAGTCGATGGTCTCGTTGAAAAGCCACAAACATTTGATTTAGATGAATTAATTAAAAAATTCACATTAGAAGAGCGAATTTATAGATTAAGATGTGTAGAAGCATGGTCAATGGTCATACCTTGGATTGGTTTTGAACTCAATAAGCTCATTAAGCTAGTTAAACCATTGTCATCAGCTAAATACATATCTTTTCAATCTATATTAGATAGAGAAAACCTTCCTGGACAGAGAAGAGAAATTCTTCAATGGCCATACAGAGAGGGTTTACGTATTGATGAAGCAAATAATCCACTGACAATTTTGTCGGTTGGCCTCTATGGGAAAGTATTACCAAATCAAAATGGTTCTCCAATTAGACTTGTTGTACCGTGGAAATACGGATTTAAAAGTATAAAATCTATTGTAAAAATATCTCTTGTATCTGAGGAGCCAGAGACGTCTTGGAATTTAGAGACGCCAAATGAGTACGGCTTTTACTCTAATGTCAACCCTTATGTAAATCATCCACGCTGGAGTCAGAAAAGAGAGAGAAGAATAGGGGAGTTTAGAAAAAGAGATACAGAGATGTTCAATGGCTATTCTGAATTTGTGAGTAGCCTATATAAAGGGATGGATTTGAAAAAATTTTTCTAGGTTATGAGTTATCAAAATATTTTAACTTATCTAATTGCAATTTTACCGATACTTCTAATCATGTGTATATTCGTGTTACCAAATGATGTTATTAATCCTATCTCTTATCTCATAAATATTTCAGGCCATATTTCAATTATTTTTCTTTTCCTAACATTATTTACCTCAAGAATTGAAATCTTAAAAAAGAACCTCAATAGGAAATTAATTGGGTTAACAAGTTTTTCATATTTATTGGTTCACGTAATTTTATATTTTTTTGATAATAATTTTAATTATTCATATGTAAAAGATGATTTGCTTAGTCTTAAATATATTCAAGTTGGTTACATTGCAATGATTCTATATTTACCATTAGTGATCTCTTCAAATAATTTTATAAAGTTTCTTTTGGGATCATTGTGGAAATCTATCCATAAGACTATATACATAATTATGGGATTGTCCCTCATACACTATTTTCTTGTTATAAAAGCAGATTATCTAATAATCTACTTTTATTTGTTTTTAACTTTGTTTGTTTTACTTAAAAGTAGTAAGATACAAAAACATGGACCGTAGAGAATTTTTACAGCTTCTAGTAATTGGGTATACATATGGTTTTCTCAAACCCACATTAGCCCAAGAATCAGTCGATTATAAGCTAAATCCTTTTGGAAATCTCAGACTTATACATATCACTGATACACATAGTCAGCTATCACCTGTTTTTTTTAGAGAGCCTAACTTTAATATCGGTGTCGGAGCAAATAAAAATCAGCCACCTCATATTGTGGGTGACAGTTTTTTGAAACACTACTCTATTGATTCTCAATTATTGAAATATGCTTTCACATCTAAGAATTTTAATAAACTTGCAAAGATTTATGGTAAATTTGGTGGTTATGCGTATCTCAACACAGTGATTAATGATCTTAGAATGGCTGCAAATGGTAACTCATTATTATTAGATGGTGGTGATACATGGCAAGGAAGTGGCTTATCATTATTTGAGAAGGGGAAAGATATGGTTGAAGCTTCCAATATATTAGGCGTGGATATCATGACAGGACATTGGGAATATACCTACGGAGAAAAAATTCTCAGAGAAAACATTGATGCATTTAATGGCGAGTTTGTTGCTCAGAATGTAAAACTTACAGAGGAGGCAATTTTTGACGAAGTAGAATCTTATGATGGTGACTATTTTCACAAGCCATATACAATTAAAATCATTAATAATATTCGTATCGCTGTGATTGGTCAGTCTTTTCCATACACCCCAATAGCTAATCCCAGATACTTTGTTTCAAATTTAACATTTGGGATAAGACAAAATGAATTACAAGAATTAATTAATAAGATTAAGCAGAATGAAAATGTATCATTAATAATCTTACTTTCACATAATGGTGTAGATGTAGATAAAAAAATGGCTAGAGAAGTCAGCGGTCTTGACATTATTTTAGGAGGCCATACACATGACGTATTGCCAAAGCCTGTGATTGTATCAAATTCTAATTCAAAGACATTAGTAATTAATTCTGGCTGTAATGGGAAATTTATTTCTGTCCTAGATTTGGATGTTAGAAAGAATGGATTTGAGTATCAATATAAATTACTACCAATATTGTCTGACTTTATAAAACCATCTCCTTCTATGAGTCAGCACATTAATAAAGTAAGTAAGCCATACCAAAGAGAATTGAGCGAAGTTGTTGGTGAATCAAATATGGATTTATATCGTAGAGGTACATTTAACGGATCATTTGATCAACTTATCTGCGATGCTATGGTCAACGTGCTTGGAAGTGATATTTCATTATCACCAGGATTTAGATGGGGCCCTAGCGTTCTTGCTAATCAAAAGATTACTATGGGTGACATCTACAGTCAGACTGCAATTACGTATCCTAATACTTACAGGAGAGAATTTACTGGAGAGACAATTAAAAATATTTTGGAAGATGTCGCAGATAATTTGTTCAACCCTGACCCATATATGCAGCAAGGTGGTGATATGGTTAGAACCACAGGTCTATCTTATACCATAACACCCACTAAACCGATAGGATCAAGAATTAGCAATCTTAGAGACAAAAAGGGGAAACTTATCGAGTCCCACAAAAAATATATGGTTTCTGGTTGGGCTAGTGTAAATCAAATTGAGGAGGGTAAGCCAATTTGGGAAATAACCAAAGAATATCTCAAGAATATAAAATTTTACGAGCCAAATAGCCTTAAGCAACCCAAAATTATTGGAGAATCTGATAATATTGGCATAGAAACTTAGTTACAAAAAAAACATATAATGTTAATATTTAATGGTCTAGTTGAGGTGAAATAAGGAGAAATTTATGTTTAATCTGGATACTAAAATAGCTGGTTTCGACGATGAGTTGAATGAATCTATTAAAAAAGAAATCAAAAGACAAGAAGAGCATGTTGAATTAATTGCATCAGAAAATTATGCAAGCCCAAGAGTTCTTGAGGCACAAGGTTCCGTTTTAACAAATAAGTATGCAGAAGGTTATCCAGCAAAAAGGTATTATGGTGGATGTGAAAACGTAGATGTTGCTGAACAACTTGCTATTGAAAGATTAAAAGAACTATACAAATGCGACTACGCTAATGTCCAACCTCACTCCGGTTCTCAGGCTAATGCAGCAGTTTATTTGGCTTTGTTGAAAGCTGGCGATACAATACTTGGGATGAGTTTGGATGCTGGAGGGCATTTAACTCATGGCTCTAAAGTTAACTTCTCTGGTAAACTATTTAATGCAATTCAATATGGTATTGATGATAACGGTCTACTTGACTATGATGAGATTGAAAAATTAGCTATAGAAAATAAACCTAAGATGCTCATAGGAGGTTTCTCAGCTTATTCTCAGATAGTTGATTGGGAGAGAATGTCAGAAATTGCAAAAAAAGTTGGAGCATATTTCTTAGTCGACATGGCACATGTATCAGGATTAGTTGCTGGAGGAGTATATCCCTCACCTGTTCCTTACGCTGATGTAGTTACATCAACTACTCATAAAACACTTCGTGGACCTAGGGGTGGAATTATAATTTCCAAATCAAATCCTGATTTAGAGAAAAAATTTAATTCTTTAGTTTTCCCTGGGACACAAGGCGGACCTTTAATGCATGTAATAGCAGCAAAAGCTGTTGCTTTTAAGGAAGCGTTGCAACCAGAGTTTAAAGATTATATGAAACAAGTTGTTACAAATGCAAACGTACTTGCAACAACGTTGATTGAGCGAGGTTACGATATTGTTTCAGGCGGAACAAAAAATCATTTGATGCTAGTTAGTCTTGTAAAGCAAGGGCTAACAGGTAAAGCAGCCGATGCTGCATTACATCTTGCGAATATCACTGTTAATAAAAATTCTGTACCGAATGATCCTCAGAGTCCATTTGTGACTTCAGGTATTAGACTGGGAACAGCTGCCATAACTACTAGAGGCTTTAAAGAGACAGAGACAAAGATACTTGGCAACTTAATTTGTGATGTTTTAGATGATATAGAAAATGAGGGTAATTTAAAATCCGTAAAAGAAAAAGTTTTAAATCTTACATCTCAATTTCCAGTTTATTCATCTAATAAAAAAGCTGTAGCTTAAGAGGTCATTAGTGCGTTGCCCATTTTGTGGAGACTCCAGCACAAGTGTAATAGATTCAAGATTGAGCACTGACACAAACTCTATTAGACGTCGAAGAGAATGTGTCAAATGTAATAAACGTTTCAGCACTCTTGAAACATCCGAATTAGCATTCCCTAGAGTTATTAAATCTGATGGCACTACTGAACTTTTTTCAAAAAATAAAATAAAGGATGGTGTGTTATTAGCGTTAGAGAAAAGACCAAACAGCCAAGATGAAATTGAAAAAACTTTAGATAATATCTATAACCTTTGTTTGACGAATTCAGATAAAGAAATATCGACGACTCATATTGGTAAGTATGTTATGGAAGAGTTGATTAAATTGGATCATGTTGCTTATATAAGATTTGCATCTGTTTATTTTAACTTTAATGATATGGAATCTTTTAAACAGCTCATAAAAACTTTAGATAATAATCTCTCTCCTGAAATGAAGAAAAGGCAAAGCGACCTTTTGAAAGATGAGTAACAGAGATATATTTTTTATAAATGAAACCCTAAAAATTGCAAGCCAAGGCAAATATACTGTATATCCAAACCCAATGGTTGGAGCTATTTTAGTAAAAAATAATGAAATCATTGCAAAAGGTTATCATAAAAATCCTGGTAGTCCACATGCTGAAGCAATAGCTATTAAAAATGCTAAAGGTAAAGCGTCAGGCGCAACTTTATATGTCAATCTTGAACCATGTTGTCATTTTGGTAAGACGCCTCCATGCATAGATTTAATAATCAAAAGCAAAATAAAAAGAGTTGTAATAGGCCATTTTGATCCAAACCCGCTTGTCAATAAAAAAAGTATTAGGCTCATGAGAAAAGCTAATATTGATGTCCAGTGCGGTATTTTAAAAGAGGAATGCATTGATTTAAATAAGGAATTTTATCATCATCATTTAACTAACCTCCCATTTATAACGGTAAAAATGGGTTTGTCATTAGATGGTAAGGTAGCACTAAGTAATGGAGATAGTAAATGGATTACATCAAGCATATCACGTGAAGATGTCCAACATGAGAGAGCAAAATCCTCTATTATCCTGACAACATCTAAAACAGTTTTAGCGGATAATCCACGCATGAACATAAGGTCTGCTAGTCTTGTAAATAAAATCCCCAAACAACCTGATTTGGCAGTTATAGACCTGAAGTCACGTTTGTCAGACCAATATAAAATATTTAAACAAAAGAAAAGAAATATTTATCTATTTAGCGCTTCTGGTTATAAAAAAAACTTTCCTCCAAATGTTGAGATTATCCGTAATATTAGTGATAAAAGAAACCCTATGATTGATATACTCCAAGAGCTTAAAAGAAGAGGGCATTACAAAATTTTTATAGAGTCTGGCCCTACTATGTTTTCAAATTTGATAAAATCTAGTTTATTAGACGAATTACTCTTATATGTCTCACCAAAAATTCTTGGTCATACTGCAAAATCGATAACTACTATCAATAGTATTAAAAAACTATCTGAAAAGATAAATTTTAATCTTCATGATATAATCCGATTAGGTAATGACATTAAGATTAGACTAGGTAAATAATGTTTTCTGGAATCGTAGAATATTTAGGTAGCGTAAAATCCTGTTTGAATGATAATAAGCAGTCAAGAATCATTATTCAGATAGAAAATCTTGAGGGAGTTAGTATAGGAACAAGTGTTTCTGTAAATGGCGTCTGTCTTACAATAAGCAAAATTGATAATAATGAATACTATTTTGATTTATCAGAAGAAACTTTTACGAGAACGAATTTATCAGAATTAAAAAATGGTTCTGAAGTAAATATTGAGCTTCCACTTACTATGCATAAATTCATTAGCGGTCACATTGTTTCAGGCCACATTGATGGGCAATTCCAAATATCCAAATTTGAAAAAATAGATGACTCTTGGTCTTTAGCATTGAAAATGAGTGATACTTTAATTCGTTATATTGTCATTAAAGGTTCTGTTTGCGTTGATGGTGTAAGTTTAACTGTAAATAATATTGAGAATAATATTATGTCACTAATGATAATTCCTCATACATATGAAAATACTATTATCAAGAATTATAAAGTAGGAAATTCTGTTAATATTGAGGTAGACTATATTGCGAAACATCTTGAGAAATTAAAAAATGATTAATTCAACACAGGAAATTATCGATTCCCTCAAAAAAGGTAAAATGGTAATTATTATGGATGACGAGAACCGAGAAAATGAAGGTGATCTCGTGATTGCGTCAGAATTTGTCAAGCCAAAAGACATTAATTTTATGGCCTCAAAAGGTAGAGGTCTGATATGTATGACCCTCACTCAGCAAAAGTGCAAAAAGTTAGGTTTACCACTTATGAAAAACTCAGGTGAGAGTTCTAAAGAGACAAACTTTACTGTATCCATAGATGCCGCATCTGGTATATCTACGGGAATTTCTGCTTCTGATAGAGCAGAAACAATTAAAATTGCAGTCGATAAGAAATGTAAGCCAAGTGATCTCATTCAACCAGGCCATGTTTTTCCATTAATGGCTAAAGACGGAGGTGTACTTGTTAGAGCAGGTCATACTGAAGCTGGCTGTGATTTAGCTAAACTAGCTGGGTTAGAACCTTCATCTGTTATTGTGGAAATTCTTAATGAAGATGGAAGTATGGCTCGAAAAAAAGATTTACTGGCTTTTGCGAAAAAACATAAATTAAAAATAGGAACTATCGAAGACTTAATTAAATATAAGACCGTAAATGAAAGAACAATAAAAAAGATTGAAGAAAAAACAATTAAAACCGAATATGGTATCTTCAATTCGATTTACTATAAAGATATTATAACCAATCAAATTCATTTTGTTCTTATCAAAAATAAAATTGATAGAAATAAACCTACAGTTGTAAGGGTTCATGTACAAAGCCTTTTAGTTGATACCATCAAAATGAAACCATATGCTAGCTGGTCGCTAGATAGCGCTTTAAAGAAAATATCTAAATCAGAGCAGGGAGCTCTCGTATTTATATCTCATTCTTTAGATGAAATACAACTTGATATAATTAATTCAAGAAATAATACATCTTCAATTAAGCATTCTAGTTATGATTATCGTACTGTTGGGATAGGAGCTCAAATTCTAAATGATATAGGAGTAAAAGATATGATTTTGTTGAGTAGACCAATAAAGTACAGAGGTATCAATGCTTTTGGCCTAAATGTAGTTGAATATATGAGTAAATAATGCAGAAGACAAAGACAAAAAGTAATAAACTATTCACAAAACTTTCATCAGATATAAATTTTTCATTCGATGATATAAAATCATTGAATAAAAAATCAATTATTATTATTAAGTCTTTATACCATAATGATGTAACCTCAAGTATTGTTTATGATTTTGTCGATAATCTTAAGCCACCGCAAAGAAAAGAATTATGCCTTATAGAAGTACCTGGAACTTTTGAGATTCCATTTATGATCAAGATACTCTTAGAAAAGATTAAAAATAGGAAATTTACGGAGCCAATATCCATTCTTGCAATTGGTTGTGTAATCAAAGGAGAGACAAAACATGACGAATATATTGCTTCTACTGTCATTAATGCACTTCGTAATTTAAGTTTAGAATATAAAATACCTATAATTAATGGAATTATTACAACGCTTGACATGAAACAAGCCAAAGAGAGAGCAGGAACAAAATACAGAAAAGGTAAAGACTTTGCCAATTCCTTAAATATAATCAGAAACAGTATAAATCGTGTGAAAAGATTAAAGTGAAGCTCAAACGTAAAGAAATATCTATTTCGAGAGAATGTAGTATAAAAATAATTTATCAACACTTAATCACAGGAGATAAGCCACTAGATATTTTTAAGCATTTTGAAGATAAAAGAAGCTATGATGAAACTACTTTAAAAAAATTCATTAGTCATTATCAAGAGCACTTTAATAAGATTTCGTCTACTCTTTCTAAAAAGACCAATATAAATACTGATACTATCACTACTATCGATTGCGCAATTCTTTATCAAGGAATTATGGAGTTAGTGTACTTTAGAGATATACCAAAGGCTGTGATTATTGATGAATCAATAAAACTTGCGAAAAAATTCTCTTCAGAAAATGCGTTTAAATTTGTAAATACTCTGTTAGATAAAGTGGGGGTTGATATTAGAGATGAAGATAAAAAATGAAAATGACTTAATAGAGTATTTGATAAATAATATTCAGACAAAGTCAAAGGACATCACTAGAACTATTGGAGATGATTGTGCAGTGCTTAAAATTTCTAGCAAGAAATCTTTGGTTTTTACAACTGATACGTCTTTAGAGGGGCCACACTTTACAAAAGAATATTCGCCAGTAGATATTGGGTATAAATGTCTTGCCTCAAATTTAAGTGATATTGCTGCAATGGGCTGTAGACCGAGATATTTTCTTATGGCAATTACAATCCCTAATCTAAATAGTGATTGGATTAAAAATTTCTATAAGGGTATTAGAGAATTAAGTAAAAAACATAAATTGGTATTGATAGGTGGAGATACAAATAGAGGGCCACTAAGTATTTCCATACAAGTTATTGGTGAAAACAAAAAAAATATTTTGTATAGGAGCGGAGCAAAAATCAATGATGACATATATGTGACAGGAAATATAGGACTCGCAAGAGCCTCACTAATATTCTCACAAAAAAAAATGCTAGTAGAATCAAAAAAATTCCTAAAAAATTTAAGACACCCCATACCGAGAATTGACATCGGCCAAGCAATATCAGAATTCGCTTCAAGTTGTATCGATATCTCTGATGGTTTAGCTAAAGATCTAAATATTATTTTGCAACAGAGTAAACAGGGAGCATTAATCGAGTTCGAACAAATTCCATCTGCGCCAGTAATTATAAATAAGCTAGATGATAAAGACTTATACGAAGCAGTTCTAGGTGGCGGAGAAGACTATGAGTTATGTTTCACTGCAAATAGAAGATTCCGAAAGAAAATTAATTATATATCGGATAAATTTAAAACTAAAATAACAAAAATTGGAATGATTTGTGGAAAAAAATTAATCTATACTCGTAAAGGTAGAATAATACGACCAAAGATAAAAGGCTTTGATCACTTTAGTAATTAGAGAATGTAAACCCCATGCTTTTCAAGAAATTCTCTTAGCTTTATAAGGGGTAAACCGATAACAGACGTTGGGTCATTCCCTGTGGCTTTTGTAACTATCGCAATTGCTAGACCCTCAAGCTTAATACTACCAGCACAACTTAATACATCCTCTTTAAGGAGATATGATTTTATTTCTTGCTGCGATAACTTTTTCACTTGTATCTTATAATTTACAACAGTTGTATATTTAACAAATGTCTCAGAGTTTACTACGCACAGTCCTGTTTTAAATACTACCTCTTTACCAGATATCATTTTCAACTGTTTTATTGCTTCTGCCTTGGTAAGTGGTTTGCCAAGTATTTTATTACCTACAACCGCTACTTCATCAGAGCCAATTACAATAGATTCTTTGCAATCATGCGCTATTCTCAAAGCTTTTTCTATCGATAATCTCCTGACATATCGACTAGTATCTTCACCCTTTAGTCTCGTTTCATCGATATTAGGAGATATCGTCTTAAACTTAACTTTCAATTGTTGTAGTAGCTTTTTGCGATGTTTTGAGCTAGAAGCTAGGACTATATTCATTTTCACCTGCATTGTTTGAGATAACGAAATACTAGCAAATCTTAGCTAACATTTGAATCATTATCTCTTACTTAATATATATGAAAAAAATAATGTATAATTGAATATATAAATTGCTTGATAAGTGATTTTTGCTTAGAATAAGCGTAACTATTTAATCATACAATTCGTTGGATAAAAGCTATTATGGCAGTACAAAAAAGTAGAAAATCAAGATCTAAACGAGATATGCGAAGATCGCATGATAATCTCGGAAATCCAACATGCTCCGTAGACAAAACCACAGGTGTTAAGCATCTAAGGCACCATTTGGCAAAAGATGGTTACTACAGAGGAAGCGAAGTAATCCAGCCTAAGACAAAAAAAAGCGACAAAGAGAATCAAGAATCTTAGTTAGTTATTTTTTGACCAGAATATGCATGAGAAAATCACTATAGCCTTAGATATGATGAGCGGTGATCATGGGATAGAATCATCTGTTCCCGCAGCGTTCGAATCATTAAGAAAATATAAAGATTTATATTTATATCTTGTAGGCGATAAAAGTAAGATAATTTCAAAAATGCCCTCTGATATGACTAAACTTGAGAATGACAGATTCTCGATAATCCATACAGATGAGGAAATAAAAATGGATGATGAGATAATCGTTGCTCTCAGGGCTAAAAAAAATTCGTCAATGAGGTTGAGTATTGAGTCTGTAAGAGATAAAAAAGCTGATGCATGTGTTAGCTCTGGAAATACTGGAGCTCTAATGGCATTATCAAAAATAATTTTGAAAACATTAGACGGGATTGATCGTCCTGCTATTTGTGGGACACTCCCGACAAGAAATGGATCAGTACATATTTTAGACCTTGGTGCAAATATCGATTGTAATTCAATGCATCTTGTTCAATTTGCCTTTATGGGGAATGCGTTAGTCCAGTCATTAGAGATAGCAACAAAACCAAGAGTAGGATTACTAAATGTAGGCTCGGAAGAGTTTAAAGGAAATGATACAATCAAAGCTGCTGCTCAAAAACTTATTGAGTCAGAGCTTAACTATAATGGTTTTGTAGAGGGTGATGAAATGTTTAATGGAAACTTCGATTTGGTCGTTACTGACGGATTTGCTGGAAATATTGCTTTAAAGAGTATAGAAGGAGTTGCTAATGTAATTTCATTTTTTATACGTAATGAATTCAAAAAAAGTCTTTTGACACGAATTTCAGCGATTTTGAGTTACCCAGTACTCCGTGCAGTTAAAAAGAAAGTAGACCCTAGACGTTATAATGGAGCAAGTCTTCTTGGTTTAAACGGTGTAGTGGTTAAAAGTCATGGTGGCGCAGATTCTTTCGCTCTTAGAAGAGCAATTGGCACAGCTTATTTTGAAGTAAAAAATAAGATTTTAGAAAAAATTAAATCATCAATTACCAAAGAGAATGCAGATAATGCAAAAGTACTCTAAAATAATTTCTACTGGAAGTTACCTTCCAGATAAAGTTTATACAAATCACGATATTGAGAAATTTGTTGATACATCAAATGATTGGATTATTGAAAGAACAGGTATAGAGAAAAGACATATTGCATCTGAATCCGAATCTAGCGTCGATATGGCACATGCTGCATGTATTGATGCTTTTAAAAATTGTGCTATTGAACTTAAGGATATTGAGATGATAGTTGTGGCAACAACGACTCCAGAGAGAAAATTTCCTAGCACAGCTGTGCTGTTACAAAACAAATTAAATAATAATTCAGCATTTGCTTTTGATATAAATGCTGCATGCACAGGGTTTATATACGCATTAGATATAGCTGATAAATACATAAAAGGTGGGTTTGTGAAAAATGCCCTGGTTGTAGGTACAGAGAAGATTACTTCTTTACTTGATTGGAAGGATAGGAATACATGTGTATTGTTTGGCGATGGAGCTGGCGCTGTAGTGTTGTCAAGTTCTGATACACCAGGGATAATTTCTAATACGATTGGATCAGATGGATCGTATAAAGATTTGCTTACAGTAAATACAGATACTGAAGTTATTGAAATGAAGGGTAATGACGTTTTTAAGATTGCAGTTAACACGATGGGGAAATTAGCTGCATCAACATTAGAAAAAAATGGTTTTAAAGTAGAAGATCTTGATTGGTTAATTCCACACCAAGCTAATAGTAGAATTATAAATGCTGTTGCTAAAAAAATTAACCTCCCTGAAGAAAAAATAGTAATGACTGTAAACAAACATGGTAATACATCTGCAGCGTCTATTCCTTTGGCGCTTGATTATGCTAATAAACAACAAATGATTCATAAGGATAACATTATAATGTTCGAGGCGTTTGGAGCTGGTTTTACTTGGGGATCTACTTTACTAAAATTTTAAATGTCAGAAAAACTGATAGCTTGCAAGTCTTGTATTAGAATTGAAAATAACTTTCAAGTACTTAGATTAAAGTATCCAACATATTATAATCTTCCAGTAGAAGGACGAGGAAACTTGTCAGCAAGAGTCTGTATAGTTGGTCTTGCACCCGGACTTCATGGAGCTAATAAGACCGGTCAAACATTTACAGGAGACTACTGTAGCGAAATCTTATTTCAATGTTTGAGAAAGGCCTCACTATACGATAACGAAGCCCCAAAATTTTATATAACAAATGCTCTCAAATGTTTGCCACCGAACAATAAGCCTAATATTAGTGAGTTAAATAATTGCCTTAAATATCTAAAAAATGACATTATTTCTCTTAGTAACCTACGTGTGATTATAGCTTTAGGGCTTCATGCTCACAATTCTGTCTTAAAATGTTATGATATGAAGATGACAAAATATAAATTTTCGCACGGAGCAAGACATAAACTAGATGGAATTACGTTATTTGATTCATATCATTGTAGTAAGATAAATATAAATAATAAGAGGCTTACAAAATTAGCGTTAGTTGAAGTACTTTCTGCAGCACTGGAATATTCAGAGTATGATTAATATTCTCTCTAATTTACCATCACAACCTGGTATATATAAGATGCTAGATAAAAGACGTAAAGTTATATATGTAGGTAAGGCTACTAATCTTAAAAAACGTGTCACGTCTTACTTCTCAAAGAGAAATATTGGTGTAAAAACTTCAATCTTAGTTGAGAATATTGATGACATTGAAGTTATCATTACAAAAAATGAAGAAGAAGCTCTCATACTTGAAAATAATCTTATTAAGAAGTTTAAACCAAAGTATAATATTCTTTTACGTGATGATAAATCATACCCGTATATATTTGTGGATACATCACATAAATATCCAACAATAAAGTTTTACCGAGGTCAGAAATCACCCAAGAAGGGATATTTTTTCGGACCATATACCCAAGTAAATAAAGTGAGGTATATGTTGAATCTCTTACAGAAAATTTTTAAGATTCGTTCATGTGAAAATACTTTTTTCTCCAATCGTAAAAAACCGTGTCTACAATATCAAATTAATAGGTGTGATGCACCCTGCATGAATTACATAACATCAGATAACTACAATGAGTCAGTTAATAATTCATTGCTTCTTTTGCAAGGAAAAAATCACTCTATAATCCAAAAATTTACGGAAAAGATGGATAACTATTCATCACAAATGAAATATGAGGAGGCTTCAATATTGAGAGACAAGATATCTATGATAAGAACAATAGCAAAACCAATTGATATTATCGAGAATCAAGGAGATATTGATGTTGTATCTGTTGCTGCTCGAGAGTCACTTGTTTGTATCGATGTATTTTCTATAAGAAATGGTATAAACCTAGGTAACAAACAATATAATTTTAAGTATTCGCAATTAGAAAACATATCGTCTGCACTAAACTCTTTTATAAAACAATATTATTTAGATAACATCCCTCCAAAAAAGATTATAACTTCTGAGATATTAAATGATATGAGTATAATGGAAAAATACCTATCTAAGAAGTATAATAAATCTATAAAGATAATTTTAGCTAAGAGAAAACCTTATTCAAACTGGATGAAAATCTGTCATAAGAATACATGTGATAGATTGAATGTTAATTTATTGAATAATGTTGAAAATAATTTTCTTGATCCTTTAAAAGATGATTTTCAACGGATAGTCGAAAGTGTTTTATGTTTTGATGTTAGTCATCTAAGCGGGACTAATACTCAAGGATCTGCTGTCTGGTTTAATAATGAAGGGTCAGTGAAGAGCAACTATCGTAGATACAATCTATCAACAGTTAAAAAGTCTGATGATTACGAAGCCATGCGCGTGATGATTAAGAGAAGATTGCAACGCTTAATTGAATCAGATTCTCTACCTGATATTTTATTAGTAGATGGAGGCAAAGGTCAGATCAGCCAGGCAAATAATATTGTTAGAGAGTTATCTATCGATAATATACTCGTTTTAGGGATAGTGAAGGGACATAAGAGAAAAACAGATAATGATAGAATACTAGATAGTAAATTTATTGATATTACACACCAAATTAAAACAGATAGTTTATTAGTTTTGCAAAGAATTCGAGACGAAGCACATCGATTTGCTATAACTGGACAACGAAAAAAACAACTTAAAAGAAAATATAATTCTAAATTAGATGGGATAGTTGGTATTGGAGAACAGAGAAAGTCTGAAATTTTGAAATACTTTGGTGGCATCCAAGGAGTCCAAAGAGCAAGTATTGAGGAATTATCAAAAGTTCCAAAGATTAACGAGAATCTTGCGGAGAAGATATTTAATCATCTACAAAATCAATGAGAATTAATATCCCAAATATTTTAACTATCCTAAGAATATTATTTATCCCAATGATAATTTATTTTTTTTTCTCAGATACAGAATACGGGAGACTCTTTGCTACGTTGATATTCGTTGTTGCATCTATAACAGATTACTTAGATGGTTTTTTTGCGAGAACAATGAAGCAACAGACAAATTTTGGTGAATTTTTGGACCCAATAGCGGATAAGATGCTCGTTATCACTATGTTAGTTCTTCTGATCACAGAAAACAATGACATCTTTTTTGTTGTACCTGTAATTATAATAATATCAAGAGAATTTCTAGTCATTGCAATTAGACAAAGGTTAGCAGAATTAGGTAGTGATTATAAATTGAAAGTGCTGATGATCTCTAAAGTAAAAACTGCTGTACAGATGATTTCACTTTTTCTACTATTGTATAAAGAATATATATTATCTTTTAGTTCTTATGAGATAGGTGTTTATTTGCTCCAATTAGCCTCTGTACTTACATTAATTTCCTTCATATACTATGTTCGTAAGTCATGGAGTGTTATCATTAAATAAATAATGCGGGAATAGCTCAGTTGGTAGAGCGCAACCTTGCCAAGGTTGAGGTCGCGAGTTCGAGCCTCGTTTCCCGCTCATATGAATGCTTGTGAACTCGATTATATTTATATCAAATAATTTCTGGACCCTTTACAAATTTAGATTTGATATTATTCAACATCTTTCACGCAAAGGTTATGATATACATTTGATAGGGGAAATGGATGGTTATGAGGCAAAGTTGAGTTCACTCAATGTTAAATGTCATAATGTCTCATTTAAAGGTAGAGAGATTAATTTATTTAATGAAATTAAATCTATATACAAATTATTAAAAATTATTCGTAAAATTAATCCATTAATTGTTTTTAATTTTACTATCAAGCCAAATATTTATTCTGGACTTATATGTAGATATAACAAAATTCGTTACGTAAGTATGATTACAGGATTAGGGTTTTTCTTCAATAATTCAAAAACGATTTTAAAAAGCATGATTAAATATCTATTAAAACAGTCTCTTCAATCATCTTCTATTGTATGGTTTACGAATAAATCGGATCATGAATATTTCATAAAAAATAAAATACTTAATAAACAAAATACAGATATCATTCCTGGTGCAGGGGTAAAAAATAATGATACCAAATTCAATAATATATTTGATAAAAAAGAAATTACTTTTCTAATGATAAGTCGGTTACTTAATGAAAAAGGTATTTCAGAGTATCTTCAAGCAGCAAAATACTTTTATAAATACAATAAATATAAATTTCTTCTTGTTGGCAAATACGAAAATGATAAACATCATATCAAAAGATATTTACTTGATAATTCAATCAGAGATACTTATATCGAGTATATTGATTTTACTGATGATATTGATGAGCTATACTCGAGAGCATCTTGTATAGTCCTTCCATCTTATCGGGAAGGTTTATCGACAATTTTACTTGAAGCAGCAGTCAGGAAGTTACCAATTATAACTACTGATGTTCCTGGATGTAATGATGTTATTATTGACGATGAATATGGTTTTTTGTGTGAAGCTGCTTCAGCTCAATCACTTGTTGACACCATGAAATTATTCATTAAATCCTCTAAAGAGGAACTATCTAGTAAAGTTAATAAAACTTATAGCCATGTAACGACTAACTTTTCAATTGATATGATTTTAAAAAAATATGATAAATTACTTGATAATGATTAATGCGCTACATGATAAAAGAAAATATGATATGATATCACCATTATTTACTGGCTAAGTGGCAGAGTGGTAATGCAGCGGCCTGCAAAGCCGTCAACGCCGGTTCGATTCCGACCTTAGCCTGTACTTACCTCTAAATGCTAATCAGAAAAAAGCTAAATAATTTTTAAATACTGAATCTATATGTTATCTTTTTAAACATATTTAAAATTCTATGGTGTAAAGGGTAAATCAGTTAATGTCTACAGTAAAAAAGATTATATGCCCGGGTGGCGGAATTGGTAGACGCAAGGGACTTAAAATCCCTCGAGAGCAATCTCGTGCCGGTTCGACTCCGGCCCTGGGCAAGTAAATTTGATGTTTAGAAATTTTATCATTGTAACTTTTTGTTTGATTATTTCAGGTTGCGCAAAAGGCATTATTCCAATCCCTAGCGGTGTGATGCCAGAGAGAAATACAGATTATATCCCAAAACAAGATTATGGAGTATATCCTGATGATTATCAATCTCTACTAAAAAAGTATCTTAAAAATAAATTACCTAATAGTTCTGATGCAAAAGTAGAATTTGTCAACAAACCATCTAGATTATCAATCGATCATCTCGGAAATACATATACTGGATATAGGCTTTGTCTATCTATAAATGCTAAAAATCAAAAAGGCATTTACACTGGTTACAAAACACATCTGTTTGTGATTAATCAAAATAAAGTAAGTTTGCATCTTTTTGATAGTGGGTTGTTGAAAATTCCTTTTGAGTTGTGCGTTGATATAAATGAAACGAAATCAATATATCTAGAGGATATACCTGAACAAAGAGAAGAAATCACAATTGATGAGATGGATAAGATAGAGTTGAAGGAAAAAGATGAGCTAGAATTAAGAGATAATATTAACAATGATAAGAAAATGTCTAATTCTTATATTTTATGTAGATTTGATAATAAAGATAGAACGTTTGTTTTCAATCAATCATCAAATTTATATACTGAATCGGTAGGAATAGAAGAGATATCATTTGAAAATATTAAATTTTCTACTACACATATTTACGGAGTTAAAAACGGGGAGGAATTACTCATAAATAGAGTATCAGGAATAGCTACTTCTTCGATAGGAGATAACAAGCCGGTCATTGGTAAATGTGAAATTTTGCAGAAGAAAAAATTCTAAAGATATTAGAAAAAACTCCTTATACTTGAATATTAATGATTTTAAGATTATATTAAATAAACATAATGAAAAGCGATATTGAAATAGCACAGGCTGCTAAACCAGAAAAGATTACATCGATTGCAAATAAGCTCGATATTCCTGAGAGCTCACTCGATCCATATGGACATTATAAGGCCAAAATATCCATGGAATTTATTAAATCATTAGAGTCTAAAGAAGATGGAAAACTTATTTTAGTGACTGCTATAAGTCCAACTCCTGCTGGTGAAGGAAAAACAACAACATCTGTCGGTCTTGGTGATGCGCTAAATCATATTGGTAAAAAAGCGCTTGTCACTATAAGAGAACCTTCGCTCGGGCCAGTGTTTGGAATGAAAGGTGGTGCAGCTGGTGGCGGCATGTCACAAGTTATTCCCATGGAGGACATAAATCTTCATTTCACAGGTGATTTTAATGCCATTCAATTGGCAAATAACCTTTTAGCAGCAATGGTAGATAACCACATTCATCACGGAAATGAATTAAACATTGATGTGCGACGTGTTTCATGGAAGAGGGTGTTAGATATGAACGATAGAGCGCTAAGGAAGACAGTATGTTCATTAGGTTCAGTTGGCAATGGTTATCCACGTGAAGATGGCTTTGATATCGTTGTTGCATCTGAGGTAATGGCAATATTTTGTTTAGCAACATCTCTTAAAGATTTAAAAGATAAACTTGGTAATATTGTAATCGGTTATACTAGAAAAAAAGAACCAATATTAGCAAAACAAATAAACGCACATGGCGCTATGACAGTTTTATTAAAAAATGCTGTGATGCCTAATCTCGTTCAAACACTAGAGAACAACCCAGCTATTATTCATGGTGGACCGTTTGCGAATATTGCTCACGGTTGTAATTCTGTTATAGCAACTAAAGCCTCTCTTAAATTAGCAGACTATGTTGTAACAGAAGCGGGTTTTGGCGCAGATTTAGGTGCAGAAAAATTCCTTGATATAAAGTGTCGCAAGGCAAATCTCAAGCCATCAGTAGTCGTATTAGTTGCTACGATACGGGCTCTCAAATATCATGGTGGGTGTGAATTAGATAGCTTAAATAAGGAAGGGTGTGATTATCTAAAAAAAGGACTAGTAAATTTGGAGCGACATGTAAACAATATTAAAAATCATTTTGGATTACCCGTCGTAGTAGGAATTAATGGGTTTGTATTTGATACGGAGAATGAAAGGAATATTTTAAAAGAGAAATCAGAGGAGCTGGACGTCCCAATCGTTTCATCAACACATTGGGCTGATGGAGGACCTGGAGCAAAAGAATTAGCAGAAACAGTTGTTAGTGAGATTGATAAATCCGAAAATAATTTTAAATATCTATATGATGATGAGTTAGATTTATGGTCAAAAATGGAGACAATTGCGAAGAAAATATATGGCGCATCAGGCATCACTGCACCTGCAAACGTAAAAAAACAAATAGATGAGTTACAAAATAATGGATATGGAACTTATCCAGTATGTGTGGCTAAAACACAGTATTCTTTTTCTACTGATCCCGCCTTAAGAGGAGCACCATCAAATCATGAGATATCAATAAGAGAAGTCAGATTAGCAGCAGGAGCAGAATTTATTGTAATGGTTTGTGGAGACATTATGACCATGCCTGGATTGCCAAAAGTGCCCGCGGCTGAAAAGATTGATCTTGATGATAGTGGGAATATAGTTGGATTATTCTAATTGTTTACTTCAGAATTTTTTAAGAGAGTTAACTACAGATTTTTCTTATTATTTTCATCACTAATACTTTTCTTATTATCGGTAATTGGTCCGCCAGATGTAAAAATTCATTCATTAGTTTTATCGCTGAATATTGAGCAACTTAAAAATTTATATCTATCATCTGATCAATTTATTAGAATGCCAGATACAACAAATAGAATAATTACTTTTTTATTCGCATTAACTTTATTGATATGGTCGTCGTTCGTTGAAAATGGAGTTAAAGATAATTATAATGACTACTACGATAAAATAGTAAAAATATTACTTAGTCTTTTTCTCTTTTCTATACTTTCCACAAATAATGCATATAATATCATCGCAATAATTCTGGTCTTTATCTCAATATATTTCTATATATTTCATTGTAAGTTAAACTTAGAAAGATTAGAAAAATATTATTTAATATCTTTTATATTATTTTTTTCATTTCCTTTCATTCATTCAAACTTTATTTCGACATCTATTCAGGAAGTTGACAATTATACAAGATTTTTGATAATCATTCCTATTTATCTAATTATCCGGCAAATTAGAATCGAAAAGGAGTTCTTTTTATATTTGGTTAATACATCTGCGATTATTTTAGCTCCATTATCAATTCTACTTTACTATGATACAGATTTTAGAATCAGAGGTTATACAAGTACAGCAACCATTTATGGAAATATTTCAATAATATTTTTTTTATTAACCTTTGTCTCGATTTATTATTTTAAAAAATATAATTATACTTATTTATTTTACCCATATATTGCATCTTTATCAGCGCTACTATCATGGGGGCTCTCCGGATCAAGGTCATCAATTCTACCTGTTCTTTTTATTTTAATACTCATGTTATTTTTTAAAAATACCAGGAAATATCTAACCCCTCTATTTAGTAGGCTAGGATTCTCTTTTCTTCTATTTTTACTATTAATTTTTATTAGTAGTAATAGTTATCAGAGATTTATGAATATCAGTGATGGGATAACTAGCGTAGACAGCAAAAGTATTCATCACTGGACTTCTGAGGATAGTATCATACCTAGACTTATTATTTGGGACGGATCTGTAGAAATTATCAAAAATAATTATTTACTGGGTGTGGGATTAGATAACTTTAATAAAAGTTTAGATGAACAAATTAAACTCAAAAACATACAACCAGTTAGACAAGATCTTAAAAATCCAACAGCCGGCTTAAATCATGCACACAATCAATATCTAGATATTTTTGTTAAAACTGGAGTATTTGGACTTGGAATTCTTATAATATTTATCTATATAAATTATTATTTTTTTATCGAACAAATCAAAAGGAAAGATGATAATATATATGCGATTTTTGGATTAATAGTTATTATGTCATACTCTCTATTTATGATTAATCATGCTGTATTTTCTCATCATCAATCAACAATCTTTATGTTATTTTTGTTAACATTATTCGCAGGTCTATCTAGAGTAAACTGTAATGAGGATGATGTATGAGATTAACTGTAATAGGTACTGGTTATGTTGGTTTAGTAACAGGAGCGTGTTTTGCGGATGCAGGTCATGAGGTGTTATGTGTTGACACTAATATTAAAAAAATAAGTAATCTTAAGAAAAATATTCTACCTATCTATGAAGAAGGCCTTGAGAAGATTGTTAATTCTAACATTAAAAAGAAAAGACTTTTGTTTACATCATCGTATAAACAAGCAGCGCAATTTTCAAAAATAATATTTATTGCTGTAGACACACCACCTAAAAAAAATGGTCGAGCTAATCTTGAATCAATTGAAAAATTTTGTGATGAAATAACTAAATATTTGAATGAAGACAAAATACTAGTGGAAAAATCTACCGTACCAGTTGGCACATCAAAATATATAAGTAAGAGAATTAAGAAAAACCTTAATAAACTTAAAAAAGATTTTAATATTTCTATTGTCTCGAACCCAGAATTTCTTAGAGAGGGTAATGCTATAGAAGATTTTACTAGACCTGACAGAATTATTGTTGGTTCAGATATACCTGAGCATAAACAACTATTTGCTGAGATATATCAACCTTTTAATAGAAAATTTAATAAATTAATTTTCATGTCAGTTGAGGCCGCGGAGCTGACAAAATATGCTGCTAATTCATTTCTTGCTACTAAGATTAGTTTCATGAATGAACTTTCTAGATTATCAGATAAACTTAATATTGATATTGAAGATGTCAGAAAAGGTATTGGTTCTGATCCTAGGATAGGCAAAGATTTTCTTTATCCAGGGTGTGGATATGGAGGCTCTTGCTTTCCAAAAGATATTGCAGCTTTAAAATCAATATTTAAAGCCTCAGGCGTTCAATCTAGTATCTTAGATGCAGTTGACACTGTAAATAAGCAACAAAAAAGTTATATCCTACAAAAACTCAAGAATCATTATAAAACACTAAAAGGAAAAACAATTACGATATGGGGTCTCACGTTTAAGCCAAAAACAGACGATATACGGTTTGCACCTAGTATTGAAATAATTGATTTACTGTTGAAAAATAATGTAAAAATTCACGCTTATGACCCAGTCGGTAGTCTGTCTAATTTATTCACTAAAAATTATAGAGAATATTCTAATGCTGTCGATGCTTTGAAACACTCTGACGCTTTAGTTATTTGTACAGAATGGAGAGAATTTTGGTCTATTGACCCAAAAATCTTCAAAAAGTATATGAAATCCGCCTGTATTTTCGATGGGAGAAATATCTACTCTCCAGAGAAAATGCAATCTCATGGAATATCTTATTTTGGTATAGGCAGAGGCCTATAATCATTATCCCTCATTTGTTCATTAGATGAACTAAAGGCTTGAAATATTGTCATAAGAGTATAAGATTATATGTTCATGGGGTGAACAAATGTGGATTTTAGCCAGAACTAAGCCAAAAAAAGAGAAATGGGCAGAGGAAAACCTCAAGAATCAGGGTTTTATGACTTATTTGCCATATTTACATAGTAAAAGATATGTAAAAAACAAGTGGGTTGCTTTGAAAGAGGTAATGTTCTCAGGTTATTTATTTATAAAAGTCACAGAAAATACATCAAAGATACACAAAATTAACAACACCTTTGGTGTTTCTAAGCTTCTTTTGAATAGAGATACCGGTCTTCCACATGCATTATCAAATAATGAGATTGAGAGCCTGACAAAGATTGTTAAAAAGAATAATTCTGGAGACATGAATAAAGGTGATGAAGTTATTATCACTAACGGGGCTCAGAATAAACTTAAGGGAACTTTTTTGAGTAAAACAAAAAAAAGCCGTGCAAAAATACTTTTAGATTTTCTTAATAAAAAACATGAAGTAATAGTTGATCTCTCGGCAGTTCAAAAGCTTATTTAGCTCTTAAGTTTTGCTATGTTGTGGCTTTTTGAAAAGTTACTCAATGGCGGTAGCGTGCCAAAATCATGAGTGTAGTAATAACAGTACCATATTATAATGAGTCTGAGGGGATACTTGAGACTCTTAAAGATATTAGTAATCAAGAATTTGAAGCTGATAAAGTTATCTTTGTTGACTCTGGAAGTACAGATAAAACATCAGATATAATAAACGAATGGATTCTGACTAATAAAAAAGTAAACTTTCTGAATGTGTTTTCCGGAAAAATGTCACCCAGCTCATCTATTAATCATGCTATTAAAATTTCAAATGAGGACATAGTCGCGTATATTGATTGCGGTCTCTCCGTACCAACTAATTGGCTATCAACATCTATTAAATTACTGAAAACAAATGACGCAGATATGATATCTACAAGAATCTATACAGCTGGTATTAATAAAGTTGATAAAGTCTTTGTTAGTCAGACATATGGTTATAAAAACTTAACAATTTGTTTTCCTGGATCAATTGTCAAGAGATCAGTATTTGACAAAATTGGCACACTAATGCCTGATGCGAGAGCGAGTTATGATACAGATTTTATTCAAAAATTCAACAGCAGACATTTGAAAAGACAAATTAATACACAAGTATATATTAAATACCAAGATATAAATTATACGGACACATTTATAAATGGTTTTAAAAAAGTTTACAGTTATTCATTAAATGCATGGAATGCTGTTGGCGATATTAAACCTAGTCTCTATACCATCACATCATTTATCATACTCTATTTGTTAATAAATTCTCATTATGTTGCATTAGGTTATTTATTAATAATATATGCAATGGCAAGAACAATAATAATACCTTTGATGAAGTCCACTAAAAGCATTAGTTTAATTTTGTCCCCATCAATTATTTATATATTATTTGCTGGTTTTACAATAGACATGTCAAGAATGTTTGGCTATATCAGTAGTTTTTTTATGAGATTAAGGATCACGTAATGACAAAAAAGATTGATAAAAACTCTGAAAAAGAAAATGTAAGCGATAACGATTTTCTTGTTATGAAATACCTAGATAATACTCAAAAAACGAGTCAGAGGGAGTTATCTCAGTCACTTAACATAAGTCTTGGTAAGATAAATTATATTCTTAAGGCTCTTATAAATAAGGGTATAGTAAAGGCGCGTAATTTTAAAAATAGTAAGAATAAAAGAGCTTATGCATATTATCTTACATCAAAAGGTATTCAAGAAAAAACACGAATGACAATAAGTTTTTTTAACAGAAAAAGTCAAGAATATGATAAACTTAAAAAGGAACTTATAGAGTTAGAAAAAGAAATTAAAAATACAAATCCAAAAGATTTAGATGAGTAAAGAAATCAACTTAATAACGCTTTTTAATAGAATATCTGAGAGAAGAAGAAGCATATTGTTTATTATCCTGGCAAGTATCATAATATCTCTTGTTTATGCATTTTCTCAAGAAGAGTCATTTAAAACACAAGCTTACTTGATACCTCCAGAAAGTCGTTACACGCAGCCACTTAATGTATTTTTAGACGATGGCTATAGACTATCGAGAGATGAAATTACTCCATCGACTATTTATAGAGTATTCATGCTGAATTTGCAATCAAGAAAATATCAGAGGAAATATTTCTTTGATAATAATTTATATACAAACTTTGATGAAGACGATCATGAAAAGTCTTTCAGAGATAATTTTTATAAAAGAATTAATTTCACGATTGAGTCAAAAATTACATCAAGAGATTTCCGTGAGCAACAATTTCTAACCGTAACATTCATTCATAATGATCCAAATCAAGCTGCCAATTGGTTAAATGATTATATTAAAATGGTGAGCGATATCACAACAAAAGATTTTGTTGATGGGATAAATATATTAATTAGAAATACTAAAAAAACATTTGAATCTGAAATAGTCAGTAAAAAAAATCTAGCTATAAAAATAACTCAAGATAGAATTGTTCAACTAGAAGAAGCATTAGAAATTGCAAGAGATTTGGGTATAAGTGAAATACAATCTAACCCAACTAACCAACAAAGTGTCATCTTATCTGAAGATGAGAGCATACACTCAAAAAATCCGATATACTTTTATGGGACTAAAGCACTTAATGCTGAAATCGCTGCACTTAAAAATAGAAAAAACATGGATTCATTTATCTCTGGCTTACGACAGCTTGAACTTAAAGTAAAATCATTAGAATCTATTACCGTAAATGTTGCTGATGTAAGATCAGCCCAAGTCGATCAAAAAGCACTTCCACCAGAAATGCGACATTCTCCAAAAAGAAAACTTATAGTGATATTAGGTGTTATCTTAGGTGGCTTTATCGCATTTGTTTATATTTTATTTAGTTTTATTATTACAAGAGATACAGAAAACTCTTAATCATGTTGATAAAAAAAATTATCAAGGAAGCTGGCGGCTTTTTTTATTATAATTTATTTAATAGATTCTCTAGTAAAAGTGGTAATAAGACTCTAATATATCATGCATTTGGCATGGATTTGCGTCATGACACGTATGGTATAAGTATCCCAATCAATGATTTTGACAATCATATGTCATTTATAAAAGCTAATTATGAAACTGTTCCACTTAATCAATCTAGTACAACAAATTTGACTATTTCAATAACAATTGATGATGGCTATGAAGATACAATGTATGCGGCTGAAGTACTAAGCAAATATAATATTCCGTTTACGCTTTTTATGACATCTGATCATATAAATAATAAAAACTTTCTGTCGAGAGATAATCTAAGAGAGCTGAATAATAATAAATTATGCGAAGTAGGGTCACATGGGAAGACGCATAGTAAATTAGGCAGTCTATCTAAATCTGTACAAAAGAGTGAAATTTTAGAGAGCAAGAAGGTCTTAGAAGATCTTTTAGGAACGTCAATTACATCATTCTCGCTACCCCATGGATCCTTCGATTCATTTACTTTTCCAATAATATTTGAGAGCGGCTATGAGCGTGTCGCAACTAGTACGAAAGGCTTCAATTCACAGAACCAGAAACAAATAATTAAACGTTCTGAAATAATAAAATCAGATACTACCAAAAGTATTAACAAGAAGATCTTAGGATATTATGACTTCTATCAATTATAATTTTAATTACTATAATACACTTAAGATTACATTTGTTTTTCTCCTATTTGCATTTATACTTAAAAGCTTATTTAAGACTCCCTCTGTAATTATAGAATTTGTGTTACTATCTTTGTTATTAGTATTTTCTCTAATATATGCGTCACAATATCTGAGAATTAATCGAGTATCATCTGGAGTTTTTTTATTATTTTTAATTTATATTCTTCTGCATACATTAAGCGCAATTTTCTTTAGACCGCTTATTTTTGATATACCTTTTATATCCGCATTACAATTCAGCTTATTAGAATTTAGAGTATCTACAATAAGTTACTTTCTTCCATTAATATTTATACCGTTAATAAAAATCAACCATGAGAAATTCGAAAACTTCCTATTTATAATCATTAAACTTAGTATTGGATTCACAATAGCCGAGCAAATATTATCACTAATAGGTCTGAGAGGATTTTTTGAAACATTTTACTCAACATCTGGTGTTGTCTCGGATAATCAAATAGGTGCTAAGAGTTTGGGATTATATAGAATATGGGGAGTTGTTGGGTCGCCTCAGCTGTTGGGTGTATTTCATTTATTTACATTAGTGTACATGCTACATAAGAGAAATAGATTCTGGTCGTCGCTTAGTATAATTTCAGTTATTTTAAGTACATCTAAAACAGCATATATAATATTGCTAATAGTGGGTATTCTTTACCTTTTATATAATAAAAGATATTTACTCCTTTTTGTTTTAAGTCTACTTGCAACCTTTATATTATTTTTTATTTTTAACATGTATTTCACTCTCATCGAAAACATGTCTGATGAATATCCAAAATTTCAAAAATTTATTGGATCTATATTAGGTTATTCAACACTTCTTTTTAATGTAAGGGAAGTGAGCGCTCCAGAGGCATTTATTCCTGGAGGAGCACTCTATACACTATATGATTATTACTCAGAGAATATTTTACAAATATTTCTTGGAAAAGGTTTAACATACTCTTTTATGCAAGATAACCTTATCTCTAGCTCTGATTTAGGTAATTTTTTATATTTAACATCTGATTTTTATATACTTACATTTTTTGATCAATACGGTGTATTTGGAATAATATTATTAATATATCTTTTTGGAATATATCCATTACATAAATTATTATCTGGTGGCAATTACTTGCACATAGTACCTATTATTTTTATTCTGTCTATGTTTCATTACCCGCCACATTTACCAAAGATTATGATGCTACTTGCATCTTATCCATTATTTAAGATTTATTTATATGACAAAGAGTAAAGAGACCGTCGTAATTCTGTGTGGAGGTAAGGGTTTGAGATTGAGACCTATTACCAATGATATACCAAAACCGCTCATTGAAATTGACGATAAACCAATTCTAGAGCATATTATTAATCAATTTCTTTCATTTGAATTTGAAAAATTTATTATTGCAACAGGTTACAAATCAAAGAAGATTGAAGACTTTATGAAAAAAAAATTCAAAGATGTTGACTATACAGTAATCAACTCTGGTGACGTAAATATTTTAGAACGGATTAGGCATTGCATTAGTAAAATACAAACTAATTGTATACTCTGTTACGGAGATACTTTAACAGATTTAAATATTAATAAATTAAGAGAAACTCATAAAAAAAATAAAAATGTGATGCTAGTATCATCATATCCAATCAGAATCCCGTTTGGTGTTATGGATATAAATTCATCCAATATTGTAACCAAATTTGAGGAGAAGCCACTTCTTACACAAGTTATGAATATAGGGTTTTTTTATGTCCCGAAAATCATGTTTGATGTTTTTAGTAAATATAAGAAATTTGAGATACTCTTAGCTAACTTAGCAAAGCAAAAGAAACTCAAATCCTTTAAACATACGGGCGTCCATATAACTGTAAATACAGTAGCCGAACTTGAGGATGCACAAGAAAATGCCAAAAAACTATATAAATAAGAATTTCTGGAGATCAAAAACTGTTTTAATAACAGGTATTAATGGTTTTATTGGTGGCAATTTAGCTAAGTATTTACTGAGTCTGGGCGCTAAAGTCTCAGGAATATCAAATAGTGAAGTGAAAAACCGGTATCTTGTGTATGAGAATATTTCTAACAAAATACAGTTATCAAAGGTAGATCTTAAGTGCTTTAAAGATGTGTCAAAATATGTGAGTAAAAATAAAATCGACATTTGTATTCATTTGGCTGCACAGGTCGATGTAAATGTTGCCAAGAAAGATCCATTTGAAACATTTGAGTCTAACATCCGTGGGACGTATAATTTGTTAGAGGCTCTTAGAAAGAAAGGTACGGTTAAGTCGATCATCATTGCTTCATCTGATAAAGCATATGGTGAGTACCCATTATCTAAATTACCTTACAAAGAGGATTACGACCTGAAACCGTTATACCCGTATGATGTATCAAAAGCATGTGGCGATATGATTGCTAAATCTTTCTCATCCAACCTATTTAAACTTCCCATAATTATCACAAGATTTGCAAACATCTATGGGCCCGGTCAATTAAACTTTACAGCTCTCATACCAGATTGTATTTTATCAATAAATAAGTATCGAAAATTTATTCCCCGCGGGGATGGATCAAACAAAAGAGATTTCCTTTATGTTAAAGATGTTTGTTATCTTTATACATGCCTTTCTTATAATCTTTACAAAAATAAAAATTATACAGGAGAGGTCTTTAATGCTGGAACAACACATGGTTACACAGTAGATGAAATTATTAGAGAGTTATGTAAACAAACTTCGAATGTTAAGCTATATGATGAAATTAAGAAGAAGTATAAAAATAAAAAATTATCCGGAGAAATAAAACATCAGTTTATGAATTATAAAAAATTAAATAAATATTTTGGATGGAAACCAACATACTCAATTGAAGATGGTTTAAATGAGACTATTGCATGGTATAAAAAGTTTCTTAAAAAACATTCATATAAAGAGTTTCTAAAATGAAAATATTAATCTTAGGCGCAGATGGTTATCTAGGTTGGTCGATGGCTGCTAACTTATTTTCTTCATCACACGATCTTTTCCTAGTTGATAATTACTCAAAACGAAAACATATGAAGTCTTTGAAAAGATACCCATTATTAGAAACACCTTTAGTGAAAAAAAGAATCCAGAACATTAAGAGGAAAGGTGTAACTAAATTTTATCAACTTGACTGTTCAAAGTATGTTGATATTCATAAAATTATTAAAAATATTATGCCAGATGTAGTAATTCATTTTGCTGAATTACCCTCAGCACCATTTTCGATGATAAATACTACGAACTCATGGGAAACACTAAGAAATAATTTACAATCAACATTCAATATTATTCACTCACTTAAAGATCTTTCACCTAAAACACACCTAATAAAGTTAGGAACTATGGGTGAATATGGAACGCCAAATATAGACATTGAAGAAGGTTGGTTAAATATTAAACATAAAAAAAGATCTGATAGGTTTTTATATCCTAGACAAGGCTCAAGTCTTTATCACACATCGAAGATTATGGATACGGATTTGATATGGTTTTATACAAGAATGTATGGATTAAGTTGTACTGATTTAATGCAAGGCCCAGTCTATGGTCTATACCCAAATAAAAAACTAGATGATGATGTTGCTCCTTTATTTACTTATGATGATATATTCGGAACGGTATTAAATAGATTTATTATACAAGCAATTATGAACCAGCCATTAACAGTATATGGAACTGGTAATCAGATTAGAGGATATATTAATATTCTTGACTCAATAGAATGTATAAAAATTGCAATGAAGAATAAACCAAAGAGAGGAGAGCTTAAAATTTATAATCAGTTTACAGAACAATTCTCTGTTCTTGAGTTAGCTGAGCTTGTTAGAAAGTCATTAAAAAAAATCAATATAAATGTAAATATAAAAAAAGTTAAAAATCCCAGAGTAGAGAAAGAAAACCATTATTATAATGCCAAACATTCAAATCTGAAAAAGTTGGGATTAAAAGCCAATAAACTGAATGAAAAAATGATAATTCAGATTGCCAATTACTGTATGAAGTACAAAAGCAATATAAAAATTAATACAATTATGCCTAAGGTAAAATGGAAATGAGAATTATTGTTACGGGAGGCCTTGGATTCTTAGGATCAAATTTAATTAGATTAATAATAAATAAAAGTCATTTCAAAAAAATTATCGTAGTTGATAATCTATCAAAATCTAATCTTGCATACCTAAAATCAATAACAAAATTTAAGTATCATGAAAGTGCAGATAAATATAAAGCAACTAGCGATAGAGTAAGTGTGATAAAAGCAGATATTAAAAATTACAGTTTTGCAAATAAAATTACAAAAGGTATTGATGCTGTAGTACATCTAGCAGCAGAATCTGGTATCGATGTGAGTATACGTTATCCAAGAAAATCATTTAATGTCAATATTGTAGGGACATATAACTATCTTGAGTGTTGTAGATTAAATAATGTAGGTCATTTTATATTTGCATCAAGTGGGTCTGTTTATGGAAATGCCGTTCCCCCTATGAGAGAGAATACAATTAAAAATCCAATTTCTACATATGGCTCATCAAAGTTATCAATTGAAAGCTTCTGTGAGACATACTCAAAGATATTCAAGCTTAAAACTTCAATACTGAGATTTAGTAATGCATACGGCCCTTATTCGTCGCATAAAAAAAGTGTTGTCGCAAACTTTATAAAAAATATTATTGATAAAAAAGATTTAAATGTAAATGGAGACGGGTCAATAACAAGAGATTATATCTATTCTGAAGATATTGCAAAGGCAATAGTCAACTGCCTGGGACATAGTAAAAACTTCATAGATTTTAATATTGCTACAGGGAAAGAAACATCACTGAATCGATTAATAAAATCTCTCATAACAATCTCTAGAGAACAAAAATATAATAATATAAACCTCAAGTATGGCAAAGAAAGATTGGGTGATATGAAATCAAATTCAATGAGTCCATACAAATATAGAAAATGTTTTAAAGTCAAAAAATTCACTACGATCAATGATGGTCTTAAATCCACATTTAAATGGTTTATTAAGAATTATGAATAGTGTATTTTCGAAAATTGTATTTTTTCTAGATAGAGATGATATAAAAAGGACATACTATCTAATCGCTCTTTTCATCTTTATAGGGTTAATTGAGGTAATGGGTGTCCTTTCAATAATGCCATTTGTTGGAATGATAACGGATCCCTCATATTTTGGAAATAATGAATTGTCAATGGCTGTTAAAAACCATCTTCAAATTGATGATAAATTTCTAACACTAATATTTGGAGTGAGTTTCGTAATATTGTTTATATTATGTAGCTTCTTAAACGCTTTAACGATATGGATGAATACAAGATTTAGTGCAGTACTGGGCAAAAAAATCTCATCAAGATTGTTTGATCATTACCTAGGTCAATCATATAAATTTTTTGTAAAAAGTGATACAGCTACTTTATCTAAGAATGTGATACAACTATCTGTGAGTCTTGCAGAGTCAATATTCATACCAGCTTTACAAATATTAACACGCGCCATAGTATTACTATTTGTATCATTTTTATTGATTACTGTAAGCCCAATTGCATTTATAGGCTCAGTATTACTAGTAGGCTCAATTTATCTTTTAATTTTTAGAAAAATTAAATTTAGATTAAAAAAATATGGGATAGAAAGATTGGAGTCAAATGATCTACTATTTAAAAGTACAGCGGATTGTTTAAATAGTATAAAAGATGTTAAGTTTTATAATATAGAATCATATTTTAGCAAAAACTTTTCAAGTTCACAGGAAAAATTCTTAGATTTGACGGCAAAAAATATTATTTTGTCGACTTTACCAAGATATATCATTGAGATATTTGCGTTTGGTTCAATTTTCACACTAATACTTATGTTGCAGTATCAGAAGGATGATTTGTCTAATTATTTGCCTACAATTGCTCTTTTTGTTCTTGCAGCATATCGTTTACTCCCATCTATACAACAAATTTTTGCATTTACATCATCCATTAGGTTTAATCTTCCAGCTCTAGATTTAATATATACGGATATGAACAGTGCTGAAAAACAAAATTTCATTTTAAAGACATCTAATCAAAATGCTGATATTAACTTTAAGAATGTAAATTTTTCTTATGATGATTCGGATTTTAAACTCGATAGCATTAATCTTGAATTTATGCCTAAATCATATACAGCAATTATTGGAAAATCAGGAGTAGGAAAAACTACAATAGTAGATTTATTATTAGGTTTATATGCTCCATCATCTGGATCGATAACAATTTCAAATCGATTGATTGATTCAAATGGAAAACCAAAGATAGGCTATGTTTCACAAAATATTGCTTTTCTAAATGATTCTATCAAAAATAATATTTTATTTGGTCTTTCTGAAAATGAGTACGAAGAATCTAAAATTATGAGAGTAATAGATAATGCAATAATTAACGATGTCGTAGAAGATTCTACTGATGGAATAATGACACTTATCGGCGAAAAAGGATCAAAGTTTAGTGGTGGGCAACTACAAAGGATAGGTATTGCAAGATCGCTTTATCGAAATCCAAAAGTTTTAATATTTGATGAAGCTACTAATGCTTTGGATATAGAGACTGAAAAAAAATTATTTAAATCATTACGTATAAATTATCCTGATATGACAGTAATATGTATAACGCATAGAATCGCTACAATGCAATTATGTGAAAAAGTACTTTGTGTATCGCAAAATTCTATTGAAGAGATATATGGCTCTAATAATAAAAACGAAAATATAAATGAAATCGTAAAAAAATATAATATCTATGCGTAATAATAAAAGAGTTCTTATCACTGGCGCTGATGGCTTTATAGGGTCACATCTTGTTGAGCACCTTGTTTTAAAAAACTATGATGTCCGAGCTATGTGTTTATATAATTCATTCAATTCATGGGGATGGTTAGACGCAATAGACAAAAGGATTATCAAGAATACTGATATAGTTCTGGGTGATATTCGTGATATAAAATCAGTTACTAAATCTTGTAAAAATATTGATATTGTTATCCATTTAGCATCACTTATTGCGATACCTCATTCTTATAACTCTCCGTATTCATATGTATCAACAAATGTGGAAGGAACGTTGAACATACTTGAAACATGTTTAAATAATAATATTGAGCGAATTATTCATACATCCACAAGTGAGGTATATGGAGATATTGTAAAGATGCCAATTTCAGAAAAATCAGTACCATATGCTAAGTCACCATACGCTGCATCAAAAATAGCAGCTGATCAACTAGCACAGTCTTATTATAGTAGTTTTGGTTTACCAGTATCAATAATAAGACCATTCAATACTTATGGTCCCAGACAGTCAAATAGAGCAATTATACCGACAATCATCACGCAGTTACTCTCAAATAAGAAAAAGATACAACTTGGCTCACTATATCCAACGAGAGATTTTTCATTTATTGAAGACACCGTAAGAGGATTTGAGTACTCGTTAAACAGTATTAAATCTGTGGGCGAAATCATTAATATCGGATCAGGTTATGAGGTTTCAATTGATGATTTAGTTAAGATGTTATGTAAGGTTACTGGACGATATCCTGAAATCATAACAGATACAAAAAGAGTGAGGCCAAAAAAAGGGGAGGTTTTTAGACTAAAAGCAGATAACAAAAAAGCAAGAGATATTCTAAAATGGCAACCTAAATATAATGGTAAGTTAGGCTTGGTAAAAGGCCTTAAGAAAACTGTAGAGTGGTTTAGTGATGAGAAAAATTTAGAAAAATATAAATCAGATCATTATGTTAGATAAATGTTTGAAAATACAATAAAAAAAATAAAGTCATGTTTACCAAAGAAAAGAGAGTATCAGGTGCATGAACCTAAGTTTGATTTAAAATCCTTGCATGATACAAAGAAATGCATTCAATCCTCAATGGTTTCATCGAATGGTAAGTATCTTGATATGTTTGGTTGTGAAATAAATAAAATCACAGAAGCAAAAAAAATACTCCTAACAAACTCTGGGACTTCTGCACTATTTCTCAGCTTGAAATTAATCGATGTTAAAGATACGGAAGTTTTAGTACCTTCAATGACATTTGCAGCAACTGTTAATTCTATACTCTATAATGACGGTATACCTCATTTTATTGATTGTTCTGATTCTTCTCCTAATATTGATCTAAATAAACTCGAGGATTATCTTAAAAATAATACATACACGAAAATAAATAGATTGTTCAATAAAAAAACCAAGAAGATGATCAAATGTCTAATTATCGTGCACGCATATGGCGAGCCTGTCAATATGGCCAAAGCTAAGCAGATTTCCAAAAATTACAATATAGAAATAATAGAAGATGCAGCAGGAGCACTTGGATCTTTTTATAAGAACAAACATGTTGGAACGACATCAAGGGCAGCGATTATTAGTTTTAATGGTAATAAAATCGTAACAACCGGAATGGGTGGCGCAATCTTGCTTAAAAATACTTCAGATTATAAAAAAATTAAGCATATTATGAGTACTAGTAGGATAAAACATCCCTGGAAAGTTGAGCATGATAGTATTGGATACAACATGCGTATGGCTAATATTAATGCCGCTTTAGGTTTAAGTCAGCTAAAAAATATTAAAGTTATTTTACAGAAAAAAAGAAGACTTTTTTTAAAGTATAAAAATATATTAAAAGACGATGAATATTGTCATATAAACACTTTTAGTAAAGAATCTAATCCGAATCATTGGGTTGTTAACATCACTCTTAAAGATAATTTTATACAACATCAACAAAGATTCTTTCAAGAGCTTCATAGCAATAACATATATGCAAGAGAGGTCTGGAAACCTCAACATTTAAGTAGATATCTTCAAAAATATCCAAGGTCAAATTTACAAAATACAATAAAAATATGGAAGAGCTCTATTAGTTTACCAAGCTCAGATTATTTATAAATATTAAAATGAAACGAAATATTTGTGTCATATCGTCAAGTAGAGCAGATTATAATCATTTGTTTGTTTTAATGAAGAAATTACAGGCTTCGAGAAAACTTAAACTAAGTGTAATTGTTACTGGAATGCATACATTAAAAGAATATGGATATACTCTTAAGGAAATAAAAGAGGATGGCTTCAAGATTGATGAAGTGATTAAAACACATCAGTTAGATACTAGTAAAAGAAGCATATTATTATCTATGTCAGAACAACTCAAGAAAGCATATTCTTCGATAAAAAGAATTAAGCCGGATTTGATTGTCGTGCTTGGAGATAGATATGATATGTACCCCATTGTTTTAACTGCACATATCATGAATATCGCCATTGCTCACCTTCATGGAGGAGAGGTCACAAGTGGTGTTTTAGATGATGGCTTTAGACACTCTGTTTCAAAATTATCACATCTTCATTTTGTAGCACATGATGATTTTAAAAAACGTCTAATCAGAATGGGTGAGGATAAAAAAAACATCTATAATGTAGGTTCACTAGGAGTCGATGCAATTAATAATTTAAAATTCAAAAGCAAAAAGATAATATTGTCAAAATACAAAATACCCTTGGATAAGAAGTATTTAGTGATCTGCGTTCACCCAGAAACAGTTCAAGGTAATAATAAGAAACTAATACAAAATATATTAAAATCATTGCAAGAATTTAGTAATTATCACAAAGTTTTCACATATCCTAATTCAGACACTGATAGTAGAATTATTTTGAATGATATTACGAAGTTTGTAAAGAAGGATAATAATTCGCAAATTATTAAATCTTCTGGACGTCATGATTTTCTTCATCTACTAAAGTATTCTGAATGTCTGATTGGGAATTCATCTTCAGGAATAGTTGAATGCCCAATATTAGGCACACCAACTGTGAATATAGGAAAAAGACAAAATGGTAGACCAAGAACTTCAAGTATACTAGATACAAAATCAACTGTTACGAATATTACCAAGAATATATTTCTTGCTACTAAATATCAAAAGAAGAAATTAATACCAAATTATGTCGGAAAAAATAGTGTACGTAGAATTTTAGAAGTACTTAGTTCTGTTAACTTAGAGTCTCTAGTCGATAAGAAGTTTGTGGATTATAAAATGTAATGAAAAATTTAACTTACATCATCGCTGAGATTGGTGTTAATCATAATGGAAATGTTCAGTTAGCCAAACAAATGATAGCTGACTGCAAAAAATGTGGAGCCAATGCTGTAAAATTCCAAACATACAAGGCCTCTAGGATATGTGACGCTGATATTGGTAAGGCTAATTATCAAAAAAAATCTAGTGGCATTGAATCACAGTATCAAATGTTAAAAAAATATGAGCTGGATTATAAGGATTTTAGAAAACTTAAAAAATATGCTGATAAAATAGACATTGATTTTCTTACGACGATTGCAGATAAAAATGACTTAGATTTTTTAATAAATGATCTTAAGCTACAAACTATAAAAATTGGGTCATCTGATCTTACTAACATTCAATTACTTATACATCTTGGCATGTCAAAGAAGAAAGTAATAATCTCAACAGGTATGTCTACGGACAAAGAGATTGAAATTGCTTTGTCTGCACTATCTTATGGATATTATAGAAATGATTTCAAATTCAATAGAGACAAACATAAAAATTATTTTACAAAATCTGAAAAATATTTAAGTCAAAAAATCACCATACTACATTGTACGACAGAGTACCCTGCTCCTGTAGATGAGCTCAATCTAAATGTTCTTGAGACGATGAGAAATAAGTATAAATGTAAAATCGGTTATTCAGATCATTCGGCTAACATGCTTACTCCAGTCATAGCTGTTACAAAAAAAGCTTGTATAATAGAAGTTCACGTGACTAAATCAAAGAATCTAAGTGGACCAGATCATAAAAGTTCACTAAATTTTAAAGAATTTTTACAATATATCAAAAATATAAGAATGACGGAAATAATTTTAGGTATACCCAAAAAGATCATCACTAAATCTGAGAAAAAAAATATGAAACACGTCTTAAAAAGAATATTCTGTGATAAAACATTAGAAAGTGAATCAATAATTACTGATAGTGATATTTTCTGTAAAAGATCTCTAGTAGGGATTCCAGCATATCAGTATAACAATGTTATAAATAAAAAAACCAAGAAAAAAATAAATGAAAATCAAGCAATTAGGAATAGAGATATAAAATAAATGAAATCATTCAAGAAAAACATACTAAATCCAGATAGTAATATGTCAGATGCTATTAAAGTATTACAAGAATGTAAGCATAAAATAGTTCTTATACTTAAAGATAATAAACT